>DASZLQ010000250.1:0-14545 GCA_035552295.1 Mycobacterium sp. | reverse complement strand
TAACGCCTTCCTCGACGGGCTGGCCTGGCGGCTGCGCGAGCAGGGCGTCTCGGGGATCAGCGTTAATTTCGGTCCGTGGTCGGCGGGCATGGCCGACGAGGAGGCTCGTGCGCGACTGGCTCAGCGCGGGGTCCGGACATTATCGCCTGCCGATGCATTGGCGGGTATGGCCGATCTCATGGCGGCTTCTTCCGCGCAGGGGACAGTACAAGGCGTTGTGGCCCGGATCGACTGGGCCCGCTTCCTGCCGCTCTACCAGCAAGCGGGGAGGCGGTCGTTCCTGGCGGAGCTGGAGCGTGAGGTGCCCGATTTCGCGCCGGCACCAACGCCGTCGGGGAAGACTCGACTGGTCGAACAGCTCACCCACGCTCCGGTGCAGCAGCGCAAGAAACTTGTCGCGGATTACCTGCGCGAGGCGGTGGCGGAGGTGACGCGAGTCGATGCCGCGGAGATCCGCGAGGACGCCGGATTCTTCGATCTCGGCATGGATTCGCTGATGGCCGTCGAATTGCGGCGCCGCATCGAGCAAGCAGTCGGCAAGGAGATACCGGCGACCCTGGCGATGGATTACCCACGTCTGTCCGACGTGGCGGATTACCTGCTCGGCGACGTGCTCGGGCTCAGCGATCAGGCATCCGCCAAGTCAGGGCCTCAGCCGGCCCCGGTAGTGACGACGCGCACGGATGAGCCGATCGCAATCGTCGCGGTGTCGTGCCGTTTCCCCGGCGCGCCCGATCCGGAGGCTTTCTGGGAGGTGTTGTCCGGCGGTGTCGATGCGATCCGGGAAGTCCCGGAGGACCGATTCGACATCGACGAGTTTTACGACCCGGATCCAGATACCCCGGGCAAGATCTACAGCCGCTTCGGCGGATACCTCGACGGAATCGACGGATTCGATCCAGAATTCTTCGGTATCTCACCGCGCGAGGCTATTTGGATCGAACCCCAGCAGCGGCTGGTGCTCGAGACTGCGTGGGAGGGCCTGGAACGTGCTGGGTATTCCCCAGCGGCGTTGCGCGGCAGCCGAACCGGCACTTTTGTCGGGGTGGCCGTCAACGAGTATTCGCATTTGCTGTCCGCCGACTCGGTTGAGAAAATCGAGCCCCACTTCATCACCGGCAATGCGCTGAATGCCATTTCCGGCCGGGTTGCCTTCGCGCTCGGACTAGAAGGACCGGCGGTCGCGGTCGATACCGCCTGCAGCTCGTCGTTGGTGGCCGTCCACCAGGCCTGCCAGGCATTGCACGCCGGTGACTGCGATTTAGCGTTGGCCGGCGGTGTGAACGTCTTGCTTAGCCCGGTATCCATCATCGCCGCCTCGCGCGCCAGGATGCTTTCCCCCAACGGACGGTGCGCGACCTTCGACGCAGCCGCCGACGGTTATGTGCGCAGTGAAGGCTGCGGGATTCTGGTGCTCAAGAGACTGAGCGACGCGGTGCGTGACGGCGATCGGGTTTGCGCGGTCATCCCGGGCAGCGCGGTCAATCAAGACGGTGCTTCCAGCGGTTTTACCGTGCCCAATGGTGGTGCACAGCAACGGCTTATCACAACGGCGCTGGTGCGCGCTGGTCTCGCCGGCGGGGATGTCGACTACCTCGAGGCACACGGAACGGGTACCCCGCTGGGCGATCCGATCGAGGTGCAGGCGGCCGGGGCTGTCTACGGTGCCGGTCGTGACGCGGACCGGCCGTTGCTGATCGGCTCGGTGAAGACCAACATCGGCCACCTCGAGTCGGCATCGGGGGCCGCCGGTCTGATCAAGGTTGTGTTGTCGCTGCAGCACGAAGTGCTGCCGCAGAGCCTGCACTTCGAGAAACCGTCGCCGCATATCCCATGGGACTCGCTGCCGGTGCGCGTCGTGGACGAGGCAATCCCGTGGCAAGCCAACGGCAGGCCGCGGCGCGCCGGAATAAGTTCCTTCGGGTTCACCGGCACGAACGCACACGTGCTGATCGAGGAGGCGCCGCCACCATCGGCGACCGCCGACGAATACTCGACAGGCGACATCGCGGTGGCATCGGAGCCGGACGCTCAAGATGAGCCGGTCGACGTGCTGCCGCTGTCCGCGCGGTCACCGCAGGCGCTGGTGGTGTTGGCGCAGCGATATGGGGAATGGTTGAACACCCACCCAAAGGTCGACATCGCCGATGTGTGCTTCACGGCCGGGGCCGGGCGTTCGCATTTCGAACACCGGGCCGCGCTGGTCGTGGATTCGGTTCAGAGCGCCCACGAGGGCCTGGCCGAGTTGGTCGAGAACCGGCTGCGACCCGGTGTGGTACGTGGCGAGTGTACTGACCGGCCGACGACGGCGTGGTTGTTCACCGGGCAGGGCAGCCAGCATCCGGGGATGGCGCGCGAGTTGTTCGACGTTGAGCCGGTTTTCGCAGAAACAGTGACACGTTGCGCGGACGCGGTCAACGAGATACTGCCGCGCCCGTTGCTGGACGTGCTGTTCGCCACCGACCGCGAAACCGGCCGTCAGGCCGGAGAAACGTTGCGGCACACTTCGTTTGCTCAGCCGGCGCTTTTCGCCGTCGAGATGGGCCTGGCCCGGCTGTGGCAGTCGTGGGGCGTCGAGCCCGATGTGGTGCTGGGGCACAGCGTGGGCCAATATGCCGCGGCATGTGTGGCCGGAGTTTTCAGCCTTGAGGACGGGGCACGGCTGATGGCCGAGCGCGGCCGGCTGTTTGGCAGTCTGCCCGGCGGTGGGCGAATGGTGGCGGTGTTCGCCGACGCCAAGTACGTCGAGGAGATCGCCAACGAGTTCCCCCGAGTGTCGGTCGCCGCCTACAACGGCCCCAACACGGTGCTGTCGGGTCCCGGCGCGGATCTAGAGCAGATCGTCACCAGGTGTGGCAATGACGGGGTCCGGTGCAGCTGGCTGGAAACCAGCCACGCCTTCCATTCGGAGTTGCTGGAGCCGGTGCTCGGTGAATTCGAGTCGTCTGCAGCGCGGTTGCAATTTGCTATGCCGACGTTGCCACTGGTCTGCAACCGCACCGGCACCGTGCTCACGGCGGAAACCCCACTAGACGCCCAATATTGGCGGCGGCATTCCCGCCAGCCGGTGCAGTTCGCCGAAAGCGTGCACACCGTGGCGGCGCTGGGATGCACGGTGTTGATGGAGATCGGTCCGCAACCGGTTCTGACCGGGGCTGCGGTGCAGGTCTGGCCGGAACATTTGGCGGCGCCCCGTGCGATCGTTTCCCTGCGCAAGGGCGTCGGTGACCGGCATCAGATCGCCGAAGCGCTGGCCACGGCCTATGTCAGCGGCCATCGGCCCAAGTTCGCGGCGCTGCATCATCAGCCTCGCCGCAGACTCGAACTGCCTACCTATCCATTCCAGCGCCGTCGCTTCTGGCCCAAGTCTTCCGGCATCGCCGGCATCGATGGTCAGGGCGCTGCGGTATCCGGAATCTTGGGTAGTGCAAAGGATCTCGCCTGCGGCGACTCGGTCTACACCAGCCGACTGTCCGTCAAATCGCAACCGTGGCTGTCGGATCACGTCATCTATGGCACCGTTGTCGTTCCCGGGGCGACGTATGCGGCGATGGCCCTCGCTGCCGTTGGCCCGCCGGCGCGGGTCAAAGATGTCTTCTTCTATGAGCCGATCATCCTGGGCGACAAGGCCTCCCGGGAGGTGCAGCTGACGTTGCATCCACTGGAGGACGGCGGCGGCTGGGCCTTCCGGGTGCACAGCCGCCCATACGGTGTTCGTGATGCTGAGTGGTCGTTGAACGCCGATGGCACCGTCGTCACCGGTGTCGATGACGAGCCGGCAGCCGATCCGGCGGATTCCATCGACGCGGCGATCGAGCGGTGTAACCGCATGCGTCCGCAGGAGCTGTTCGAGACCTTCGCCGACATGGAGCTGGCATGGGGCCCTAACTGGTCCGGTTCCCTCAAGTCGCTGTGGCTCGGTGACGGTGAGGCGGTCGGCGATATCACCGTCGGCGAAGAACTCGCCGAACATCTCGGAACCGAGCCGATGCATCCGGTGCTGCTCGACCTGTGCACCGGAGTCGCCTTCCCGGCCTTCCCGGCTCTTCTTGCGGCCGAACAGGGGGTCAATGATCTGTTCTTGCCGTTGCGGTATGGGCAAGTGATGTTACGGGAGAAGATGCCTCGGCGGTTTTATTGCCGCGCGAGGTGGTACACCAGCGGCCTCGACAGCGAAACCCAAGTCTTCGATCTCGATTTCATCGATCGGGATGGCGGCCGCCTGGGCGGGATTCGCGAGTTCACGGTCAAACGCGCGCCCCGAGAGGCGTTGTTGCGCGGGCTCGGCGGCGATGCCACCCGATTGCTGTACAGCCTCGGTTGGCACGAGTTGCCGCCGCCGGCGTCGAGCGACGACGCCGGAAATGCGATCGGTACCTGGCTGATTGCCGGATTCGACGAACTGGCGGCCGAGCTACCAGGCTGCATCTCTTTTGACCGGGCGTCGAATTCAGTGGATCCGGAGCCCTTGGGGCAGCTGTTGGCGCAGGCTCAGGAGCGCGGTATGCCGTTCTCCGGCATCGTCTGGCGCGGCACCGGTCGGAGTGCAGACGAGTCGAGCGCTGAAGCTGCCGAGCGGCTGGAGGCCGAGATCGCTCACCTACTCAGCGCGGTGCACACCCTGCAGGCCGATGAGGCGCTCAAACTTCCCAACGGACTGTGGATCATCACCGAACGAGCCGTGGCGACTGAATCCGGCGAACCGGTCGACCCGATGCAGGCTGCGCTGTGGGGACTCGGGCGCAACATCATCAACGAGGAACCGGCCCTGCGGTGCAGGCTGGTCGATTACGACGGATCTGAGGGGGCCGTGCACTCAGTGGCCGGCCTGCTCGGCGCACCGGTCGACGAACCCGAACTCGCACTGCGGCAAGGAAAATTCCTGGCGTCGCGGTTGCTGCCGTGGGCGCGGAGCGGTCATCTTGCGGTACCGCGTGCGAACGATTACGTCCTGGCGCCCACTGAACGCGGCGCGATCGACAACCTGGGTCTGACCGAGACGGAAGTGCCGCCGCCGGACGACGGCTATGTGCAGGTCCGGGTGGAGGCCGCTGGTTTGAACTTCCGGGATGTGCTCAATGTGCTGGGCCTCTATCCGGGCGATCCGGGCCCGATCGGCGGTGACTTCGCCGGCATCGTCACACAGTTGGGTACCGGCGTCATCGGACTCGAGGTCGGCCAACGCGTCTACGGCTTCATGCAGGGCGCGTTCGCCAGCCGGTTCAATGTGCCGGTCCAGTTGCTGGCACCGCTGCCCGACGGGCTGGGCGCGGTAGCGGCGGCCACCATTCCCGCTGCGGCACTCACGGCCCGACTCGCGTTCGACTGGGCGCAGCTGAAGCCCGGTGACCGCGTGCTCGTTCACGCCG
The DNA here is from genome assembly GCA_035552295.1 of Mycobacterium sp. Taxonomy (GTDB): domain Bacteria; phylum Actinomycetota; class Actinomycetes; order Mycobacteriales; family Mycobacteriaceae; genus Mycobacterium. Next base: position 9,176 of record DASZLQ010000250.1, on the reverse strand, counting down.
CCAGCGGTGGCGTCGGACTGGCCGCGATACAGATGGCGCAGCAGCACGGCGCGATCGTCTTCGCCACGGCCAGCACCTACAAACGCGCAGCACTGCGCAAGCTGGGTGCGAAATATGTCTACGATTCGCGCAGTACGGACTTCGCCGACCAGATCATCGCCGACACCGACGGCGCTGGCGTCGATGTGGTGCTCAACAGCCTGACCAACGAGGGCTTCGTCGAAGCGACTGTGCGGGCCACTGCCCAGAATGGCCGTTTCGCCGAGATCGCCAAGCGAGACATCTGGACTCCGGAGCAGATGGCGGCGGCCCGTCCCGATATCGCCTACGAGATCGTGGCGCTAGATGTGACCACCCTGCAAAACCCCGAGCACATTAAACGATTGCTGACCGAGGTGTCGGACGGGTTGGCTCGCGGCGAGTGGGCGCCGCTTCCCGCCGAGATCTATCCGCTGACCGAGGCGAAGACGGCGTTCCGCCGGATGCAGCAAGCGCGTCATATCGGCAAGATTGTGTTGCAGATACCGAAACCGCTGCAGCCGCAAGGTGATCGGAGCTATCTGATCACCGGCGGTCTGGGTGCACTCGGCCTGCACACGGCGGCGTATCTGGCGCAACTCGGGGCCGGTGACATCGTGTTGACCAGTCGGCGCACGCCCGGTGCGGATGCGCAGCGGGCAATCGACGACATCACCGAGCGCTACCGGTGCCGGATCCACACCTTCGCGGCCGACATCGGCGAGGAGTCTCAGGTTGATGAGTTGCTGGGGCGGATCCGTGCGGAGTTGCCACCTCTCGCGGGAGTGGCACACCTGGCGGGTGTCCTCGACGACGCGCTGCTACCGCAACAGAGTGCGGAGCGTTTCCGGACGACGTTGGCGCCCAAAGCGTTCGGTGCCTACCACTTAGACCGGTTGACGAAGAACGACGACCTTGACTTCTTCATCGTCTACTCGTCGGTCTCGAGCGTGCTCGGTCCACCCGGCCAGGCCAACTATGCGACTGCCAATGCGTTGCTCGACGGGCTCGTCGCGGACCGCAAGGCGCAAGGCTTGCCGGCGACAGGCGTCAACTTTGGTCCCTGGGCCCAGGGCGGTATGGCCTCTTCGGAAGCCGCACGCGCCAATCTTGTTGTGCAAGGGCTGATTCCGCTGGAACCCTCGTGCGCTCTCGGCGCGCTCGCTGAGGTTGTCGCCAACGGAACTGGGCAGGGCATCGTCATCAAAGCAAACTGGCAGCGTGCCGCGAAGCTGCTGGGCGCTTCTCGCCCACCGATTCTCGACCTCGTATTGCCCAGTGCTGCCGCGGAGGCAACGGGCGACGCCGAGTTGCTCAAGCAACTGAACGAGGTACCCGATGTGCAGCGCGGCGCTTTCCTGACCGAACACCTGCAGCGCGAAGTACAGCAATTCCTGCGGCTCGCGCAACCGCCCGCCGCAACCAGCCGGTTCCTGGACCTGGGTACGGATTCACTGATGGCGGTCGAACTCCGCAACCGGCTGCACAGCCAGTTCGGTGGCGCGTTCACGCTCAACGCTACCGCGGTATTCGACTATCCGACGATCGGGGGACTCGCCGAGTACCTAGCCGGTCAGATTTCAGAGGTTGTCTCACAGTCGGTGGAATCCGTCGGTGTGCCCGAGCCGACCTAATGATTCGACGAAACAGTATGTCAGGTACCGATTTTCAAGTGCGCGACGAAACTCTTCACAGCGTCTACAAGCGTGCCGCGTCACCCTTAGCGCGGCATTCGCCGGCGATTTTCCCGCCGAAACTCCTTTGCCGGTCTGCGCGGTGCGCGTTCAGTCGCTGATATCGAATCCGGCGATGACCTTGGTCGGGCGCACGCGCACCGCCAGTTCGCCGGGAACGGCATTGCGGCGGCCGAACTCGTCGGCGCGGTCGGCACCCATGTAGCGCCCCCCGGTCCGCGTCGCGAAGTCCAGCACGTCCTGCGGATCCTCGCTCATCGCGGCCACACCCTGCACCTGCACGAACGAATAGGGCGGGTGGGGGTCGTCGGCACAGATGACGACTCGCGAATCACGCGCCAGGGCATGGCCTTTCGACGTATCACGGCCTGTGGTGAACACCAGCTGGCCATCATCGACGACAAACCACACCGGCGCGACCAGCGGTCTGCCATCGGCTGCAACGTAACCCAGCATCCCGGTGCGGGTGCCGGCCGACAGGAACTCGACGACCCTGGCGGAGAGCTCGGCCATGGGCCTAGAGCCGCGCTAAGCCGTAATCGGCGATGTGGTCAATCAGGACCTGCAGGTGATCGTGCGTGGAGCCCAAGGTGTGTTCGATCGCTGTGAGCCGAGCGGCGTAGTGGCCGACCGGATATTCCGCGGTCATGCCGATGCCGCCGTGCATCTGGATCGATTCCTGCGCGATATGCCGGCCGGACCGGCCGACCTGCAACTTGGCCCGCGATGCGATCACCGGGTCGAGGTTGCCGTCCGCGATCGACATCGCGGCGTAGAAGCTCATGCTGCGGGCCAACTCCAGCGACACGTACATGTCGGCGGCCCGCTGGGTGAGCGCCTGGAATTTGTTGAGCGTGACGCCGAACTGCTTGCGGGACTTGAGATAATCGGTGGTGAGGCGCAGCGCTTCCTCCATCGCGCCGACGGCTTCGCAACACAACGCCGACTGGATGCGGACGATGGCGTTGCGGATGGCGGGTGAGGCGTCCACCGCGTCGCCAAGGGGCTCGGCAAGCGCGGAGTCAAGCTCGATCTGAGCGCCGCGCTGACCGTCGAACGTCGGGTAGGGGTGCCGGTGCACGGCGTCACCGTCGACCAAGAACAATCCCGTTCCGCCGTCCGGCAACGCGGCGCTGACCACCAGCGTATCGGCGCAGTCACCGGCTAGAACCGGGTTCTTCGTTCCGGTCACGGTCCACGAATCGCCTTGCCGCGCAGCCTGAGTGGCGACAGCCGCGGTCGGTTTCCGGTGGCCGGTTTCCAAATGGGCGAACGCAAGCAACTTTTGACCCGCTGCGACCTGCTCCAGCAGTTGCTTTTGCGCCTCGCTCCCGCGTTCGGCGATCAGCGCACCGGGCGCTAGGGCGGCGTGCACGACGGGCTCGGGCGCCAACCGTCGCCCAATCTCGGTGAGCACCACCATGATCTCGATCTGGCCCGCCTCTTCCGGCTCGAACCCGAGGCCCAGGATCCCGGTGTCGGCGAGCTGACTCCAGACCTCGCGGCTCCAGCCGAGGTCGGTCTCGATGATCTTGTTGCGGCTCTCGGGATCATAGGTGCGTGACAGCAGGTCGCGGGTGGTGTCGCGGAGCAGGGCCTGCTCGTCACTTAGCTGAAAGTCCATGGTTGCCTCACAATCCCAGAATGGTGGACGCGATGATGTTGCGCTGCACTTCGTTGCTGCCGCCGTAGATCGATGTCTTGCGGTAGTTGAGGTAGCGCGGGGCACTGGACTGCGCCCATGGTGGTGACGTGATGTCATCATCGTCGATCGGCAGCGCGTCGGGACCGGCCACCTCGACGAGCAGCTCGGTCGCGATCTGCTGCAATTGACTGCCGCGCATCTTGAGCACCGACGATGCCGGGTTGGGCTTACCGTCCGCGGAGTCCGTGGTTACTCGCGACTGCGTGAGTTCCAATGCCAGCACCTCGTTTTCGGCCTCGGCCAGGCGTGCCGCGAACAGCGGGTCGTCGAGCAAACCGGTCGCCTTCGCGTGCTTTTTCACTTCGGCGAGGCGGACCTTGGTCCGGCCGACCCCGGCGATGCCGGTGCGCTCGTTACCCAGCAGGAACTTCGCGTACGTCCAGCCCTGATTCTCTTCTCCCACAAGCTGGTTGGCCGGTACCCGAACGTCTGCGAAGAAGACCTCGTTGACTTCGCGGCCGCCGTCGATCGTCTTGATCGGCCGCAGCGTGATGCCCGGCGTTGCCATGTCGATGAGCAGGAACGAAATGCCGGCCTGGCGCTTGGGCGCCCGCGGGTCGGTGCGCACTAGGCAGAAGATCCAGTCCGCGTACTGGCCCAGCGTGGTCCACGTCTTTTGCCCGTTGACGACGTAGCTGTCGCCGTCCCGGGCCGCGGTGGCGCGCAGGGAGGCGAGGTCCGAACCGGCTTCCGGCTCGGAGAACCCCTGGCACCACCAGATGTCGATGCTGGCCGTCGGGGGAAGGAAGCGCTCCTTGATCTCCTGGGACCCGAATTCGGCGATCACCGGGCCGACCATCTTGACGTTGAAGTTCAGCGGCTCCGGCACGCATGCCAGTTGCATCTCGTCGGCCCAGATCTGGTACTGGGTCGGCGTCCAGTCCTTGCCACCCCATTCGACCGGCCAGTTGGGAACCGCGAGCCCGTGATCGTTGAGGATCTTATGGCTGGTGACGATGTGGTCCTTAGTCACCGGCGTGCCCTGACGCACCGCCTCGCGGAGCTCCTCGGGAATGTGGGTGGTGTAGAAGGTGCGAAGCTCGTCGCGGAACGCGGCTTCCTCGGTTGTGAGCGCCAACTTCATGGCGGCCTCCTGTCGTCTGGGGGGTGAACGTGGCGACCCGGGTGAACACAACGGGCATCGGGGTCCCGGTCGTTCGCTCCGCGTTCCATCTTGACCCATCCCATGTAGTGCTCGTGCACAGCCTCGGGTTAGTCCACAAGCGAGCGTCGCAATGCCTCTGGACGGGTCGTTGGGACGGTCGGCGCACTTACCGTCGGCTCATGCGAACAGAACTGCCCGCCGAGCGACTGCATCGAAGGCTCGGTGCTGACCCGGATACCGATTCGCACGCCGACCCCGACGACTCCGCGCAAGACCAGGAAGCGCCGGCTGACGATCAGAATTCGTTGCTGCCGCGGTGGCTTCCCGACAGTTCCCAGCGCGGCGGGTGGGCGGCCAGGCTGCGCGCCGATCCGGGTCGCGCCGGTGCCATCGGGCTAGCCGTGGTGGCCGCGCTGGCCGTGCTGGTCACGATATTCACCTTGGTGCGCGATAAGCCCGCACCGGTGATGTCGGCCAAGCTCCCTCCAGTCGAGAAGGCGTCGACGGCAAGCCCCAGGTCGTCGGCGAGTCCGGCCGCCGGCCAGCCGGCAGGTTCCGATCGACCGGTGGTGGTCAGCGTGGTCGGCCTGGTCCGCACTCCCGGATTGGTCACCCTGGCGCCTGGTGCGCGGATCGCCGATGCGCTGCAGGCCGCCGGCGGTGCGGTGGAGGGTGCGGACACCATCGGATTGAACATGGCCCGTCCGCTCGGCGACGGCGAGCAGATCGTGGTCGGGCTGGCCCCGATCTCAGGGCAGCCGACGGCGCTCGGCAGCTCGGTGTCCTCCGGCTCGGCACCGATACCTGGGGCGCCGGCACCGGTATCGGGATCGGGATCGGTCAAGCCGAAGGCGGGTGCGGCGCTCGACCTCAATACCGCGACCGTGGAGCAGCTGGACACTTTGCCCGGGGTCGGACCGGTCACCGCCGCCGCGATCGTGGCGTGGCGGCAGGCCAACGGCAAATTCACCAGCGTCGACCAGCTCGCCGATGTCGACGGGATCGGCCCGGCGCGGCTAGATAAGCTGCGTGCCCTGGTCCGTGTCTGACACCGGTGCGCCAGCCCGGCTTCGATGAATCGCCGCTGGCGCACCTCGATGTCCGCCTGGTCCCGGCCGCGTTCACGGGCTGGACAGTCACGGCCGCTGGGATCGTGTGGCCGGTCGGCCGGTTGCTCGCATTCTGCTGCGTCGTGCTGGCCGCCGCCTCGTGTGCGCTGCTGTGTGTGGCCCGACGCCGCTTACGCCCCCGCACGCGGGCGATCGCCGCCGGCGTGCTGGCGATCGGTGTCGTGGGCGCGGGCTTCGGGCTCGCGGTCGCGCTGCGCGCCGACGCGGTAGCTCGCCACCCCATTGCTGCGGCGTTCGGGACTGCGGCTCCGGTGACGGTCACCCCCACCGAGAGCCCGCTGTCGGTGGGCCGCGGCAGGCTCATGTTTCGTGCCACCTTGCAGCGTCTGCGCACCGACGAAATATCTGGACGGGTAGTCGTTTTCGCGCGCACCTCGGACTTCGCTGGCGTGATGGCGGGCCAGCCGGTGCGCTTCACTGCGCGCATCAACCGTCCCGCACGCCAGGACCTGACCGTCGCCGTGCTCAACGCGACGGGCCGTCCAACGATGGGCCGGGCCGGTGCCCTGCAGCGGGCCGCTCACACTGTGCGCACCCGGTTCGCCGCCGCCGCCCGCGATGCGTTGCCTGCCGAGCAGGCCGCGATGCTGCCCGCCCTGGTCCTCGGCGACACCGCGGCGGTTAGCGCCGAGACCAGCCGTGATTTTCGCGTCGCCGGCATGACGCACTTGACGGCGGTATCGGGGGCCAATGTCACGATCGTGTGCGCGGCTGTGCTGTTCTCGGCGCGGTTGATCGGCCCGCGGGCGGCCGTAGCGCTGGCCGCGGTGGCATTGGTGGCCTTCGTCATCGTCGTCCAACCGACGGCAAGCGTATTGCGGGCGGCGGTGATGGGTGCCATCGCGCTGGCGGGGATGCTGTCTTCGCGACGGCGGCAAGCGATTCCGGCCCTGTCGGCGGCGGTGCTGATATTGCTGGTCGTTGCTCCCCACCTCGCTGTCGATGCGGGCTTCGCGCTGTCGGTGCTGGCGACGGCCGCACTGGTCGTCATCGCGCCGGTCTGGTCACGTCGCCTGACCGCGAGGGGCTGTCCCAAGCTGCTGGCGGATGCGCTCGCGGTCGCGTGGGCCGCCCACGTGGTGACCGCTCCGCTGGTCGCCGGTATTTCGGGCCGGCTCAGCCTGGTGGCGGCGTTCGCCAATCTTGCGGTGGCGGCGGCGATAGCACCGATCACGGTGCTGGGCAGTGCGGCGGCCGTGTTGTGCCTGCTGTGGCCGACCGGTGGGCAGCTGCTGATCCGATTCGCCGGCCCCGAGCTGTGGTGGGTGTTGAGCGTGGCGCGGTGGGCGGCCGACGTCCCCGCGGCGACCGTGCCCGTCCCGTCGGGTACGGCCGGTGTGCTGGTGGTCGGCGCTGCCACCGCCCTGGTATTCCTGCTCGCCCTGCTCTTGTGGCCGTGGCGCTGGTTTCGCTTGGCGGTCGGACTGGGCGGCGCAGCGGTCGTCATTTGGGCGTTGGCCTGGTCGCTGTCGGGACTAGTCGGTCCCTAGTCAGACCCACGTGACACCATCGTGGGGTGAGCGAGCTTGCGCCGTTGCACCTGGTCCTGGGAGACGAGGAACTGCTGGTCGAACGGGCGGTGGCCGAGGTGCTGCGGTCGGCGCGGCAGCGCGCGGGCACCGACGATGTGCCGGTCAGCCGGATGCGGGCCGGTGATGTCGGCACGTATGAACTCGCCGAATTGCTCAGCCCGTCGTTGTTCGCCGACGAACGCATCGTCGTGCTTGAGGCCGCCGGCGACGCGGGCAAAGACGCGGCCTCTTTGATCGCCGCGGCCGCCGCCGACGTCCCGACGGGCACGGTCCTGGTGGTGGCGCACTCGGGCGGCGGGCGGGCTAAAGCGCTGGCCAGCGAGCTGCAAAAGCTCGGTGCGCAGGTACATCCCTGCGCGCGGATCACGAAGCTCAGCGAACGCGTCGACTTCATCCGCAAGGAGTTCCGTGCACTGCGGGTCAAGGTCGACGAGGAAACGGTGACCGCCCTGCTCGACGCGGTTGGCTCCGACGTGCGCGAACTCGCCTCCGCTTGTTCGCAGTTGGTCGCTGACACCGCCGGTGCAGTCGATGCCGCCGCGGTTCGGCGCTATCACAGCGGCAAAGCGGAAGTGAAAGGATTCGACATCGCCGACAAGGCCGTGGCCGGCGACATCGAAGGAGCCACGGAGGCGCTGCGGTGGGCGATGATGCGCGGCGAGCCATTGGTGGTGCTCGCCGATGCGCTGGCCGAAGCCGTGCACACCATTGGCCGTGTCGGGCCGCTGTCCGGCGACCCCTACCGCCTGGCGGCGCAGCTGGGGATGCCGCCCTGGCGGGTGCAGAAAGCCCAGAAACAGGCCCGGCGCTGGTCGCGCGACACAGTGGCAACCGCGATGAAAGTGGTGGCGGTGCTCAACGCCAACGTCAAGGGTGCCGTTGCAGACGCCGACTACGCGTTGGAATCCGCGGTCAGGCAGGTCGCCGAGCTGGTGGCCGACCGCAGCCGATGAGTGGTGGACCCGCAGCTGGGCTCAGAGCTTGTTCAGGGCCTTGGCCAGCGCCGACTTTTTGTTGGCCGCCTGGTTCTTGTGGATCACGCCCTTGCCGGCCGCCTTGTCCAGCCTGCGGTTGGTCGAGACCAGCAACTCCGCGGCCTTCTCCTTGTCGCCGGCGTCGGTGGCCTCGTGGAACGCGCGCACGGCAGTCCGCAGCGAGGACTTCACCGACTTGTTGCGCAGGCGAGCGCGCTCGTTAGTGCGATTGCGCTTCTGCTGCGACTTAATGTTGGCCACGCGTTGTTTCCTTCTTAGATTCGGTGTTGGCTTGAGGCGCCCGATATACCCGGCGGCGATTGCCCAGGTTATCAGTCGGTTACGTTTTCTCCCAAAGGGGAACCCGTGGCCTGCCGCAACGTCAATTTGAGGCAGCATCTGAAAAGTGAGTCTTACGAGCCAGCTTGAGGAGACCAGGCAAAGGTCGCGCGGCCCCGCGCGTCCGCAGGCACGTTCTGAGCGCATCTTCGGCGGATACAACGCGTCGGACGCATATTCGATGGCCTTCGATGAGATGTTCGATGGTCAAGGCAACGTGCGCGGCCCGTACAAGGGCATTTACGCCGAGCTCGCGCCATCGGACGCCTCAGACCTCAAGGCCAGGGCCGAAGCGCTGGCCCGGGCGTTCATCGACCAGGGCATCACGTTTTCGCTGTCGGGTCAGGAGCGGCCTTTCCCGCTGGACCTGGTCCCGCGGGTGATCTCGGCTGCCGAATGGAACCGGCTCGAGCGCGGCATCGTCCAGCGTGTCAAAGCCCTCGAGATGTACCTCGACGACATCTATGGCGATCAGGAGATCCTGAACGACGGCGTCATCCCGCGCGGGCTGATCACTTCCTGCGAGCACTTTCACCGCCAGGCCGTGGGCATCGTCCCGCCCAACGGCGTCCGAATCCACGTGGCCGGCATCGACTTGATCCGCGACGAACGGGGCACCTGGCGGGTTCTCGAGGACAACCTGCGCTCGCCCTCTGGCGTGTCGTACGTCATGGAGAAT
>DASZLQ010000249.1:0-4154 GCA_035552295.1 Mycobacterium sp. | reverse complement strand
CTGGTGCAAGGACCGGTTCGGGCTGAGTTGGCAGATCGTTCCGGACCGGCTCTACGAGCTGGTCACCGACCCGGATCCGGCCCGGGCGACGGCCGCCACCAAGGCGATGTACGGCATGCGCAAGATCGTCATCGCCGAGCTGGAAAAGGCAGCGGAGTCAGCGGGCCAGCTCACTCGGTGAGCTAGACACCAGCCAGACTCGGAAACTCCTGGCGCAGTGGGGATTTAGAAAATTCTCCAGTGCGGTCGGTGCGCTCTGGACGCGCACGCGTTAGGTTGGTCCGTGCGGACGCGCCGAACAGGAGTGAATATGGCGGACGATGCTGTCAATCCGGGACACACTTGGGTTCGACCAGGTGCCCCGCGATGACTGAGCCACGCTGGATCGACGTGCCGGGCCCTCCCGGGGATCTGAAGGCGCTGACCTGGGGCCCGCCCGACGCCCCGATCGCGTTGTGTCTACACGGCTTCCCCGACACCGCCTACGGGTGGCGCAAGGTGGCTCCCCGGTTAGCCGAATCGGGGTGGCGAGTCGTCGCGCCGTTCATGCGCGGGTATGCGCCGTCGTCGATCCCGGCCGACGGCAGTTTTCACGTCGGCGCGCTGATGGACGATGCCCTGCGCGTGCGCTCAGCTGCCGGCGGCACCGACAGCGATGTGCTGATTGGTCACGACTGGGGCGCGCTGGCGGCCACGGGGCTGGCCGCAATGCCCGACAGCCCGTTCGTCAAGGCGGTGATCATGTCGGTGCCGGTCTCTGCGGCGTTCCGCCCGCTGGGCCGAGTGACGGAGCGCGGCCGGCTGGCCCGCCTGCTACCGCATCAGCTGCTACGCAGCTGGTACATGTTCTACTTCCAATTGCCTTGGCTGCCTGAGCGTTCCGCTCCCTGGGTGCTACCGCTGCTGTGGCGGCGGTGGTCGCCCGGCTATAACGCCAACGAGGATCTGCGCCACGTTGACGCCGCGATCGGAACACTGGAAAGCTGGCGGGCGGCGCTGGGGCCGTACCGGGCCACGCTCCGCAACACCCGACCGCTTGAGCGGTATGCCGAGTTGAACGGGCTCTGGACCGAGGCGCCTATCCTGCCGAGTTTGTATCTGCATGGTCGCGACGACGGTTGCATGACATCGGCTTTCACGCACTGGACGGAAAAGGTGCTCCCCGCCGGCAGTGAGGTGGCCATCGTCGAGCACGCCGGCCACTTTCTGCAGCTGGAACAGCCGGACAAGGTCGCCGACCTGGTGCTTGCGTTCCTAGGTTCATCCGGCTGAAGCCGTGTCGGCGCAGCGGATGGCGGCCGTCGATGCGCAGTTCTACTGGGTGTCGGCCAAATTGCCCAACGACGAGTTCCTGCTCTACGCATTCGACGGTGCGCCTGCCGATCTCGGGCATGCCGTCGAGCAGATCTGCCGTCGGGCCGACACCTGCCCGGAGCTGCGGGTGCGGGTCCACGATGGAAGTCGGCTGAGCTATCCGCAGTGGGTGTCGACGGCTGTCGGGCCACAGCAGGTCGTTTGTCACGACTTGGTCGATCAAAGTTGGGACGGCTGCCTTGCGGGCGTTGCCGGGCTCGCCGGTGATCAGCTCGACATTCGCCTCATGCCCTGGCGGGTGCACGTGTTCACGCCGGTCCTCGACATTCCCGGCGTCAGCGGCCCGGGCTCCGTTGCGGTCATGCAGGTCGCGCACGCCTTGGGTGACGGGGCTCGCGCCTCGGCGATGGCGGCCTGGCTATTTGGTCGACCGGCGCCGGTGCCCGAGGTGAAGCGGCCGCGGGCGGGCTTTTTGCCGTGGCGGGCGGTCGAGGCGGCCCGCGCCCATCGCACGCTGGTCCGCGATACCCGTGCCGGGCTGGTGGCGCCCGGGGTCGGGTCCCGGCCGCCGCTGTCCACGAACAAGCGCCCGGAGGGCGCTCGCTGGGTGCGTACGTTGGTGCGGCGCCGCTCGCAATTGCCCGGGCCCACCGTAACAGTCGGGGTGCTGGGGGCGGTGTCCACGGCACTGTCCGCGTTGCTTGGCGACGACGCCAACTCGCTGGGAGCAGAAGTGCCGATGGCTAAACCTGATGTGCCACAAGCGCATAATCACTTTGGAAACGTCGTTGTCGGGCTATACCCGGACCTTGCTCTGGATAGTCGGGTCGAGCGGATCGCAACAGACCTGGCCAACGGCCGGCGTCGCTTCGAGCACCCGGCCACCCGCTCAGCCGACCGGGCGTTCGCCGCGGTGCCCGCCGCGCTGCTGCGCTGGGGCATTTCTCAATTCGACGCCGACACAAGGCCGGCGCAGGTTGCCGGCAATACCGTGCTGTCCAGCGTTAATCGCGGGCCCGCCGATCTGAGTTTCGGGGGTGCACCGGTGGTGCTGACGGCCGGATATCCGGCGCTGTCGCCGGCGATGAGCCTGACGCACGGAGTGCATGGCATCGGTGATACCGTCGCGATCAGCGTCCACGCGGCAGAATCGGCGTTTCCCAATCCGGGTGCCGACATCGATGGCTATGTGGAGCTCCTTGACGCCGCGTTGTAGCGCGATCCTGATTCCTATTGGGCGTCACCGGATCTGGCCGCTTCGTCGCGGGTCAGACCAACGGCACCGATCAGCTCCTCGTGCAGTTCGAACCACACCGTATGGTACGAGTCGATGAGCGGCCGGGTTAGCCAGGCCGTCTTGCCATCCTTGACTTTACCCAGTGCCACAAGCAATTTCGACGAATAGCCCTTCAACCGTGGTAACTGCGTGGCGGCCGCGTCGATGATCGGAACCACCCGGGTGTGCAGGTCGTCGAGGCGGGCCAGTACCGCCGCGTCGTATTCGGCGTCGTCGTGGGTGTTGGGCTTGCCTGCTGGGCCGCCTTTGAGCTGCCAGTCCGTGACCAGGGCTTTGAAATCGACGTTCACGGCCCCGAAGTCGTGGTAGGCCGCGGCCATCGCGGCCGAGTCGATGCCCTTACGCTCCTCGGCGAGCAAGTTCTCCAGCCGGGCGCGCCCGCCGGGGCTGATCTTCAACGTCGTGCCCTCGACCAGTAAGCCCGACGCGCTCAGCTGCTCGACGGTGGGAGTGATACCGTCGAGATCTTCGCCCAACGTCGCTGCCAGGTCGGCGGGAGTTACTCGGCCTTTTAGCCGGACCGCTTGCAGCACAGTCAATTCCGTCACGGGCTGACCTGCCTCGCGAGCCGCAACGCCGTCAGCATGATGATCAGCGGGGTTGGCGACGCCACGTCAGTGTGCCCGGCGTCCAGGGCGGCGCGCACCGCGGCCTCGGAGGCGTCGTCCAGCCTCGGGTGATCGCCGGTAGCGTGGGCGCGCAGCGGGCTGATCCGCCGCGCGATGTCGGCCAGCTCGCGCAGCTCGGGTGTATCGGTCTCCGACCATGCGGACAAGGTCAGATTGCCTTCGCGCACTTCGCCTTCGTAGCCATCGACGGTGATCTGCTTGTCGGCCAGTGATGCTGCGACTCCCTGGCCGCAGCCCACCACGGCCACCCGGCCGAGTTCGCGGCTCACCACTGCCGCATGGCTGGCGGCCCCGCCGACCTCGGTAACAATGCCTTGTGCGGCCAGCATGCCCCGGACGTCTTCGGGCCTGGTGTGGTCGCGCACCAGGATGACCTGCTCGCCCCGGTCAGCGGCATCCAGCGCCGCGTCTACATCGGTGTACGCCTTACCCGATACCACGCCAGGGCATGCGGGCAAACCTTTTGCCAGAAGCGGTGCAGTCAAACGTGTTTCGGGCTGCAGCGCCGGACGCAGCAGAGCCTCTACGTGCGCCGGCGTCACCCGGCGCAGTGTCTCGGCATCGTCGATGAGCCCCTCGTGTCGCAGTTGCAGCGCCAGACGTACCGCCGCCTGCGCCGAACGCTCTGCCGCCCGCGTTTGCAGCAGCCACAACTTGCCGTCTTCGACGGTGAACTCGATCTCTTGCACGTCGGATCCGAGTCGCTCCAAGCTGCGGGCGAAGTCCATCAGCTCGTCGTAGACAGCCGCTTGTTCGTCCCGGAGGTCGGCGATCGGTTCAACATCGACGAGCCCCGACACCACGTCGTCGCCTTGGCCACCCGGTAACCATTCGCCGAAGGGTTCGTTGGCGCCGGTGATGGGGTTGCGCGAAAAGAACGCTCCCGCCCCGGAATTGGGGCCCTGGTTACCGAA
>DASZLQ010000248.1:0-4754 GCA_035552295.1 Mycobacterium sp. | reverse complement strand
CGCGTGCACGCATGGGCGTCCAAGCCGGGTGGTGACGGCGTCACGCCGATCGATCACGACGACGTCAAGCGCGCCCTTGGCGAGATTCACGCGATGTGGCGGATCAACGAGTTGCTCAATTGGCAGGTGACCGCAGCGGGCGAGAACATCGACGTCGCCGATGCCGCGTCGACGAAAGTATTTGGCACCGAGCGGGTTCAGTACGTCGGCCGGCTCGCCGAGGAGATCGTCGGCAAGTACGGCAACCCCGCCGAGTCCGACACCGCCGACCTGCTCAACTGGCTCGACTCACAGACCAAACGCAATCTGGTCATCACCTTCGGTGGAGGCGTCAACGAAGTCATGCGTGAGATGATCGCGGCCGCTGGCCTCAAGGTGCCGAGGGTTCCCAGATGACGGACATCCAGGAAGCCATCGCGGAGATCAAGGCGGCCGGCGATCCGAAGCCGCGCGTCGGCCGGGATGCGGTGAACCAGCCGATGATCAATAACTGGGTGGAGGCCATCGGCGACCGCAACCCGATCTACGTGAATGAGGCCGCGGCCCGCGGCGTCGGCCATCCGGGAATTGTCGCGCCTCCGGCCATGATTCAGGTGTGGACGATGTTCGGGTTGGGCGGGGAGCGTCCGAAGGACGATCCGATGGGCCCGATCATGAAGCTGTTCGACGATGCCGGCTATGTTGGCGTGGTCGCCACCAACTGCGAGCAGACCTACCACCGCTACCTGCAGCCCGGCGAGCACGTCAGCATCGGCTCTGAGATGGGTGACGTGATCGGGCCCAAGCAGACCGCGCTCGGTGAAGGCTTCTTCGTCAATCAGCACATCATCTGGCGGGTCGGTGACGAGGACGTCGCCGAGATGAATTGGCGCATCCTCAAGTTCAAACCCGCGGCGTCAGCATCGGCGGTCCCGGACGATCTCGACCCGCAGGCGATGATGCGCCCGTCGTCGTCGCGGGACACCGCGTTCTTCTGGGAGGGCGTCAAGGCGCACCAATTGCGGATTCAGCGCCGGCCGGACGGAAGCCTGCAGCACCCGCCGGTGCCGGCGGTGTGGCAGGACAAGTCTGAGCCGATCGACTACGTGGTGTCCAGTGGCCGCGGCACGGTATTCAGCTTCGTCGTGCACCATGCGCCGAAAGTGCCGGGACGCACGCTACCGTTCGTGATCGCTCTGGCGGAGCTTGATGAGGGCGTGCGGATGCTGGGCGAGCTGCGTGGGGTGGATCCGGCCGAGGTGAAAATCGGAATGCCCGTGCGCGCAACGTACATCGACTTCCCGGCCGGTGACAGCGGACCGGAGTGGACCCTCTACGCCTGGGAGCCTGACGAATGAGCGCACCGGCTATCGAAGTGGGCACTGTGTTGCCCGAACTCAAGCTCCACGGCGATCCGACGTTCATCATCTCGACCGCCTTGGCCACCCGCGACTTTCAGGATGTGCACCACGACCGGGACCTCGCGCAGGCCAAGGGGTCGAAGGACATCTTCGTCAACATCCTCACCGACACCGGATTGGTCGAGCGCTACGTCACCGACTGGGCCGGGCCGTCGGCGTTGATCAAGTCGATCGGGCTTCGGCTCGGGGTGCCGTGGTACGCCTACGACACAGTGACATTCTCCGGCGAAGTGACCGCCGTGGATGACGGGCTGATCACGGTAAAGGTGGTGGGCCGCAACAGCCTTGGCGATCATGTCATCGCGACGGCCACGCTGGCGATGGGGGATGCCTGATGCTTTCAGGCAAGGCGGCGATTGTCGGCATCGGGGCCACCGACTTTTCGAAGGACTCCGGTCGAAGCGAGCTGCGGCTGGCCGCCGAGGCGGTGCTGGATGCGTTGGACGATGCGGGCCTGAGTCCGGCCGACGTCGACGGGCTGACCACATTCACGATGGACAGCAACACCGAGGTCGCCGTCGCCCGCGCGGTCGGCATTGGGGATTTGAAGTTCTTCTCCAAGATCCACTACGGCGGCGGAGCCGCGTGCGCGACCGTTCAGCAGGCGGCGATGGCCGTCGCGACCGGTGTGGCCGATGTCGTGGTGGCATACCGGGCGTTCAACGAACGTTCGGGCATGCGATTCGGTCAGGTACAGACGCGGCTGGTGGGAGACGGTGGTGCCCAAGCCGATTCGACCACGGCGGACAATGCCTTCTCGTATCCGCACGGGCTTTCGACGCCGGCTGCGCAGGTCGCCATGATCGCGCAGCGCTACATGCATCTGTCCGGTGCGACCAGCCGCGACTTCGGCGTGATCTCGGTGGCCGACCGTAAACACGCCGCCAAGAATCCGAAGGCGTACTTCTACGAGAAGCCGATAACCATTGAGGACCACCAGAATTCGCGGTGGATCGCCGAGCCTTTGCGGCTGCTGGACTGCTGCCAGGAAACCGATGGCGCGGTGGCCATCGTGGTGACATCGGTGGAACGCGCGCGGAACCTCAAGCACCGGCCTGCGATCATCGAGGCCGCGTCGCAGGGCTCCAGCCCCGACCAGTACACGATGGTGAGCTATTACCGGCCCGAGCTCGGGCTGCCCGAAATGGGCGTCGTCGGTCGGCAGCTATGGGAACAGTCCGGGCTCAAGCCGTCCGACATCCAGACCGCTGTGCTCTACGACCACTTCACGCCGTTCACCCTGATTCAGTTGGAGGAGTTGGGATTCTGCGGTAGGGGTGAAGCCAAGGACTTCATTGCGGACGGTGCGATCGAGATGGGCGGGAGGCTGCCGATCAATACGCATGGGGGTCAGCTCGGTGAGGCCTACATCCACGGCATGAACGGCATCGCGGAGGGTGTGCGGCAGTTGCGTGGCACCTCGGTGAACCCGGTGCCCGACGTCGAGCACGTGCTCGTCACCGCAGGGACGGGTGTGCCCACGTCGGGGCTAATCCTCGGCTAGCTTGCGTGCCGCCGTCCGTGAGCGCCACGCCCGCCTGGTGGTGGATGGTCGGCTACGAACGTGCGACAACCGGAAAAACGGTCTCCGTTCCGCGCCGGCCCTTGATCTCTACCTGCTCGGAGTGGCCCCAGACGTATTGCGCCTCGACGACAGCATGCACGCGGGTGCCGACCATCACTGCCGGGCGCCCGGCCCGCCCGGCAATGCCAGCCAACCGGAACGCCACGTTAGTCGCGTCGCCAATCACGGCCGTGACCGTTCTTGTCATTGCGGCGATCGCGGCCCGGCCCTGCACCACACCCCAGCCCATGCGGATCGGCGAGCCGTCTGGCCCGCGTAGCGGGAGCGTGGGTGCGAGTTCCTCGACCCTGTGGTTCGCGGCGAGCGCGAAGTCGATCGCGAGCTCATTAGCCTGTGGAATCGTCCGCAGTTCCCAGACCGCATAGATTGCATCGCCGGCATAATGGTTGAGCGTGCCGTGATGGGCGCGCAGGACGCGGCTGAGCTCGTGCCAAAGATAGTTCAGGCTCCGGGCGATCACCTGGTTGTCGGTGACTTCGGAGATCGTCGAGTAGTTGGTGATATCCCCGACCACCATCACCATGGTCTCCTCGACGATCCGAGTCAGGGTTGGGCTTGTGTTGGTCATCCCGGCGGCATTGAACCGGTCCGATCGGAAGATGAGCACGACGTCGCCTATCGAGATCCGGTCGTCGGGCTTGAGGGAGACCTGCACGGCGCGTTCTAGCGGCATGCCGTTGAGCAACGTCCCGTTGGTGCTGTTGTCGATGAGGAAAGCCCGGTCGGTCTGGACGTCTAAACGGATCTCAAGGTGGTTACGGGAGATGTTCGGATCGGGGATAACCAGTCGGCGCTGTTCGTCGATCCCCGCGCACTGGCGGCCGACGAATAGCTGATCGAAAATCGGCACGGTCTTCTCGCCGCCATTCACGTGCATGACGAGATGGGCCAGCGGCTTGTCCCACCAATCGGAGCGCATGGCTTAACAACCTAGCCGCACTCGAACGGCCGCGTGCCGGCAAACTTTCGGTTGCAGCGATTCCCGCTTCGACGCGGCCGATTCCACCCCAGGCGGTGTCGCGAGCGAGACTCCTGGTTGTCTGCCCCGCCCGGCCTGACGACCTTGTGCACTCACGAAGCGTCTGCCATCTGAAGATGCTGAGCTGTTTGCTGCAGGGGTAATAGTACAAGCTCGAGCCGATGGGCGATCACAAACGATGTACGTCCTGCAGTAGCTGGTCGACGGGCCGACGCTCAGCGAACGAGCGTCGGCTGTGTTTTGAGAGCTGCCCGGGTTGCGATCCGCCCGGCTTCCAGGGCGGCATCGATGTTTTTGAAGTCCAATGGGCCGATCGCTGAGACGTCCGGCTCGATGATCGCCGTAACCCGAGGCATCTCGCGCAGGTTTCCCTTGGGGGACGCAAGTTCAACGCTGCGAAGCAATGTCTCTTGCAGCGGTGGTAGGGCGACATCCGTGCCGGTCAGGAGCCGCCGGACGAACGCGGGAGGCTGAAGCACTGCCGGCAGCGGACCGAAGCCCTTCGATGGCACGTACGTGGTACGTAGATCGACGCAGATGACTTCGCCATCCAGGTCGGCGCACATCACGTCGGCCGGGAGGATGTTCATCAGTCCACCGTCGACGAGGAGCCGCTCGCCGTGTTGCACCGGCGGCAGGAGACCGGGTATCGAGATCGATGCGCGCACGGCGACCCACAGAAGCCCACGCCGATGGATGATCTGATCGCCTGTGATCAAGTCTGTCGAGACGGAGAAAAACTCTCTCGGCAGATGCTCGATCAAGGTGGTGCTGCCGAAGAATCCTTCTA
>DASZLQ010000247.1:0-18784 GCA_035552295.1 Mycobacterium sp. | reverse complement strand
GGTGGCCGCAAGCACCCGCACCAAGAGTTCATCCAGATCGACACCACCAACGTGCTGTTCATCGTCGCGGGTGCGTTCGCCGGCTTGGAGAAGATCATCTACGAGCGGGTCGGCAAGCGTGGACTGGGCTTCGGCGCCGAGGTCCGCTCCAAGGCCGAGATCGACACCACCGATCACTTCGCCGACGTGATGCCTGAGGACCTGATCAAGTTCGGTCTGATCCCCGAATTCATCGGCCGTCTCCCAGTGGTCGCCTCGGTCACCAACCTGGACCTGGAGTCTTTGGTGAAGATCCTGTCCGAACCGAAGAACGCTCTGGTCAAGCAGTACACCCGGCTCTTTGAGATGGACGGCGTCGAGCTGGAGTTCAGCGACGACGCGCTGGAAGCGATCGCCGATCAGGCGATTCACCGGGGCACGGGTGCCCGGGGCCTGCGGGCCATCATGGAAGAAGTCTTGCTGCCGGTGATGTATGACATCCCGAGCCGCGACGACGTCGCCAAAGTCGTGGTGACCAAGGAGACCGTGCAGGACAACGTGTTGCCGACGATTGTGCCGCGTAAGGCTTCGCGCACTGAGCGTCGCGACAAGAGCGCCTAGGCCACAACGCCGCATTCATGCCGCACTCACGCCGCTCCGTGCTTTGCCGGCGCGCCTACCGACGTGACGAATAACACAGTTTTGCAGGCCCTGCGCTGGTAGCACCCCGCTGACTTCGGCTTTGGCGGTAAACGCGCTGCGTGCGAGGGGTATGAGACGGTCATACTCGTCGAAAAGCAGTGCCATAATTGGTACTAGCAGTGACACACAAGCTTGAGGGCGCAGGAGTCACGCCAATGGCGCGTACCCTAAAGCTCCAGTGGAGTGCCTATCCGGTTAACAAATGGAAGGCGGAGACGTGGATCCGAACGGCAGCGGAGCCGGGTCAGATTCTCATAACGAGGCCCCTCACAACGGGTCCGACCGTCAGCGGCTGGAACAAGTTGTCATCCGATTCGCCGGAGACTCCGGCGACGGGATGCAGCTGACCGGTGACCGGTTCACGTCGGAGGCAGCGCTTTTCGGCAATGACTTGGCGACTCAACCGAACTACCCCGCCGAGATCCGAGCCCCTGCAGGCACGCTGCCCGGCGTCTCGTCGTTTCAGATTCAAATCGCCGATTACGACATCTTGACCGCCGGCGATCGGCCGGACGTGCTTGTCGCCATGAACCCCGCGGCGCTGAAGGCCAATATCGGCGACTTGCCGCGCGGTGGAATGGTGATTGCGAATTCCGACGAATTCACCAAGCGCAATCTGACGAAAGTCGGTTACGTAACAAACCCGCTGGAGACCGACGAGTTGTCCGACTACGTCGTGCACTCCGTTGCGATGACCACGCTGACGCTCGGGGCCGTCGAGGCGATCGGAGCGTCGAAGAAAGACGGCCAGCGCGCGAAAAACATGTTTGCGCTTGGCCTTTTGTCGTGGATGTACGGGCGGCCGATCCAGACCAGCGAAAACTTCATCAGGGAGAAGTTCGCCCGCAAGCCCGAGATCGCGGAGGCCAATGTGCTCGCCCTCAAAGCGGGCTGGAACTACGGCGAAACCACCGAGGCGTTCGGCACAACCTACGAGGTTTTCCGCGCGACCTTGCCGACCGGTGAATACCGGCAGATCTCGGGCAACACCGCACTTGCCTACGGCATCGTGGTGGCCGGTCAGCTGGCCAACATTCCGGTGGTGCTCGGGAGCTATCCGATCACGCCGGCCTCGGACATCCTGCACGAGCTGTCCAAGCACAAGAACTTCAACGTGATCACCTTCCAGGCCGAAGACGAAATCGGCGGTATCTGTGCGGCAATCGGCGCCTCCTACGGCGGCGCACTCGGCGTCACCAGCACATCGGGCCCGGGGATTTCGCTGAAGTCCGAAGCGCTCGGTCTGGGTGTGATGACCGAATTGCCGTTGCTGGTCATCGATGTGCAGCGAGGCGGACCGTCGACCGGCCTGCCCACCAAGACCGAGCAGGCCGACCTGTTGCAGGCGTTGTACGGCCGCAACGGGGAGTCACCGGTGGCGGTGGTGGCGCCGCAGTCGCCGTCCGACTGTTTTGAGACCGCCCTCGAGGCGGTGCGCATCGCGGTGTCGTACCACACCCCGGTGATCGTGTTGTCCGACGGCTCGATCGCCAATGGCTCAGAGCCATGGCGGATTCCGGACGTCGGCTCGCTGGAGCCGATCAAGCACACGTTCGCCAAACCGGACGAACCCTTCCAGCCTTATAACCGCGACCCGGAAACCCTTGCGCGCCAATTCGCCGTTCCGGGTACTCCCGGCCTGGAACACCGCATCGGTGGTTTGGAAGCGGCGAACGGCTCGGGCAACATCTCCTACGAGCCGGTCAACCACGACCTCATGGTTCGGTTGCGCCAGGCCAAGATCGACGGCATCGCTGTTCCCGCTCTGGAAGTCGACGATCCGACCGGAGACGCCGAGCTGCTGCTGATCGGGTGGGGCAGCTCGTACGGCCCGATCGGCGAAGCCTGCCGGCGTGCGCGGCGCAAGGGCATCAAGGTCGCGCATGCCCACCTGCGCTATCTCAGCCCCTTCCCGGCCAACCTGGGTGACGTGCTGCGGCGCTACTCGAAGGTGGTGGCGCCGGAAATGAACCTGGGCCAGCTGGCGCTGATACTTCGCGGCAAGTTTTTGGTCGACGTGCAATCCGTTACCAAGGTTCAGGGTGTCGCGTTCCTGGCCGACGAGATTGGGCGCGTTATCCGCGCCGCGCTGGGCGGGACGCTGGCCGAAATCGAGCAAGACAAGGCGATGGTCGCCAGAATGGCGGCAGCAACGGTTGGAGCGGGAGCTATCGAATGACTGGCGTGATCGGCGGCGATCTGCAGGGCACAGACCTCGGTTTGACTCCGAGGTTGACGAAGAACGACGGGGTGCCCACGACGGAGGAGCCGCAGAAGGGCAAGGATTTCACCAGTGACCAAGAGGTGCGCTGGTGCCCGGGTTGCGGCGACTACGTCATCCTCAACACCATCCGCAACTTTCTGCCCGAGCTGGGGCTGCGTCGGGAGAACGTCGTCTTCATCAGCGGTATCGGCTGCTCCAGCCGGTTCCCGTACTACCTGGAGACCTACGGGTTCCACTCGATCCACGGCCGGGCGCCGGCCATCGCGACCGGGCTCGCGCTGGCCCGCGAGGATCTGTCGGTATGGGTGGTCACAGGTGACGGCGATGCCTTGTCGATCGGTGGTAACCACCTGATCCACGCGCTGCGCCGCAACGTCAACATCACGATTCTGCTGTTCAACAACCGCATCTACGGCCTGACCAAGGGGCAGTACTCGCCGACATCGGAGGTCGGCAAGATCACCAAGTCGACGCCGATGGGATCCCTGGATCATCCGTTCAACCCGGTTTCATTGGCGCTGGGGGCCGAAGCGACCTTTGTCGGTCGCGCACTGGACTCCGACCGCAACGGGCTGACGGAGGTCTTGCGCGCGGCCGCCCAGCATCGCGGCGCCGCTGTGGTGGAAATCCTGCAGGACTGCCCGATTTTCAACGATGGCTCATTTGACGCGCTGCGCAAGGAGGGCGCCGAAGAGCGGGTGATCAACGTCCGCCACGGCGAGCCAATTGTCTTCGGCGCCAACGGCGAATACTGCGTGGTGAAGTCCGGCTTCAGCCTCGAGGTGGCCAAGACCTCCGACGTGGCAATCGAAGAGATCGTCGTGCACGACGCGGAGGTCGACGACTCGGCCTACGCGTACGCGCTGTCGCGGTTGTCGGACCAGAACCTCGAGCACACCGTGCTGGGAATCTTCCGGAACATCAACCGGTCCACCTACGACGACGCGGCCCGCTCTCAGGTCCGTGCCGCGCAGTCGTCGAAGCCGTTCGACTCCGCCGCGTTGCAGTCGCTGATGCGCGGGCGCGACACCTGGACCGTCGAGTAAGGTGGCTCAGCTCGTGCCCGACGCAGTATCACTGGCCGGGGTAGTACTCGCTGGAGGGGAGTCGCGGCGGATGGGCCGCGATAAAGCCACCCTGCCTTTCCCAGGGTCTTCCGGCGGCCCCGGCGCTACCACAATGGTCGAGCACATGGTCGGCATTCTCGGGCAGCGCTGCGAGCCGGTTTTGGTGATGGCCGCCCAGGGGCAACCGCTGCCTGCGTTGCAGGCCCGCATCGTGCGCGACGAGTTAGGCGGACAGGGGCCGTTGCCTGCCACCGCGCGCGCCCTGCGTGCGGCCGCGGAGGCGGGCGCCCGGTTCGCCTTCGTCTGCGCCGTGGACATGCCGCTCTTGGCCGTCGAATTGATCGATGACCTTGCCCGCCGGGCCGTCGAGACCGGCGCAGAAGTGGTGTTGCCGTGGGACGGGCGGGACCACTTTCTGGCCTCGGTGTATCGGACCGATCTGGCCGATCGGGCTGCTGCGCTGGTGGCCGCGGGGGAGCGCAAAATGCGTGCCCTGGTTGATGTTTCGGACACGCAGCGGATTGTGATGTCGGACTCGCGTCAGCTGACCAATGTCAACAGCGACGCTGACCTACGTGCCCTGGTGCAGCCGGGAGCCTGATGCGAGCCTACTAAGGCTCGAAAGAATTTCATCACGCTTTTGCGCGCTTTTTCATTTTACTGAAACAATTGCTTTGCAGAGGTTTGACAATGGCCGTGCGGCCTGAAAATTGTCGGCTTTTGTCGGTTGGCAACTATTGCCTCTAGTTAGCTTTTAAGTACTTCGAAAGCCAATCATCATGCCCGCCACAAAGGCCATCGTAATATGTTGGCGCAGCGGTGTTTTGGGATGACTCCCGACGTACATCGTACCAGGTTAGGTGGAGCTTGGCCCAAGTCCGGAGCATGCAAGCGAGAGTTACACCGGCAAATTGCAGTGCGCCAATCGCCGACGTCGCAGCAGACCCTCTCGCCGGACAGCGTCGGGTTGGTGGCCGCGACTGGTGCCGGATCGACGGAAGCTCGCTAAAAGTCATGGGGCAGTGAGTAGTTCGTAAAAATATGGTTGCCGCTACGGGCTGTGCGACATCGGTGCAAGACTTTGTCCGTGTTCCGCCGCCGAGCCGACGTGGAGCAACGAATACGGCTGAGATACTTCGACTTTCGAAATTGAGTAGCGATCGCAGTTGTCAAGTTCCGCGTGTCGGGCAGCAATTGGCCCAATCGCGGTGTACGCTGCGCAGCTCGCTGTCGCGGAGCGCCGCGGGCGGTGGCCAGTCGCCGTGCCGCAAACAGTGTGCCAGCTCACAAAATGTACGTGATTCAGCTCACGATAACGGCGTCTCCGCGACCGCTGCGCATCGGCCGAAAAATGGCGGCTGACCTGCCAGATTATTTGTGCTATCGCGCCGTGACTAGCTCGTTACCGAACCGAGATATCAATTTTTCCAAGATGACGAATGCAATCGGTTCTCGTACGGTCCCTCTTAGCCCGAATCGGGTGACGGAAAGTAACGAAAAATTGAATCCACGGACCCGCGTGTGAGCGGGGCTGCGATCGGCGACAACCGCGATGCGGTCGGTGGGCGGTAGCTCGCCGGGCAGATCAGGTCCCCGCTGTCGTGCCTGAACGAGACGGCACGTCCCGGAGCACTTATTCCGCTTGGACAACTGCACCCCAAACCCACAGCTGTGGGTTTGCTTTGGCGCGCGCGCTTCGCGAAAGGAACGATATTGAAGAACGTCCGTAAGACGCTGATCCTCGCGGCGATCACAGGCACACTGGTGACGGTGCCATCCGCCACCGCCAACGCAGAGGCGATGGGCTTTGACCCGAACGTTCCCGCCGCCGGGCCGGCCCCTGACGCGCTCCCGCCTCCGGCTCCGGACGCCCCGGCGCCGGCACCGGACGCCTTGGCACCCGTCGATGCGCCTGCGCCGGCGGGCTTTGACCCGAACGTTCCGCCGCCGCCTCCGGCACCGGAGCTCCCGCCGCCTCCCGCCCCCGCGGGCTTCGACGGCAACCCCCCGATGCCTCCGGTTCCCGACGCCCCGCCGCCTCCGGCTCCGGACGCGCCGCCGGCTCCGGACGCGCCGCCGGCTCCGGACGCCCCGCCCCCGCCCCCGGCTCACAAGGCTTACAGCGTGAACTGGGACGCCATCGCGCAGTGCGAGTCGGGTGGAAACTGGGGGATCAGCACCGGTAACGGCTTTGCCGGCGGTCTGCAGTTCACGTCGAGCACATGGCACGCCAACGGTGGCGCGGGTTCTCCGTCCGGCGCCAGCCGTGATGAGCAGATCCGGGTGGCCGAGAACGTTCTGCATACGCAGGGCATCGGCGCCTGGCCGGTCTGCGGCCGTCGCGGCTGACCAGCTGGCGCAACTGACGGCCTCGCCGTCGCACGTATAAGTGGTGCCGGGCCTTGAGCCCGGCATCGCTTATTTGCGGGGTAGCGTCGGGTCGGTGACCGCAACGCCGCGCGAATTCGACATCGTGTTGTTCGGGGCGACCGGCTTCGTGGGAAAGCTGACTGCCGAGTACCTGGCGCGGACCGGGGCGGATGCGCGGATCGCGCTGGCCGGTAGGTCAACCGACCGATTGCTCGCCGTCCGCGATGGCCTCGGCGAATCCGCGCGGTCGTGGCCGGTTCTGAGCGCCGACGCGACATCGCCGTCGACGCTGGATGAGATGGCCGCCCGCACCCAAGTCGTCGTCACGACGGTCGGGCCCTACGGCCGCTACGGGATGCCGCTGGTGGCCGCATGCGCGGCGGCAGGCACCGATTACGCGGATCTCACCGGCGAGGCGATGTTCATCCGCGAGAGCATCGACCTGTTCCACAAGCAGGCCGCTGACACCGGTGCCCGGATTGTGCACTGCTGCGGATTTGATTCCGTGCCTTCGGATATGAGTGTGTACGCGCTGTACCGGGCGGCGCGCGACGAGGACGCCGGCGAGCTGCTCGACACCGACTTCGTGATGCGCTCGTTCTCCGGTGGGTTATCCGGCGGCACCATCGCCTCGATGATGGATGTGCTGCAGGCCGCGTCCAGCGACCCCGAGGTACGCCGCCAGCTGGCCGACCCGTACACGCTGAGCAGCGACCGCGCCGCCGAACCCGACATCGGCCCGCAGCCGGACATGCCGTGGCGTCGAGGCCGTCAGATCGCGCCGGAGCTGGCCGGTCACTGGACGGCCGGATTTTTGATGGCGTCGATCAACACGCGAGTCGTTAGACGCAGCAACGCATTACTCGACTGGGCATACGGCCGCGGTTTTTGCTACAGCGAAAACATGAGCCTGGGTTCGTCGTCGCTCGCGCCGGTGGCATCCGCGGTGTTCGCCGGGGTCGGCAAGGTGACGTTCGGATTGGGTAGCCGTTACTTTCGGCTGCTGCCTCGTCGGCTGCTGGATCGGTTTGTTCCCAAACCCGGCACCGGTCCCAGCACGGCCGCGCGCGAGCGTGGCTACTACAAGGTTGAGACCTACACCACCACAACCAACGGCGCTCGATACGTGGCCAGAATGGAGCAGCGCGGAGACCCCGGCTACAAGGCGACCTCTGTTTTGCTAGGGGAGTGCGCTCTTGCGCTCGCATTCGATCGCGACAAGCTCTCCGATCTGCGTGGCGTGCTTACA
Source organism: Mycobacterium sp. (assembly GCA_035552295.1). Taxonomy (GTDB): domain Bacteria; phylum Actinomycetota; class Actinomycetes; order Mycobacteriales; family Mycobacteriaceae; genus Mycobacterium. Next base: position 11,193 of record DASZLQ010000247.1, on the reverse strand, counting down.
CCCGCGGCCGCGATGGGCGACGCATTGCTGGGGCGGTTCCCGGCCGCCGGTGTCTGCATGCAGACTGAACGGCTCGCTAGGTAGGTCCGCCACCTGCGGATTTGGGCGCTTACGCGCGCGTAGCCGGCGCTCCCTAGAATTGACCGGTGACCGCCAGCCCTAGCTCTGCCGCCGACCTGCCCAAGTTGTGGGATCCGGGCGCGACGGAGAGCGCGATCTACCAGAAGTGGCTGGATGCCGGCTACTTCGCGGCGGACCCAGCCAGCACCAAACCCGGGTACTCGATCGTGCTGCCGCCACCGAACGTGACCGGCAGCCTGCACATGGGTCACGCGCTGGAACACACCATGATGGACGCCCTGACGCGTCGCAAGCGCATGCAGGGTTACGAGGTGTTGTGGCAGCCGGGGACAGACCACGCAGGTATCGCGACTCAGAGCGTGGTGGAAAAACAGCTTGCGGTCGACGGCAAGACCAAGGAGGACTTCGGCCGAGAGCTGTTCATCGACAAGGTCTGGGATTGGAAGCGCGAGTCAGGCGGTGCCATCGGCGGCCAGATGCGGCGGCTCGGTGACGGGGTGGATTGGGGCCGCGACCGGTTCACCATGGACGAGGGCCTGTCACGTGCGGTGCGGACCATCTTCAAGAGGCTCTATGACGCCGGACTGATCTATCGGGCCGAGCGGCTGGTCAACTGGTCGCCGGTCCTTCAGACGGCGATCTCCGACATCGAGGTCGTGTACGACGAGGTCGAGGGCGAGCTCGTCTCGTTCCGCTACGGGTCACTCAACGACGACGAGCCACACATCGTGGTCGCCACCACCCGCGTCGAGACGATGCTCGGCGACACCGCGATCGCCGTGCATCCCGACGACAAGCGCTACCGGCATCTGGTCGGGACGACGCTGCCGCACCCCTTCATTGACCGGCAACTCGTCGTCGTCGCCGACGACCACGTAGATCCCGAATTCGGCACCGGTGCGGTCAAAGTCACGCCCGCGCACGATCCCAACGACTTCGAAATCGGACTGCGGCACCAGCTGCCGATGCCAAACATCTTGGACGCCAAGGCCTTTATCGTCGACACCGCAACCGAGTTCGACGGCGTGGACCGCTTCGAGGCGCGCGTCGCGGTGCGAGAAGCGCTCGCCGCGCAAGGCCGCATCGTCAACGAGAAACGCCCCTACTTGCACAGCGTGGGACATTCGGAGCGCAGCGGCGAAATCATCGAGCCGCGCCTGTCGCTGCAGTGGTGGGTCAGGGTGGAATCGCTGGCCAAGGCAGCCGGCGACGCGGTGCGCAACGGGGACACCGTGATTTACCCCGCCAGCATGGAACCGCGCTGGTTCGGTTGGGTAGACGACATGCACGACTGGTGTATCTCGCGCCAGCTGTGGTGGGGCCACCGCATCCCGATCTGGTACGGGCCCAACGGCGAACAGGTGTGCGTCGGTCCGGACGAAACAGCGCCGGAGGGCTGGGAGCAGGATCCCGACGTGCTGGACACCTGGTTTTCGTCTGCGCTGTGGCCGTTCTCTACGCTGGGCTGGCCCGAAAAGACTCCGGAACTGGAAAAGTTCTATCCGACAAGCGTTCTGGTGACGGGCTACGACATCCTGTTCTTCTGGGTCGCGCGAATGATGATGTTCGGCACCTTCGTCGGCGACGACGACGCGATCACCGTGGACGGCCGCCGCGGCCCGCAGGTGCCGTTCACCAATGTGTTCCTGCACGGGCTGATCCGTGACGAGTTCGGCCGCAAGATGAGCAAGTCCAGGGGCAACGTCATCGACCCACTGGACTGGGTCGACAAGTTCGGGGCCGACGCGCTCCGGTTTACACTCGCGCGCGGCTCGAGCCCCGGCAGTGACCTGGCCGTCGGCGAGGATCACGTCCGGGCGTCGCGCAATTTCGGCACCAAGCTGTTCAACGCCACCCGATTCTCTCTGCTCAACGGCACGCGGCTGGCGCCGGTACCGCCACAGGCCGAGCTGACCGATGCCGACCGGTGGATCCTGGGAAGGCTGGAACAGGTTCGCGCCGAAGTCGATTCGGCTTTTGACACCTACGAGTTCAGCCGGGCCTGCGAGGCGCTCTACCACTTCGCGTGGGACGAATTCTGCGACTGGTATGTCGAATTGGCCAAGACCCAACTTGCCGACGGCCGCACGCACACCACCGCCGTGCTGGCCGCGACGCTGGACACGCTGCTGCGGTTACTGCACCCGGTGATCCCATTCATCACCGAAGCGCTGTGGCAGGCGCTGACGAACCAGGAGTCGCTGGTCATCGCCGACTGGCCAGAACCGTCCGGTGTGGTCCTGGACCAGGTTGGCGCGCAACGAATCAGCGATATGCAAAAGCTGGTCACCGAGGTCCGCCGCTTCCGTAGCGATCAGGGTCTCGCCGACCGGCAGAAGGTGCCCGCCCGGTTAACCGGTGTTCAGGACTGCGATCTGAGCACTCAAGTGCCAGCGGTGACGTCGTTGGCGTGGCTGACCGTGCCGGGTCCGGATTTCCGCCCGTCGGTGTCGTTGGAGGTTCGGCTCGGCCCGAACATGGACCGCACCGTCGTCGTCGAACTCGACACGTCGGGCACCATCGATATGGCCGCCGAGCGCCGTCGTCTCGAAAAGGATTTGGCCGCAGCGCAAAAGGAGCTGGCATCCACGGCCGCCAAATTGGCCAACGCGGACTTCTTGGCCAAGGCTCCAGAACACGTCGTCGGCAAGATCCGCGACCGCCAGCGGGTGGCCCAAGAGGAAACCGAACGGATCACCGCCAGGCTGGCCGGGCTGCAATGACTGAGCCGCCCGAGTGGGGACCGGGGCACCTTGAAACCAACACTGTGGCGCCCACACCGGACGAGATCGCGTCCCTGTTGCAGGTCGAGCATCTGCTGGACCAGCGCTGGCCCGAGACCAAGATCGAGCCGAGCCTGACCCGCATCAGCGCCTTGATGGACCTACTGGGCTCGCCCCAGCTCGGCTACCCGTCGATCCACGTCGCGGGCACCAATGGCAAGACCTCGGTGGTGCGGATGATCGATGCGTTGCTGACCGCGTTGCAACGACGCACCGGTCGAACCACCAGCCCGCACCTGCAGTCGGCGGTCGAACGTATCGCGATCGACGGCGAACCGATCAGCCCTGCGCAGTACGTGGCGACGTATCGGGAGATCGAACCGTTCGTGCAGATGATCGACGAGCAGTCGCAAGCCGCCGGTGGGCCGGCGATGAGCAAGTTCGAAGTTCTGACCGCCATGTCATTCGCCGCGTTCGCCGATGCGCCCGTCGAGGTCGCCGTCGTCGAGGTGGGCATGGGCGGTCGCTGGGATGCCACCAACGTGATCGATGCGCCCGTGGCCGTCATCACCCCGATCGGCATTGACCACGTCGAATATCTCGGCGACGACATCCGCGGAATCGCCGGTGAAAAAGCGGGCATCATCACCAAGGCGCCCGACGGTTCGCCGGATATCGTTGCGGTCATCGCGCGGCAGGTGCCCGACGCGATGGAAGTGCTGTTGGCCCAGTCCGTGCGCGCCGACGCCGCGGTCGCCCGGGAGGATTCCGAGTTCGCGGTGTTGGGCCGCCAGGTGGCGATCGGTGGGCAGATGTTGCAGCTGCAGGGTCTTGGCGGGGTGTACTCCGACGTCTTCCTGCCGCTGCACGGCGAACATCAGGCGCACAATGCGGCCGTGGCACTGGCCGCGGTCGAGGCTTTTTTCGGCGCCGGTGCGCAGCGTCAGCTCGACATCGAGGCCGTCCGGGCCGGTTTCGCCGCCGTCAGCAGCCCCGGCCGGCTGGAACGCATGCGCAGCGCCCCCACGGTGTTCATCGACGCTGCGCACAATCCCGCCGGGGCGGCCGCGCTGGCGCAGACGCTCGGCGACGAATTCGACTTCCGTTTCCTTGTCGGTGTGCTCAGCGTGCTCACCGACAAGGACGTGGACGGCATCCTTGCCGCACTGGAGCCGGTGTTGGACTTCGTCGTGGTGACCCACAACGGGTCGCCGCGGGCGCTGGATGTCGAGTCGCTGGCGTTGGCGGCTCGGGCGCGGTTCGGACCCGACCGCGTGACGACCGCCGAAAACCTGCGCGACGCCATCGACGTCGCGACCGCCCTGGTCGACGACGCCCCTGCCATCGGGGAAGCCGAGGGCGGCGCGTTTTCCGGCACCGGAATCGTCATCACCGGATCGGTCGTGACGGCCGGGGCCGCCCGGACCTTGTTCGGTCGTGATCCGGAATGACCGACCAAAGCCCCCAAAGGCCTCAGCCGCCCGCCGATCCGTGGAAGAGCTTCGGTGCGGTGATGGCCGCGACGCTGATCCTGGAGGCGATCGTGGTGCTGCTGGCGATACCGGTGGTGGGCGCGGTCGGCGGCGGCCTGACCCCGGCGTCGCTGGGCTACCTGATCGGGCTGGCCGCGCTGCTGATCCTGCTTACCGGACTGCAGCGCAGACGCTGGGCGATTTGGCTGAACTTGGGCGTGCAAGCGGTGCTTCTCGCCGGCTTCGTCGTCTACCCGGGAGTGGGCTTCATCGGGTTGCTGTTCGGCGGATTGTGGCTGCTGATCGCCTACCTGCGTGCCGAGGTCCGGCGACGGCAGGAATACGCACAGTCGCAGCGCCAGCTGCCACCCGACTGATCGCCGCTCCGTTCTGTACGCTGTCCGCCGTGACGGAACGGACCCTGGTACTGATCAAGCCGGACGGCGTCGAGCGGCGGCTGATCGGCGAGATCATCGGCCGCATCGAGCGCAAAGGCCTCACCATCGCGGCGCTCGAGCTCCGCCACATCGACGAGGAGCTGGCTGGACAGCATTACGCCGAGCACGAAGGCAAACCCTTCTTCGAGTCGTTGCTGCAGTTCATCACGTCAGGTCCGGTAGTTGCCGCAATTGCGGAGGGACCGCGAGCGATCGCGGCGGTTCGGCAGCTCGCCGGGGGCACCGATCCGGTCGCGCAGGCCACACCCGGCACGATCCGCGGCGATTTCGGGCTGGAAACGCAGTTCAACCTGGTGCATGGGTCCGATTCGGCCGACTCGGCAAAGCGCGAAATCGCGCTGTGGTTTCCCGGCGTTTAGCCGCGCAACGGCAGGGCCGTCAGCGGGTTTGCGGAGGGCCAAAGTCAGGCGCGGGTGGACCCGCGCAGTGATGTGGGATACTTATGGCGGGTGAACGTCGCCGGACCGGCGTCAGACACCCGAATGAAGACTTAGACAAGCGCGACCATCGCGAACCCACGGTGTTGCGCGGCATGTCAGGCCGACATTCAGCACGGCGCCGAGTGAGTTCTACCTGAGCCGCTCGGGGCGAGACCATCACAAGCCCGGGGGAAGTGACCCGGACCCATAGCGAAGCCCTCGCGTGGCCGCGTCGAAAGGACGCGCCCGGGGGCTTGAGGAGAATACGTGGTAGACGGTGCACCACCTTCAGACCCATCACACGAGCCGATCCAGCATGAGGAACTGCCGGACCGCTTAAAAGTCCATTCGCTGGCTCGAACGCTGGGAACCACCAGCAAGCGGGTCCTGGACGCGCTGAACGCATTGGATGGACGCATCCGCAGCGCACATTCGACCGTGGACCGCGACGACGCGGTCCGGGTCCGCGATCTGCTGGCTGCCCAACCGGAGGCGCCCGTCGCAGCGTCCGTCGCGGTCGGCGAACCCGCGGAGGAACCCGAATCCCGGCTGATGCGTCAGGCGCCGGACAATCCCGTAGAGCGGCCGCACTACATGCCGCTCTTCGTCGCACCGCAACCGGTAGAGCGGGATGACGACGACGGCAGGGCCGACGACGCTGCCGACTCCGATGACTCCGACTCTGACGACGACGAGGAAGACCAGACCGATCGGCCCGCCAACCGGCGACGCCGTCGTGGCCGCCGGGGTCGCGGGCGTGGCCGCGGTGAACAGGGTGGGGCCGACAACCAGTCCGACAACCAGGGAGAGCCCGGCGGCGACGGCGCGGGCGAACAGCGGGCCCAGAAGCCGGTGAAGGGGGACTCTTCCGAATCAGACGACAGCGACGACCAAGACTCCGACGACTCCGACGACTCCGACGATGACGAGAACGGTTCGTCGGAGGCCGGCAACCGGCGCCGGCGGCGCCGCCGACGCCGTAAATCGGGTTCGGGCGACGACAACGACGAAAGCCCGGCACCCGACGATCCGCCGAACACCGTCGTGCACGAGCGGCCGCCACGCTCCGGGAAGTCCGACGACAACGGCTCCAACGGCTCGGCCAGCGCCGAGATCAAGGGCATAAACGGCTCGACTCGGCTGGAGGCCAAGCGGCAACGACGCCGCGACGGCCGCGATGCCGGACGCCGCCGCCCACCGGTGCTGACCGAGGCCGAATTCCTGGCCCGCCGCGAGGCCGTCGAACGCATGATGGTGGTGCGCGACAGGGTCCGCACCGAGCCACCGCACCCGGGTGCGCGGTACACCCAGATCGCGGTGCTCGAAGACGGCATCGTCGTCGAGCATTTCGTCACGTCGGCCGCCTCAGCTTCCCTGGTGGGCAACATCTACCTCGGGATCGTGCAGAACGTGCTGCCGTCGATGGAGGCGGCCTTCGTCGACATCGGCCGCGGTCGCAACGGCGTGCTGTATGCCGGAGAAGTCAATTGGGAAGCCGCCGGCCTGGGCGGGGCCGACCGCAAGATCGAACAGGCCCTCAAACCCGGCGACTATGTCGTCGTCCAGGTCAGCAAGGACCCCGTCGGACACAAGGGCGCACGACTGACCACGCAGGTGTCGTTGGCGGGTCGCTACCTGGTTTATGTGCCGGGTGCGTCGTCGACCGGGATCAGCCGCAAGCTGCCCGACACCGAACGCCAGCGGCTGAAGGAGATTTTGCGGGAGGTGGTGCCATCCGACGCCGGCGTGATCATCCGCACTGCGTCCGAGGGTGTCAAAGAAGACGACATCCGCAAGGACGTCACCCGGCTGCAGGAGCGCTGGGCACAAATCGAGGCCAAGGCGACCGACGTCAAGAAGAAGGCCGCCGGCGCCGCGGTAGCGCTCTATGAAGAGCCGGACGTTTTGGTCAAGGTCATCCGCGACTTGTTCAACGAAGACTTCGCCGGGCTCATCGTCTCCGGTGACGAGGCGTGGAACACCATCAACGAATACGTGAGTTCCGTTGCCCCCGAGTTGGTTTCGAAACTGACAAAGTATGAGCCCGCCACCGGGCCGGATGATTCGACGGGACCGGATGTGTTTGCGGTGCATCGCATCGACGAGCAACTGGTCAAGGCGATGGACCGCAAGGTGTGGCTGCCGTCCGGCGGCACGCTGGTCATCGACCGGACCGAGGCGATGACGGTGATCGACGTCAACACCGGCAAGTTCACCGGGTCCGGGGGGAACCTCGAGCAGACGGTCACCAAGAACAACATCGAGGCGGCCGAGGAGCTCGTTCGCCAGCTGCGACTGCGTGACATCGGCGGCATCGTGGTCATCGACTTCATCGACATGGTGCTGGAGTCCAACCGCGATTTGGTGCTGCGTCGGCTGACCGAATCCCTGGCCCGTGACCGCACCCGCCACCAGGTGTCCGAGGTGACGTCGCTGGGCCTGGTGCAACTGACCCGCAAGCGGTTGGGAACGGGTCTCATCGAGGCGTTTTCGACATCGTGTCCCAACTGCGGCGGCCGGGGAATCCTGCTGCACGCCGACCCGGTTGATTCGGCCCCGGCGACCGGGCGCAAGTCTGAGTCGGGCGGTCGGCGGGGCAAACGATCGAAGAAGAGCCGACCGGATGAGCCCTCCGACCAGCCCGCGGTGGCCAAGGTGCCCGCTCACGCCCCCGGCGAGCATCCGATGTTCAAGGCGATGGCGGCTGGTCGTGGCGACGGCGAATCCGGCGAATCCGATGAGGACACGGACACCACCGCCGAGATCGACGAGCAGACCGAAGAAAAGGTTCCCGCCGACCTCGAGGACACCGACCAGGGTGAGTTCGACGACGCCGATGAGGACGTCGAGGACTCCGACGACGAAGACTCCGACGAAGACGAACTCGACGACGACGACGAGGACCTCGATGAGGAAGACCTCGACAACGATGACGAGGATCTCGACCTGGACGATGACGACTTGGACGCCGAGGATTCCGAGTCCGACGACGACTCCGACGCCGAGAGCGAGGACAGTGCGGTGGTCGCGGGACGTCCGCGCGGACGGCGCGCGGCGGGCAGGCCGGCCGGCCCGCCGATCCACGGGGACTGACGCGCTGCCCGGTCAAGCGAGCCGGTTTGACCCTGTAGCCGCTGGTCACGTACCCTTGGACAGTTGTCGTCGGGCGGGCGAACAGGCTAGCCCGAAGACAGCGGGGCTCCCGGGCGATCGGCACAGCCCCGCACCCCAGACCCACCACACGCACCGCCGGTGGCACGCGCGCGAAGCGCCGAGCAGCGGCCAAGCAAAGGCTAGAAGGAAGAGGCAGGAGCAACGATGGCGACCTACGCAATCGTCAAGACCGGCGGCAAACAGTACAAGGTCGCCGTCGGAGACGTGGTGAAGGTCGAGAAGCTCGACTCCGAGCCCGGCGCCAAGGTATCGCTGCCGGTCGCGCTGGTCGTCGACGGCGCCACCGTCACCTCGGATGCCGCGGCGCTGGCCAAGGTCGCGGTGACCGGCGAAGTGCTCGAGCACACCAAGGGCCCCAAGATCCGCATCCACAAGTTCAAGAACAAGACCGGTTACCACAAGCGTCAGGGACACCGTCAACAGCTGACGGTCCTGAAGGTCACCGGGATCAAGTAGCGGAGGCGACAGATATGGCACACAAGAAAGGCGCATCAAGCTCGCGCAACGGCCGCGACTCGGCCGCCCAGCGGCTCGGCGTCAAGCGGTTCGGTGGCCAGGTCGTCAAGGCCGGCGAAATCATCGTCCGCCAGCGCGGCACCAAGTTCCACCCGGGCTCGGGCGTCGGGCGCGGCGGTGACGACACGTTGTTCGCCAAGGAAGCCGGAGCTGTCGAGTTCGGGGTCAGGCGCGGACGCAAGACCGTGAGCATCGTCGCGGCCGGGCAGACCACCGACTGAGCGTCGCGAGGTGCGCTCACTGCGATGATTTATCTCGCAGTGGCCGCACGCTCGACGGGTGAGAGGACCCCCGATGCCTCGGTTTGTCGATCGCGTCGTCATCCACGCGCGGGCGGGTTCCGGCGGTAACGGCTGCGCGTCGGTCCATCGCGAGAAATTCAAGCCCCTGGGCGGACCCGATGGCGGCAACGGCGGCCGCGGCGGCAGCATCATCTTCGTCGTCGACCCGGCGGTACACACCCTGCTGGACTTTCATTTCCGCCCGCATGTCACCGCACCGTCAGGCAAGCAGGGGATGGGCAACAACCGTGACGGCGCCGCCGGCGCGGATCTGGAAGTCAAGGTGCCCGACGGCACCGTCGTGCTGGACGAAAACGGTCGGCTGCTCGCCGACCTGGTGGGCGCGGGCACCCGCTTTGAAGCCGCCGCCGGTGGCCGTGGCGGCTTGGGCAACGCCGCGCTCGCATCGCGCGCCCGCAAGGCCCCCGGCTTTGCACTGCTCGGCGAGCCGGGCCAGTCTCACGACCTCACCCTCGAGCTCAAAACCGTCGCCGATGTCGGCTTGGTCGGATTCCCGTCCGCCGGAAAGTCCTCGCTGGTATCGGTGATCTCGGCGGCCAAGCCCAAGGTTGCCGACTACCCGTTCACCACGCTCGTTCCCAATCTCGGCGTGGTCTCGGCCGGCGAGCACGCATTCACCGTGGCCGACGTGCCCGGTCTGATACCCGGCGCATCGCAGGGCCGCGGCCTGGGTCTGGATTTTCTGCGACACATCGAGCGCTGCGCGGTGCTGGTGCATGTCGTCGACTGCGCGACCGCGGAGCCGGGCCGCGACCCCATCTCCGACATCGACGCGCTGGAAGCCGAACTCGCCGCGTATACGCCCACGCTGCAGGGGGATCCGGCGTTGGGCGACCTCGCCGAGCGGCCCCGGGCGGTGGTGCTCAACAAGATCGACGTGCCGGAGGCTCGCGAGCTCGCCGAGTTCCTCCGCGACGAGATCGCCGAGCGCGGCTGGCCGGTGTTCTTGGTGTCCGCGGCGACGCGGGAAAACCTGCAGCCGTTGATCTTTGGGCTGTGGGAGATGATCGAGGCCTACAACGCCACGCGGCCGCAAACGGTGCCGCGGCGGCCGGTGATTCGCCCGGTGCCGGTGGACGACAGCGGCTTCACCGTCGAGCCCGACCCGCAGCAGCCGGGTGGCTTCGTCGTCACCGGCGCGCGCCCGCAGCGCTGGATCGGACAGACCAATTTCGACAACGACGAAGCGGTGGGCTATCTCGCCGACCGGCTGGCGCGCCTGGGTGTCGAGGAGGAACTAGTGCGGCTGGGTGCACAACCTGGCTGCGCGGTCACCATCGGCGAGGTGACCTTCGACTGGGAGCCGCAATCGCCTGCGGGCCATCAGGTCGCATTGTCCGGCCGGGGCACCGATGCGCGGCTGGATCGTACCGAGCGCGTCGGCGCCGAGGAACGCAAGGCCGCCCGACGTCAGCGGCGCGAACACGGTGGCGACTCGTGAGCCCACATCGAGAAGCCATCCGGACCGCGCGCAGTCTGGTCGTCAAGGTCGGGACGAACGCGCTGACCACGCGAAAGGGAGTGTTCGACACCGGCCGGTTGGCCGGACTCGCCGACGCGATCGAGGCGCGGATGAAGGCGGGTACCGATGTCGTCATCGTATCTTCGGGCGCCATCGCAGCCGGCGTCGATCCGCTCGGATTATCCCGTCACCCAACGGATTTGGCCACCAAGCAGGCAGCCGCCAGCGTTGGGCAGGTCGCGCTGGTGAATTCGTGGAGCGCGGCATTCGCCCGCTATGGCCGCACGGTAGGGCAGGTGCTGCTGACCGCGCACGACATTTCCGTCCGGGCCTCACACACCAACGCCCAGCGCACCCTGGATCGGCTGCGCGCGCTGCACGCGGTGGCGATCGTCAACGAGAACGACACGGTGGCCACCAACGAGATCCGGTTCGGTGACAATGATCGGCTTTCGGCGCTGGTTGCCCACTTGGTCGGCGCCGAGGCTTTGGTGCTGCTGTCCGACATCGACGGGCTCTACCACTCCGACCCTCGTAAAGTGCCTGGGGCGCGCTTCATTTCCGAGGTGGCAGGATCGGCGGATCT
>DASZLQ010000246.1:0-5325 GCA_035552295.1 Mycobacterium sp. | reverse complement strand
ATAGTGAAAACGGAGTAGTATACCGGTAACCCACCATATTCGATTCAGCCGTAATGCCGAGCGAGAGGCCCAGTGAACGGACGGCCGGGCGTTAGTGCAGCAGTCATCGTCTTCTCCTTTGACGTGGGTCGGGTGTTTGGGTGTCGGCCTGGGCAGGGAGGGCACGAGCCTGCTTCGGTGCGATCCACCGGCGCGGACGGAGCCGTCGTATGACGTCTCTAGAACGTGGCGCCGTTAGGGCCGGTGTCGGCGGCCATCTAGAGACCATCGACGCCGAGCTGCGTGGCGCGTGGCTTGCCACTTTGAACGGCTGCTCGCCGAGCATCGTGCATATAGAACGAGCTGCTCGCGGAAACGGAAACATTTAGGGAGGAGCCGGGCGTGCGTGACATTGAGACCATCGACGCCGAACTACGGATACTAGTCGGGGAGCGGCGCTTAGCTTGGGCGTTGAGCGACCCCTTTTCTTCGCTGACGACGGACCAGATGCTCGACGAGCGAGTAGACCAGCTGCTGGACGAGCGAGCAGCGGTTATGTGCGGGCGGTCTACCTGCTCGGCTAACCGAAGCGAGCATCTGGGCAGATGTACTCAACCGCGGCATCTAGCACCTGGCCAGCTTTAGCGATGTTGGTGCCCCAGATGGGTGGCCACCTGCTGAACCGCGTTATGGCTGCTAACGGTGCCGTAACTGCCATGCGGCAAACACCTCGTCCGGTGACCAACAGATCCGCGTCGCTGCCGGGGACGTGACCGCGCACGAGCTTGATGACGGCGGATTCACCTGGATTGGGAGGATGAGGAGGAGCTGTGAGAGCTTCATGCCATCGTGAGGACAAAGACCCGGAGCTGTGGTTTCCCGATGCCACATTGGGCAGTGAACCGCGCCGGATCGTCATCAGACGGGCCAAGGCCATCTGCGAGGGCTGTCCGTCTCGGGCGGCCTGCCTGCAGATAGCGCTGGACGCCGACATCCAGCACGGCATCTGGGGCGGGCTGACCGAGCGCGAGCGCCGTCGGCTGAGTCGGGGGCCAGGACAGTAGTCAGCCGGTAAACAACCCGAGAGAGCGCCTACTCTGAGCTGACGTTGTAGTTTGAATCCAATATCGCGCACGAGCGTTGATGCAGTGCAGACCTCAGCGGCCAGAGTTATCCGCCACCGCTGGGGGCAGGGCCGGGTCCGGCTGGGGCATCGTGTGGATGGTCATTGTCGGGAGCGGGATTGTGGTGCGGGACAGGACCACCGCAGGTATGAATGCACCCGCAGTTGAGGCCGATAATGCAGCTAGGACCATTGGGAGCGACTGGCGACGCCGGTGCTTCGCCGGACATAGCGTTCGTCGCGGTCGTATCCGGTGCCAGTGTGCTTGCCCCCGCACCAACGACGGCCGCGCCGCATCCGACCATCAAGACGAACAGGCCCGCGCTTGCGCGCAGCGCGACCTCCGACCTGCCGATGTTCGTCATAACCTTGAACTGTAGGCGCGCCGGACGCCCGATGCAGCATAAGCGAAGCATGCAGGCTCGCAGAGCTCAGATTCAAGGGCGACGACAAAGTCATCCGCAAGGAGTGACCTGCCCCGTTGTCGGCGACATTCGACATCCTGAATCTTCTTGCCCGCCAACCGGTTAAGGAGCGCCGCCGACATCCTCGCCTGCAGAATCGAATTCGCGCGGATGCTCGACGGCACGCACGCCCGCGAGGGCGAAGATGGCTGCGACGCGGAGTGGGCTGAGCTGCTCAGCTAACCCGCGCGGGCCCGACGCCGGGCCTGGCGTTTGCGGCACTCCGGATCACGCGCTAGGCAAGCTGGGGCGGATCTGGACACAATGATCGGCTAGCGGAGTGTTTCGATTCGATCTGCCAGCATGGCGGTCCAGTCGCTGACAAATTCCTCGTCGGATGTGTCGACTTCGGGGCTGTGGAACACGATTCGGGTAGCGCGTTTTCCGAGCAGGGAATTGATGCCGATGACGGCGACCCTTTTGGCATCAGGGTCTTTGATCTTTGGCGCGCAGCCTTTAATCCAGTCGGCGAGTTCGCTGTAGAGCCCGTCGACGAGCGCGGCATAGGCGTTGTTGAGGCGAGTCGACTGATCAGCGGGGGTGCGGGCCGCGACTTGGAGGAATTCGCTTTCCCGGTCCAGGACGCCCATCAGGTACCGGCACAGCAGGGATAGTTCGGTGCGCAGGTCGCCTTGCCCGGCGAACAGCGCGCTGATGTCATGCATGGCGCGGCGGCGGTCGAGTTGGCGGTCGATACCCGCAGCTAGAAGGGCTTCTTTGGACTTGAAGTGGTTGTAGAGAGCACCGCAGCCGGGAACTAGGCCGGCGGCTTTTTCGATTTGGTTGATGCTGGTCGCGCGGTAGCCCTGCTGGCTGAAAAGCCGCATGGCCTCACTGACCAGTCGTTCCTTTGTTGAGGTTTCCACCCTTGACCACTCTATAAGTGACTACATATATTCTGTAATAGTTCACTATATCAAGGTGGGTCGGCCGGAGGGAGGTCGTGATGGCGGATACCGATCGGCCAGTACCGGGCGGCCGGGTGCGCCGCACGATGCCGGTGGCAGGGTTCACTGCCCGCGCCGCCGGTGGCCGCATGCTCGCCGGGTTGCGGGAGAGGGCTGGTGACGTGGGCGCGGTGCAGCGTTTTCATGAACGCTCCGCCGAGCGTTACGTCGAGTTGCTCGGCCACTCCAAAGGCGTGTTGATGAAGGCCGGTCAATTGGTTTCGATGGTCGATGCGGCCGCCGTCGGCGCCGGGGAGCTGTCGCCGTACCAAAAGGCGCTCACCCGGTTGCAGGCTGACGCTCCACCGATGGATTCGGCGTTGGCGTTGGACGTCTTGGAGGCTGAGCTCGGCCGACCGGCCGACGTGGTGTTCGCCGAGTTCGCCGGGGAGCCGATGGCGGCGGCCTCTATTGGGCAGGTGCATCGCGCCGTCCTATGCGACGGGCGCCGGGTCGCTGTCAAGATTCAGTATCCCGGTGTGGCGCAGGCGATTCGGGATGACCTGTCCAATACCGAGTTGCTGGCGACGGTCTTCCGGTTTGCCGCGGGTGCAGCTGGGGCGCTGGGCGCGGCGATGCCCGATATCCAAGAGGTCGCCGAGGAGATTTCTGCGCGGATCTCCGAGGAAGTCGACTACCGGCGTGAGGCCGCCAATATCGCCGCGTTCAGCGACTTGTATCGCGGGCATCCGTTCATCCGCGTGCCCGAAGTGGTCGCCGAGGCGTCGACCGATCAGGTGCTGACCATGACCTATCTGGATGGGTTGGATTGGGCCGCAGCGCAAGACGCCGACCAGGACCTGAAGAACACCTGGGCGGAAGTGATCGCGCGGTTTGTCACCGGTTCCTACCGGCACGCCAACCTCTTCCACGCTGATCCCCATCCCGGGAATTACCGCTTCGGCGAGGACGGCACAGTTGGGTTCGTCGACTTCGGCTGCGTAAAGGTCCTCACCGAGTGCCAACGCCGCCAGACCGTGAACATGATGCACGCGGCGGTGAACCGACGCAAGAATGATGTGCGTGAACTGATGATCGAAAGCGGGTTCCTCACAGGCGATTCGACCGTCACCGCCGATGAGACCTATCAGTGGTGGGAGGGAATTATCTACGAGCTGCTGGCGCCGCAGCCGGTCACTTACACCGAGCAGGCCTCCGAACGCGCCATCCAGTTCCTGCTCGACGTGCGTTCCTCGGATCATGCCCTGCGCAGAATGTCGGTGCCAGCAGACTTCGTGTTCTTCTCTCGGCTGAGCCTGTCGATGAATGCGATCTTCACCGCCCTGCACGCCACTTTCCATGCCCGGGCAATGCTTGACGATATGGACGGCTTGGCCGCTCCGATCACCGAGCTGGGCCGGCGGCACGTTGCATGGGTTCGCGAGCGCGGCCTGCCTTTCGGATTGGACCGTCATGGCGGCAACTGATGTCACAGGCGCGCGTCTGCCTTGGGATGCGGCGAACCCCTACCCCTTTTATGAGGCGCGGCGTCGCGAGGGAGATGTCGTGTGGGACGACACCGCCCAAGCGTGGCTCGTCTTGAGCTACGACGCTGCCCGGCAGGCGTTGGGCGGAACCGGATGGACCAGCGATCCGCTGGCCAACCCGCTCGCCCGGGCATCCATGGCGGCCATCGGCCAGGACTTCACCAGAAGCTCCATGCTTTTCGCCGACGGACCCGACCATCATCGTTTGCGCGGATCGGTCCGTGACGTGTTCACCAGATCATTCATCACTAACCTCACGGAGGGCGTCGACGCAATCGCCACCACGTTGATCGACCAGCAGCCGGTTGACACAGGTTTCGACTTCATGTCCGATATCGCTCTGCCGTTGCCGATCGCCGTGATCAGCGCATGGCTCGACCTCGCCGTCGCCAGCACCGAACTTCTGCGCGAGGTGTCGCCGGTGATCATCCGCATGCTGGGGACGCTCGCCGATCACGACGAGATCGCCGCTGGCGCAGCCGCCTCGGCCACACTGATGGCCGAGTTCCTGCCGATGGCCGCCGATCGGCGCGTCCACCCGGGAGACGACCTACTGAGCTTCATCGCCGCCGATCCGGAGCTGTCGCTCGAAGAGGTCGTCATGACAGCCATCCTCATCGCCGTCGCCGGCCACGAAACAACCGCCAATCTCCTTGGCGCCGGAATGATCAGGCTGCTGGATCCCGGCCCCGACGGAATCCGCATCGCCGATCACATCGACCCCACCGATCCCGCGGTAGTGACTGAACTGCTCCGGCTCGACGGACCGGTGCAGTCCACCGCGCGCAGCGCCACCGCCGACCACGTCGTCGACGGTGTTGAAATTTGTTCTGGCCAAAGCGCTCTCATCGCGATCACGGCGGCCAACCGCGATCCAGCCGTGTTTGACCAACCCGCTCGCTTCAGGCTCGACCGCAACGCGCCAGCACCCTTGTCGTTCGGATATGGGGCGCATTACTGCCTTGGCGCCGCCCTGGCCCAGCTGGAGCTCACCATCGCTCTACCCAAAATCCTTGCCCGCCAGCCTGTTCTGGACGGACCGGTGCGCTGGCGCGACACCCTGGCCATCCGCGGACCACTGACCGTCCCTATGGTCTTCGGCAGCCCGTAGCGCGAGTCGACGAACGGGAGGGGCGCGTGCGCGTATTCGTCACGGGGGTACGGGAGCGATCGGCAGCCACGCAGTGCCCGCACTCATCGCTGACGGACACACCGTCTCGGCCCTGGCGCGCAACGAAGCCAAAGCCCGCATGGTGCGCGACCAGGGCGCTACATCGGTCGTGGTGTCGCTGTTCGACCGTCACGGGCTCGCCGCGGGGTGTTGG
>DASZLQ010000245.1:0-14637 GCA_035552295.1 Mycobacterium sp. | reverse complement strand
CGCCTGGGGCGGCCCGGGATCTGGCGCCGCCGCCTGCCCACGCACGGCCGCGATCACCCGGTTCACCTGGCTCAGCGCCAGCGCTGCGGTCGCCAGCAGCGTGGCCCGATCCGCCACGCCAACGGTCGCTCGTAGCTGAGCGGCGATGGCCGGCCACGCGGCGTCGCGGTCGCTCCGGTGCAGGTCCGCACAGCCGAGGCAGCTGGTCACGCCGGGGATGACCAGCGGCCCCACCAGACCGGTGCCGTCCCGCACCCGAACCGCCAGGTGCGGGACCCCCTGGCTATGCAGATCGCGCACCATACGCGGATCGGCGACCAAGTAGTCCGACAACACCACCAGGTCCACGGCGCCGGGCGACACAGTTGCATGCGGCTGGCTGCTGTGCGCAATGCGGGCCCCCGAGCAGCGCAGCGCCT
Source organism: Mycobacterium sp. (assembly GCA_035552295.1). Taxonomy (GTDB): domain Bacteria; phylum Actinomycetota; class Actinomycetes; order Mycobacteriales; family Mycobacteriaceae; genus Mycobacterium. The sequence continues at coordinate 14,218 of DASZLQ010000245.1, read as the reverse complement.
CCACGAGGAGGTCCGACAGCGGTCCGCGACCGTGGACGCGAATCGAGGCGGCCCGGCCGCCCGACTGTCGGCATCCACGGATCGCGACACCCGCGCCGACCAGTTGCGCGACGAGGTTCGTCAGGCCGTCAGCGTCGTTCAGCCCGCGGTCGGCGGCCTGCCGCTGCAACTCGGCGATTGGTATCGGTGATCGCATGGACCGCAGCAGCGCGGCCAACTCCGTCGCGGCCAGGCCGCTCGGGGGACGGACCAGCACGGCCCGGCGCGGGTCCCAGCCGACCTGAACGGCGCCGTCGGGCCGCAGCAGCACCGGCATCGCCGGGTCCATCGCATACAGGGACGGCGCGACCCGCGGCATGAGTTCAGACTGTGCCACGCCGGGCGCAAACGCCCGCTCAGTTATCCACAGAACCGCCGTCGGAGCCGGTGTCCCCGGCTTGGGTATCGGGGCCGTCCTGTTCGAGTTTGGCGATCGCTTCATCGATGCCGCTGGTGTCGCCGCCAATGACCCGGTCGATGAAGCCGGCGGGCTCGTCGAGATCATCCCCGCCGGGCAACAGGTCCGGGTGTTGCCAGACGCCGTCGCGGACGTCCACACCGGCGGCCTGCGTCAGCCGCTCCCACAACGCGGCGGCTTCGCGCAGCTTGCGTGGCCGCAGCTCCAGGCCCACCAACGTCGCGAACGTCTGCTCGGCCGGACCGCCGCTGGCCCGGCGCCGGCGCAGCGTCTCGGCGAGTGCGGCCGCGCCCGGAATCCGGTCGCCCAGGGCCGCGGTCACCACGACCTGCACCCAGCCCTCGATCAGCGCGAGCAGCGTCTCGAGACGTTCCAGCGCCTGAGTCTGCGCCGGCGTCGCCTTGGGCTCGAATACTCCCTGACCAAGCAGGTTTTCGATGGCCGCCGGATCGGACAGTGACGCCGGGTTGAAGTCGCGGGCCAGCTCCTCGATCCCGCTCATGTCGATCTTCATGCCCATGGCGTAGGCCTCTACGGCACCCAGCAATTGGCTGGATAACCACGGAACGTGGCTGAACAGCCGATGGTGTGCGGCCTCCCGCGCGGCCAGGTATGTCAGTATCTCGCTGCGCGGTTGCTCGAGTCCGGCGGCGAACGATTCAACGGCATCCGGCAGTATCGCGGCGACGCCCTTGGGACCCAGCGGCAGACCGATATCGGTCGAGGTCAGCACCTCGCGGGACAACCGGCCCAGTGCCTGGCCCAGCTGCGAGCCGAACGCCATACCGCCCATCTGCGACATCATCGCCAGCAACGGGCCGGCCATGCTCTTGGCGTCTTCGGGCAGTGAGGACGCCCACACCGTCGAGATCTGCTGGGCCATCGGATCGCACAACCGCTTCCAGATCTCCAGCGTGTTGTCCACCCAATCGTTGGGGGTCCAGCCCACCGCCTTGGTGGTGCCCGCGGGCAACGCGGTGACTCCGTCCAACCAGGTGTCGGCCAGGTGTACCGCATCGGCGATCGCCGAACTCGTCGTGGCCGGGATAGGCGCAACAAACCCAATCGAGCTTGTGGCCACGCGCCGGGCCAATTCGTAGTTGACCGGTCCCGCCGTTTCGCCCCCCTGCGTCACGGTGCCCGCGCTGCTGAACATCTGACCCAGTTGGGTGAAGATCTGCCCCAGGTCACCCATGCCGAAATCACCGCCCATGCCGAACGCACCCAGCGGGTCGGACGCGCCCGACCCCGACTCGGGATCGTTCTTCCCACGTTTGTCTTGCCCCGACTCATCTTTTGGGGAGTCATCTCCAGAGGAGAAGCCGAAAGGCGGGTCAGCCATAACCTCAACGGTACTCAGCGGTAGAACAGAAAGCGCGGTCTGTGGTCATGCTTATAGCTGAAACGAGCCGCAGCAGGGTCCGGATAGTGTAGCGGCGTGAACAGGCGGATTCTGACCTTGATGGTCGCGCTGGTCCCGATCGTGGTCTTCGGCGTGTTGCTCGCGGTGGTGACGGTGCCCTTTGTGTCGCTGGGGCCCGGCCCCACCTTCGACACGCTTGGTGAGGTCGACGGCAAGCAGGTGGTCGCGATCGAAGGCACGCTGACCCACCCGACGACCGGTCATCTGAACATGACGACGGTGTCCCAGCGCGACGATCTGACCCTGGGTGAAGCCCTGACGCTGTGGCTCTCGGGGCAGGAACAGCTGGTTCCGCGCGATCTCATCTACCCACCGGGCAAGTCGCGGGACGACGTGGACAAGGCGAATAACGCTGATTTCAAACAGTCCGAGGACAGCGCCGCGTATGCCGCCCTGGGATACCTGAAGTACGCGCCCGCGGTCACCGTCGCGACGGTCAGCGATCCCGGTCCGTCGGCGGGCAAGCTGAAGTCCGGTGATGCCATCGACGCGGTCAACAACACCCCGGTCGCCAATGTCGAGCAGTTCACGGGGTTGCTGAAGAACACCAAGCCCGGCCAGTTGGTGACGATCGACTTCCGCCGCAAGAACGAGCCGCCAGGCGTCGCGCAGATCACGCTGGGCACAAACAAGGATCGCGACTACGGCTTCCTGGGTGTCGCGGTGCTTGATGCGCCGTGGGCGCCGTTTGCGGTCGATTTCAACCTCGCGAATGTGGGCGGTCCCTCCGCGGGACTGATGTTCAGCCTGGCGGTCGTCGACAAGCTCACCACCGGTGACTTGGTCGGGTCGACGTTCGTCGCCGGGACCGGCACCATCTCCGCCGACGGCAAGGTCGGCCAAATCGGCGGCATCACCCACAAGATGGCTGCCGCTCACGTGGCCGGTGCCACGGTATTCCTGGTGCCCGCGAAGAACTGCTACGAGGCGAGTGCGGACAATCCGTCCGGCTTGCGCTTGGTAAAGGTCGACACCCTAAGCCAAGCGGTCGACGCGTTGCACGCGATTCAGGTTGGGGGTCAGCCGCCAGCCTGCTGAACGAGCCGGGATCGCAGGTCGCGCAATGCGTAGAGTTGTCACCGTCACCCAAATCGATCAGGGAGCGTAGCCAGTGGGGATGCGGCCCACCGCAAGAATGCCGAAGCTGACTCGGCGTAGCCGGATTCTGATCTTGATCGCATTGGGCGTGATCGTTTTGCTGCTCGCGGGTCCGCGACTGATCGACGCCTACGTCGACTGGCTGTGGTTCGGTGAGCTCGGCTACCGCTCGGTGTTCACCACCGTGCTGGTTACCCGCATCGTGGTGTTCCTGGTCGCCGGTCTGCTGGTCGGTGGCATCGTGTTCGCCGGGCTCGCGGTGGCCTACCGCACCCGCCCGGTTTTCGTCCCGAGTAACGACAACGATCCGGTGGCGCGGTATCGCACCGTCGTCATGTCGCGGCTGCGACTGATGGGCGTCGGAATTCCGGCGGCGATCGGCCTTTTGGCCGGCATCATTGCGCAGAGCTATTGGGTGCGCATCCAGCTGTTTTTGCACGGCGGTAACTTCGGCGTCAGGGATCCGCAGTTCGGCAAGGACCTCGGTTTCTACGCGTTCGACCTGCCGTTCTACCGGCTGGTGCTCAGCTACATATTCGTGGCGGTGTTCCTGGCTTTCGTGGCGAACCTGTTGGCGCACTATATCTTTGGCGGCATTCGACTGTCCGGGCGTACCGGCGCGCTGAGCCGCTCGGCGCGGATCCAGCTGGTCAGCTGGGTCGGTGCGCTGGTACTGCTCAAAGCCGTTGCCTACTGGCTGGACCGGTATGAGCTGCTGTCGCACACGCGTGGCGGTAAGCCGTTCACCGGTGCCGGGTACACCGATATCAACGCGGTGTTGCCGGCGAAGCTGATTCTGATGGCGATCGCCGTTATTTGCGCTGCCGCGGTGTTCTCCGCGATTGTCTTGCGGGACTTACGGATTCCGGCGATCGGGCTGGTTTTGTTGCTGCTGTCGTCGTTGATCGTGGGCGCCGGCTGGCCGCTGATCGTCGAGCAGATCAGCGTGCGACCCAATGCCGCGCAAAAGGAAAGCGAATACATCAGCCGAAGCATCGCCGCGACGCGGCAAGCATATGGGCTGACGTCCGACGTGGTTGCCTATCGCAACTACACCGGTGACGGGCAGGCCACCGCCGCCCAGCAGGTCGCGTCCGATCGCGCGACCACCTCGAACATCCGGCTGCTCGACCCCACCATCGTCAGCCCGGCATTCACCCAGTTCCAGCAGGGCAAGAACTTCTACAACTTCCCGGACCAACTGTCCATCGACCGCTACCTCGACCGCAACGGCGCGCTGCGTGACTTTGTCGTCGCGGCCCGGGAACTCAACCCGGACCGGCTGATCGACAATCAACGCGACTGGATCAACCGGCATAGCGTCTACACCCACGGCAACGGATTCATCGCGTCACCGGCCAACACCGTGCGCGGTATCGCCAACGACCCCAACCAGAACGGTGGTTATCCGGAGTTTCTGGTCAACGTGGTCGGCGCCAACGGCGGCGTAGTGTCCGACGGCCCGGCGCCCTTGGGGCAGCCGCGCATCTACTACGGCCCCGTTATCTCCAACACTGCCGCCGACTACGCGATCGTCGGACGCAACGGCAACGACCGTGAATACGACTACGAGACCAGCACCGAAACCAAGAACTACACCTACACCGGACTCGGCGGAGTTCCCGTAGGAAGCTGGATATCCCGCAGCGTGTTCGCCGCCAAATTTGCCGAGCGAAACTTCTTGTTCTCCAACGTGATCGGCTCGAACAGCAAGATCCTGTTCAACCGCGATCCGGCGCAGCGAGTGGAGGCGGTGGCGCCGTGGTTGACGACGGACAGCGCCGTGTACCCCGCGATCGTCAACAAGCGACTGGTGTGGATCATTGACGGGTACACCACATTGGACAATTACCCGTACTCCGAACTCACCTCGTTGTCGTCGGCGACGGCCGACTCCACAGAGGTGGCGTTCAACCGGCTGGCGCCCGACAAGCAGGTCTCCTACATCCGAAATTCGGTGAAGGCCACGGTGGATGCCTACGACGGCACCGTGACTCTGTACCAGCAAGACGAACAGGACCCGGTGCTGAAAGCCTGGATGCAGGTGTTCCCGGGCACGGTCAAGCCCAAGAGCGACATCACACCCGAGCTCGCCGAACACCTGCGTTATCCCGAAGACTTGTTCAAGGTGCAGCGGATGCTGCTGGCCAAATATCACGTCAACGACCCCGTGACGTTTTTCTCCACGTCGGATTTCTGGGATGTGCCGCTGGATCCGAACCCGACGGCCAGCAGTTATCAGCCGCCGTACTACATCGTTGCGAAAAACATTACCAAGAACGACAATTCGTCCTCTTATCAGTTGATCAGCGCGATGAACCGGTTCAAGCGCGACTACCTGGCGGCCTATATCAGCGCCAGCTCCGATCCTGCGACGTACGGAAAGATCACCGTGCTGACCATCCCGGGCCAGGTCAACGGTCCCAAGCTGGCCAATAATGCGATCACCACCGACCCGGCGGTATCCCAGGACCTTGGTGTGATCGGGCGTGATAACCAAAACCGCATCCGCTGGGGCAATTTGCTCACCCTTCCGGTGGGCCAGGGCGGGCTGCTCTACGTCGAACCCGTCTATGCCTCACCTGGAGCCAGCGACGCCGCCTCGTCGTATCCGCGCCTGATCCGGGTAGCGATGATGTACAACGACAAGATCGGTTACGGCCCGACGGTGGGTGATGCGCTCACCGGCCTGTTCGGGCCCGGTGCGGGTGCGGCCGCGACAGGGATAGTGCCCACCGACGCCGGTGTGCCGCCGAATCCACCCGCCAGCCCGCCGACGCCGGCCGGGGCACCGGCAGCACCGGCGCCGCCGGTGGCAGCGGCGGTGCCGCCCTCTCCGGATGGGTCGGTGACGTTGTCGCCGGCCAAGGCCGCCGCGTTGCAGGACATCCAGGCGGCGATCGGCGCCGCACGCGACGCGCAAAAGAAGGGTGATTTCGCCGCCTACGGCGCGGCGCTGCAGCGGCTTGACGACGCCATCAACAAATACAACAGCACCAAGTAGCGAGGCGCTAAACGGTCAGACGGCTGCGGGGACAGGAGATATCTCATATCGCCGACGTATGTCCAATCGGGGTAACCGTTGTGCAGCCTGCGAAGGGGACTATGCCGCCCTGCCCGGCTTTGGGCGGTCTTCAAGCTGTCCCGCAAGACCAACGGCGGTGAGGTGTCCATCGTCGAGCATCCATTCGAGGTCGGGTTGATCACCGCGGCGCACCGGCATACCCGCGAGGATGAACATTCGTTCGTGTTGGCGAACGCCGGCACTGAGCCCGATCGCATCGTCGAGATCATCACGCCCGGCGGGTTTGAGAACTACTTCCGAGAACTCAGCGAACTGCTCGGTGAGCACCCGAACGGCTCGGTCGGCAAGTCGCTTCGTGAGCTGCCTGAGTTCGGCCAACTCGCTGACAAGTGAGCGCTGACCTACGGCGATCCGGAGTGGATGGACGACATTGTCCGGCGGTATGGGCTCAACTCGCCGTCGCACTGAAGCGACGCTTACGCCGCCCGGACCGATCAGCGCGATTTGGCGAGCCCGCGACCTGTTGGGTAACCTGGCGTTTACCGACGCGGGGTGGAGCAGCTCGGTAGCTCGCTGGGCTCATAACCCAGAGGTCGCAGGTTCGAATCCTGTCCCCGCTACTAATGTCATGTCTCGGGACATCGTTGACAGGTGTCCCGAGACATGGTTTACACCTCGAGTTTGTTTTCGGGGGAGTTTCCGCATTAGACGCTGCGTGGTTGGTAGTCGCGGTCGGGGTCGAGGGTGAGTTTGCGGATCACGGTTCCGGTGCGTTGGTCCAGTACGCGGATGTCGAGGTCGTTGATCAGGACGATGACTTTGGTGCCGCGTAGGTGTTTGGACAGGCCGATGTGGTGCAGGCGGCTGTTGTAGCGGATGGTGATCACGCCGGCGGCGTCGATTTTGTCGTGGGGCACCCGGTAGTGCGGTGGGATCTGGTAGCCGCTGGGAAAGGCTTTGGGGCGGGCGTTGAATGCCTCGATGGGGTGCATGCCTTAGCCGGTGGCGGATGGGATTTTGTCGCCCGCGATCAAAAGTTTGTCGTGTTAGATCAACGAAATAGTGTGGCATCGTTCTACGGTGGGCGTCATGGATTTTGCCCCCTCGGCGCGGGCGGCCGAGTTGACTCAAGCCGTGCAAGCGTTTGTCCGAGATGAGATCTGTCCGCTCGAAGAAGAGCTGCGCCGCGGCCGGCACGAAACGGCCGCCGGGGGCTCCCCGACCTGCTGGCAGGTGCCCGAACAAGTGGAACAGCTCCGCGCGAAAGCCAAGGCCCAGGGGCTGTGGAACATGTTTCTGCCGGCCGGGCATGAGGGGCCGTACGCGCAGAAATTCGGCATGCGCGGCGGGGCAGGCCTATCAAATGTGGATTATGCGCCGGTGGCGGAGGCGACCGGATGGTCGCATCTTGCGCCTTACGTGTTCAACTGCAACGCACCTGACTCCGGCAACGCCGAAGTGCTGTTGCGCTATGGCTCTGCTGAGCAGCGTGAGCAGTGGCTCGAACCGCTGCTTGATGGGCGGATTCGATCCGCCTTCGCGATGACCGAGCCGCAGGTGGCATCCTCCGACGCCACCAACATGCAGCTCACCGCGATCCTTGAGGGCGACGAAGTGCGCATCAATGGGCGCAAATGGTGGACCACCGGCGTCGGACATCCCAACTGCGCAGTGCTGATTGTCATGGGTTTGACCTATCCATCGGCGCCCAAGCATGCCCGCCACTCCATGGTGCTGGTGCCCATCGACACTCCCGGCGTTCGGGTTGAGCGGATGCTGGACACGATGGGCTTCTTCGATGAACCCTTCGGCCACGGCGAGATGTCGTTCACCGATGTGCGCGTGCCTGCCGCCAACATCGTCGCCGGACCGGGCCGGGCGTTCGAAATCGCTCAGGGGCGGCTGGGCCCCGGCCGCGTCCATCACGCCATGCGGATGGTCGGATTGGCCGAACACGCGTTGGACCTTGCATGCGAGCGGGCCTTGGCGCGAACCGCTTTCGGCAAGCCGTTGGCCAACCTTGGTGGGAACCGTGAACGCATCGCCGACGCTCGCATCGCCATCGATTCCACTCGCCTGCTGATTCTGCATGCGGCCTGGAAGCTCGACACCTTGGGACCGCTGGGTGCACTCAGCGAAGTCAGCGAAATCAAAGTCGCCGCACCGAACATGGCCCAGCGTGTCATCGACTTTGCGATGCAGATTCACGGCGGTGGTGGCCTGTCAAGCGATTTCGGGTTGGCGTCGGCCTGGACCGCGGCCCGTGCGGTGCGACTGGCCGACGGTCCCGACGAAGTCCATAAAAACGTGATCGCACGCATCGAACTCGGTAAACACGGGGCGAGCCGATGAGCACTTCTCGCATGCCACAAACGGTGCTCATCACGGGTGCCTCCTCCGGTTTGGGGGCAGCATTGGCTGCCCGCTACGCCGCGCGCGGTGACCAGGTGTTGCTCACCGACCTCAAGCCACCCCCGCAGCCGCCGCCGAACTCGCTGTTTCGGCGCCTGGATATCACATCCCCGCAGGACTGGAACGACGCCATGGCATGGATGCGAAGGGAAGTCGGTCACCTCGATATGCTCATCAACAACGCCGGCGTTGCCGCCGGCGGGCGTATCGATGCGGTGGATGTGACCCAGTGGCGGCGCGTTTTTGACATCAACGTGCTCGGCGCGGTAAACGGCTGCCAGGCCGTCACCCCACTGATGAAAGCACGGCGGCGCGGCCACATCGTCAACATCGCGTCGCTGGCCGGTCTGGTGCACCCACCGGCGATGGGCGCCTATAACGCGAGCAAAGCCGCGATAGTCGCACTCTCCGAGACGTTGCGCCACGAGCTGCGCCCGTGGGGCATCGACGTCAGCGTCGTGTGCCCCTCGTTTTTCCGAAGCGCGCTGGCGACATCGCTCAGCGGTGAAGACCCGCTGACCGACGCGGTGGCTGCCAAATTGATTGCGCGAGCCGCGCGTAACGCCGATCAGATCGCCGCGCGGGCGATCAGCGGGATCGACCGTCGCCGATTCCTGATCCTGCCCGACCGACGTGCGGTCGTCGCATCGTGGATGAAACGTCTGGCCCGACCGCTTTACGACCGCCAAATGTTCGCTGCCGGGGTTGGTCTCGCCAACGCCGAACACAATGAGCTGCCGGCTGGCATCCGCGCGGGGCAGCGATGACGCGGCCACACCGCGGCGTCGTGGTCATCACCGGTGCCAGTTCCGGTCTGGGTGAAGAGATGGCCCGCCAGTTCGCCACACTCGGCTATGACCTGGGCTTGTGTGCCCGACGCACCGACCGCCTGCAGACACTGGCCGACCACATCCGCGCTACCGGCCAGCGCGCTGAGACAGCCGCACTCGACGTCACCGACCCAGGGGCGGTGAGAGCTGTCTTTGACGGCTTCGCCGACGGGTTTGGTTCCCTTGACCGGATCATCGTCAATGCCGGCATCGGTAAGGGTGCCCCATTGGGAACCGGGAGCGCTCAAGCCAATTACGACACGGCCATGACCAACTTTGTCGGCGGCCTATCCCAGTGCGAGGCGGCGCTGGAGATCTTCCGCCGCCAAGGCCACGGCCATCTCGTGCTGATCTCATCCATCTCAGCGCTACGGGGCATGCGTAAAACCATGACCACCTACGCGGCCACCAAAGCCGGGCTCGCCTCGTTGGGCGAAGGGATACGCAACGAATGCATTCCGGACGTTGAGGTTTCGGTCATTTATCCCGGTTACATCCAAAGCGAAATGAACGCCCACGTCGAACAGAGGACCCGTTTCATGGTCGACACGCGCACCGGCGTCCGGGCGATGGTGACCGCCATCGAGAAGCGACGCGCCAAGGCCTACGTTCCGCCCTGGCCGTGGGTGCCGCTCGCGGCAGCGCTCAAGCTGGCACCGCTGAGCATCGTGCGACAACTCACATGAAGCCGCGCAACTCTCCGTCCGACCAAAACCAGACGAGCCGTACCGCGGTGGGTGCCCGCCCGGTCCGCGACGAGGACGTCTTCGACGTCGCCGCCGTTACCCGATGGCTAGCCGGCCACAGCGCCACGGGCGGTACCGATATCGACCTCACCGTCACGCCGCAAGTGCTGCAATTCCTCGGTGGCGCGTCCAACCTTACCTATCTGCTGCGATACCCCGACGGCGAGATAATCTTGCGCCGCCCGCCGCGGGGCATACATCACTCCAGCGCCCACGACATGGCCCGCGAATACCGGATCCAGACCCAACTCTGCGGTGTTCTGCCCTACGTGCCCCGCACCATCGCGCTGTGCGAAGACCCCACCGTTATCGGCACCCCTTTCTATGTGATGGAGCGTCTGGACGGGCTGATCGCCCGCAAGAACCTGCCGCCCGGGGTGATGTTGGATCCCGCGCGCACCGCGCAGTTGTGCCGCAACGTCATCGACCTGTTGATCGAACTGCACTCCGTCGACCTGACCGCGACCGGTCTGGCCGACCTCGACAAGGGCGATGGTTACGTCGCCCGCCAGGTCCGAGGGTGGTGCACCCGCTATCGCCGCGCCCGCACCTGGAACGCCGGCAGCTTCGAGGCAGTGATGCGCTGGCTCGCCGACAACCAGCCCCACGATCGCCCGCACACGTTGGTGCACAACGATTTCCGCTTCGACAACATCTTGCTAGACCCGCAAAATCCCACTAGGCCCATCGGGCTGCTCGACTGGGAACTCGCCACTGTCGGCGACCCGCTCATGGACCTCGCCAACAGCATCGGCTACTGGATCCAGGCCGACGATCCTTTCTACGCGCAGGCGTTTCGGCGCCAACCCACGCACCTACCGGGAATGATGACCCGCCAACAGGTGGTGGCCTACTACTGCGAGCGCACCGGCACTGCGGTCACGAACCGGCAATGGGCGTGGTATCAGGTTTTCGGGCTGTTCCGCGTCGCGGTCATCGCCCAGCAGGTCTATCAGCGTTATCTGCGCAAGCAGACCACCAACAAACAGTTCCGCTTCTTCGGCGTCGGCGTGATCCTGGCCCAGCGGCGTTGTCAGCGTTTCATCGCCGCGACCGAGCGCATGCCGCGTCATGTCTCCGACGCGCACGTCGGGGCACTCCGCTGACCGCCATCGTTTCAAACCGGCATGGAAAGGCGCTTAGTTCATGAAGTCGAACCTGATGTCGCGCCGCGACCTTGATTTTCTGCTCTTCGAGTGGCTTCGCATCGATGAGCTGACCAAGCGTGAGCGCTTCGCTGAACATTCCCGCGACACCTTCGCCGCCGTGCTCGATCTCTGCGAAGAACTCGCGACGCGCTACTTCGCCCCGCACAACAAAAAGAGCGACGCGAACGAGCCGAGCTTCGACGGCACCACGGTCACTGTCATACCCGAAGTCAAACAAGCCCTCGACGCGGTCGCCCGCGCCGACCTGCTCAGCATGAGCATGGACCACGATATCGGTGGCGCGCAGCTGCCTACCACGGTGGCCAGTGCGGGCGTTGTCTGGCTGCATGCCGCCAATGTCAGTACCGCCGCCTATCTGCTACTGACCCTCGGCAACGCGAATCTGCTTTCAAAATACGGGAGCTCGCATCAGATCGACGCGTTCGTCAAACCGATGCTCGCCGGCCGATTTTCCGGCACGATGTGCCTGTCTGAGCCGCAGGCCGGGTCATCGCTGGCCGACATCGTCACCCGCGCCGAACCCCAACCCGACGGCAGCTACCGGCTATTCGGCTCCAAGATGTGGATTTCCGGCGGAGACCACGAGCTGACCGAAAACATCGTGCACCTGGTGCTCGCCAAGATTCCCGACGGTCCGGCAGGCACCAAAGGCATTTCGCTGTTTGTCGTTCCCAAGTTTCTCGTTGACGAAAACCGACAGCGCAATGATGTTGCGCTGGCCGGCCTTAACCACAAAATGGGCTACCGGGGCACCACCAACACCGTGCTGAATTTCGGCGAGGGCAGATTTCAGCCGAACGGCCAGCCCGGCGCGGTGGGCTATCTCGTCGGCGAGCCCCATCGCGGACTCAGCTACATGTTTCACATGATGAACGAAGCGCGCCTCGGGGTGGGGCTGGGCGCGATCGGGCTGGGCTACACCGGCTACCTCAAGTCGCTGGAATACGCCCGCAACCGCCCGCAAGGCCGGCCGGTGACCGCGAAGGATCCGACCAGCCCACAGGTGCCGATCATCGCTCACCCGGACGTCAAGCGCATGCTGCTGGCACAGAAGTCGTATGTGGAAGGCGCGCTGGCCTTGGCGCTGTACTGTGCGCGACTTGTCGACATCGGACACAGCGCCGAATCCGAGCAGGAGCTCGACCGGGCCAACCTGCTGTTGGACATCTTGACCACGATCGCCAAGAGTTGGCCCTCGCAATGGTGCCTGGAGGCCAACAACCTCGCCGTCCAGGTGCACGGCGGCTACGGCTACACCCGCGAATTCGACGTCGAACAGCACTACCGCGATAACCGGCTCAACCCCATCCACGAGGGCACGCACGGAATTCAAAGCCTGGATTTGTTGGGTCGCAAGGTCGTCCAGCGGGGTGGGGCCAGCCTCGGTGCACTAGGGGACGCCGTCAACGAAAGTGTGCACGCCGCCACCGCCACCGGCGGTGAGCTCGCAGAGCTCGCCGCCCAGCTCGACGTCGCCTGGCAGCGCCTGACCAGAGTAACCGCGTCGATGTTCGCCTCCGGCGACGTAGAAGCGGCGCTGGCCAACAGCGTCATCTACCTTGAAACGCTCGGCCACATCGTCGTCGCATGGATGTGGCTGGAACAGCTGCGCGCCGGGCACGGCTATAGTGGCGACTTCTACGATGGCAAGCGCCAGGCCGCCCGCTACTTCTTCAACTATGAACTCCCGAAGACCGCGCCCCAGCTGGACCTGCTCGAGCGGCTGGACCGCACCACGCTGGATATGCGTGACACGTGGTTTTGACCAAGTCACATCAACGGTTGGGCAATTGCGTTGCGACGCGCGCCTGTTGGCGCAGCGCTGTGGGTGTGCGTCCCCACCAGCGCCGGGCGCAATGCGTCAGCACCGCTGGTTCCGACAAGCCGAGCAAGGCACAAACCTGCGTCAACGGCATGTCGGTAGTCGTGAGATAGCTGCGCGCCCGGGCGCGCCGCACCCCGTCCAGGATCGACGCGAAAGATGCCCCTTCACCGGCGAGTTGACGCTGCAGAGTGCGCGGATGGACCGCCAACACCTTCGCGACGTCCACCAACTCGGTCGTGCCTGTTCCCAGCGACTGGTCGAGGATCGACCGGACTTTGCCGGTGATGATCGGCCCCGCCACGCGGGGCTGACGGGCCAGATACGCCAGCGCCAGCCCCCGCAGCACCTCGTCCACACCGTCGAGCGTGCGCGTGAGCAAGGTTGCCGGTCCGCGTAGTAGCGCCGCGTTGCGATCGAAGCGAACTGGGGCGCCGAACGCCTGCTCGTAGCGTTCGACTGGAGATACGCGATGGTGCGGCAGATCCACCGACTGCAATCCGTAGTCGCCGTGGACAAGGAACCTGATGGCCCGATGCAAGAACACCATGGTCATCTCGGTGGCCTGCGGCAGCGGCCGCACCCCAGGCCCGAACGAGTACCGCACCGCCACCACGCCGGGCGTAGCGTCAGGGTCGCTGATCAGCGAAACGCTCATGTCTCGGGCGTGGACGAACATATAGCGCGAGGTGCACTCCAGGGCCTGCGCAATTGATGAGGAGTTTTGGATGGCTACCGACAGCGGGCCGAGCATGCCGAATTCCTGAGCCTGCCCAATCCGCAACCCTAAATCTGGATAGCGCAGATCTGCCGCCGCGATCTCCAATACCGCTGCGAGCATGCGGGATTCGATGAGCAGCTCGTCGGTGTCGAGTGCCTCGAGCGGCAACCCCGCCCGCCGCGCGTACGCATCGGCATCGCCACCCAGACCGGCCACGCATTCGCGAAACTTCTGCAAGCCGGCCGAGCGCACCAGCGACCCAGTCACCGGGTTGCGGCCGCGCGTGCGGGGGTGAACCGAAGCGGCCACGTCAGGATGTGGGACGCAGTTCGACGATGGCGATGGGGCGTTGCGTCATCTTCTGGTATTGGGTGTATCGGTCTTTGTTGTTGGTATCCACGATGGTCCAGTGGCGCGCATAGTCGGGGTCGTCGGGCAGGGTGGGCCGGGCGATGACGCGGTGCCGGCGGCGCCCGACCTGGATTTCGCAATCGGGATGGGCCTTCAGGTTCGCC
>DASZLQ010000244.1:0-8287 GCA_035552295.1 Mycobacterium sp. | reverse complement strand
TGCAAACCTAATTCCATTGTTGCCCTGCTCGTTTCATCGTTTGGTCAGTGCTGTGGGATGACGCGCGTCGTTTGGGCTCTGACGCGGGTCACCGCGGCGTCGTTCGTCGAGGCCTTGGAAGTCATAGCGCGGGGTGTAGGGATGCTGCAGTCGCTCAAGCTCGTCGTCGGTGAGTTCGATGTCGAGGGAGGCGAGGGCGTCGTCGATCTGCGCGGCCGTGTTGGCACCGACAATCGGGGCCGCCACCACGGGGTTGCAGTGCAGCCAGGCCAGGGCGATCGTGGCGCGGGAAACGCCGCGAGCCGCGGCGATCTCGCCGACAGCGTCGATGATGGCGCGGTCTGCATCGGCTGTCCCGTTGGTGTAGAGCCTGTCGGCGACGGAGTCAGACCCCGAACGATTGGTGGTCGCGGTCCGCCACGGGCGGGCCAGCCGTCCGCGTGCCAGCGGGCTCCACACCATCGTGCCCACGCCCTCGTCGGCGCATAGCGGCAGCATCTCGCGTTCGTCCTCGCGCGCCAGGAGGTTGTAGTGGTCTTGCATGGTGATGAATCGGGCCCAGCCGTGGTGGCGCTGCAGGTAAAGGGCCTTGGCGAACTCGAACGCCCGCATTGACGACGCGCCGAGGTAGCGGGCCTTTCCGGCCTTGACGACGTCGTGAAGGGCTTCGAGGGTTTCTTCCAGCGGCGTGTGTTTGTCCGGTCGATGGATCATGTAGACGTCGACGTAGTCGGTGCCAAGGCGACGGAGGCTGTGGTCGATCTCGGTCATGATGGCCTTGCGGGATAGACCTTGACCATTTGGGCCCGTGCGCATGATCCCGTGGACCTTGGTGCAGACGACTACGTCGTCACGGTTGGCGTAGTCCTTCAGCGCCCGGCCGAGAATCTCCTCGCTGGAGCCTAGGGAATACATGTTGGCGGTGTCGAAGAAATTGATGCCGGCTTCCAGGGCGTGTTTGATCAGCGGGCGGCTGTCCTCCTCGCTGAGTGACCAGACCGGATGTCCGCGACCCGGCTCGCCGTAGGTCATGGCGCCGATAGCGATCGGCGAGATTTCCAGACCGGTGGATCCGAGTTTGATGTAGTGCATGACTGCTCCTTGTGTGGACCTGATTGGGCAATAGTCGAGCGACTCGTCGACGGTCTCGGCTACATGAGCCGGCGATGCACCTCGAACGCCAGGCATAGTTCGGCGACATCACGTGGCCGCGAAAGGGATCGGCCGGTGTGCTTCTCGATGCGGCGCAGACGGTGGCGCACGGTGTTGGGATGAACAACAAGCTGTTGCGCCGTGACGCGCACGGAGTCGTTGTCCTGCCACACCCGAAACGTGTCGACGAGGATCTCACGGTCCTCGTCTGCTAGATCGCGGAAACCATTCAGTGCGTCGCCGACGGATTTAACCATGATCTCGGGGGCGCTGACGACGGCGGTGGCCAAGACGGAGCCGTCGAAGACCGCGACGCGAGATGCGCCGTCGCCGCGGCCACGCAGCGTGACCTTGGCGCAGTGCAGGGCATGTGGCGTGTCGCGCAGATCGTCGAAGCGGGCGCTCACCCCGATGCGGTTGGCGGCCATCCGACACACCAGCGCGACGACGTCGTCGAACTTGTGGTCAGATCTGACGTGTGCGATGCCGATCTGCACATCGGGCAGCAGCCGCCACGCCGAATGCACGTCCAGACTGGCGAGCTTGCTTTCGATCTCGGTGAGAGCCTCGGTGCCCATGGCGGGAAGCTCGGCCGCGATGACCAGATAAGGACCCTGACATGGCAGCCGAAGGCGGTTGGCAATGTCCCACAGGCTCCAGTCGTCGAGGGTTCGGCCGTGCAGCAGCGAGTCGATGAGAGCCGCGCGGCCCGGTGTCTCACCAAGCACCTGCCGTCGCCGTTCGTCGCGGTAACCGGTCACCATGGCGTGCATGTACAGGTCCTCGGCCGTATGCAGCCGCGCGGTCAGGCTGCGCAGCGCCTCAGCGTTGATGCTCGAGTGCCTGGCCGCCTCATTGGCCACGATGTCCCACAACTGACGGAAACCGATTCGGTCGCTTGCCAATAGCGACGAAAAGGCCGTTTTGTTGCGGGCTCGCTGGTCGCCGATCGTCGTTGCCGGTGCCGAGTCGAACTGCGTTTCGTCCACCATCGCAGCCAGAATCGACCGGATGTTGGCCCTGCACACCGCGTTAGACACGTCGTCGCGCCGCAGGACCACGGCGACGTTGGAGAGGGCTGACTTCCGGGTGACGGCCTCTTCCAGTGCATCCCCTAATTCGTCGGCTCGATCAGCCAGGGCCTTCGCCACGGCAGCGACTGTCGGTTTCAGTCCGTCGGATGTGACGGGTCCTGGGCTGGCGAATTCGGTCATGGCTCAGAGAGTTCCGACACATGGGTGGGACACTCGGCCACAGTTAATTGGGCCACCCGCGGTATCACGTGTTCGCCCAGCCGGCTCGCGAACGCCACCGGATCCATCTCGTCTTCCGGCGGCATAATGTTGATCAGATCGATGCCCAACGCTTCGTATTGCTCTGCGGTGCGCAGGAATCCGTCGAGATCGGCCATCGGGTCGATGCGGATGAATGCGGTCTTTTGAATCTCGTCGGGATCGCGGCCGACCGCGTCGCAATGCCGGTAGAGCACGTCGATCTTGTGGGCTGCTTCTTCGACAGTTTGGAAGCCGCCATTCCACGAGTCGGCGTACTGCGCTACCAGGCGCAACGTTTTGCGCTCACCGGTACCGCCGAGCAGGACCGGCGGGTTGGGCCGCTGCACCGGTTGAGGTGAGCACAGCGTCTCAGCGAGCTGGTAGTACTTACCGTCGTACCGTCCGTTGTCCGAACTCCACATCTGGCGGCAAATTTGCAGGGTCTCTTCCAGCCGCTCGTAGCGTTCCGACAGCGGGGGAAAGGGCACCCCCAGGCCGACGCATTCGCGCTCATACCAGGCTGCTCCCAGGCCGAACACCAGCCGTCCATCCGACAACACGTCCAAAGTGGTCGCCGTCTTGGCCAACAGACCCGGGTAGTGGTAGGTGACACCGTTGACCATCACCACCAGCTTGATCCGCTCCGTCTGGCCAGCCAGGTATCCCAGGCAGGTGTAGATCTCAAGCATCGGTGACTCGGCGGGCCAGAGGTTGTCCATCTGAAAGAAGTGGTCGGCCATGGTGAACCAGGAGGCGCCGGCTTGCTCGGCCGCTAGTGCTGCTGCCGCGAGCGTGGTCGGCAGCGCCGGTACTCCGCCCGGCACGTCAAAGTTGACGAAGTGAAAACCTATTTCCATGTTTGGCTCCCTTAATCACTTGTTTAATCAGTTGTTGCCGAATCGGGTTCGGCGATTCGGTCGAGAAGTGCCATCGCATGCCGCACCGCTCGGCGTTCGTCTTCGGTAAGTCCGTCCTGCAGTGCCCGGGCCAGCCATTCCTCCCGTGCCCCGATGTGGTTTTCGGCGTGCGCCACCCCGGCATCGGTCAACGAGATGAGTTGTCGTCGACCGTCGGTGGGGTCGGGGCTGCGCTGGATGAAACCCCGGTTATCCAGAACCGCCAGGATCGCGCCGATCGCTTGGAGGCTGACCGCCTCCGCGGAGGCCAGCGCGCTCGTCGATGACGGGCCCTCCGTATTCAGCCGGGTCAGCACCGCGGCCTGTGAGGGGATCAGATCGTCGACGAGCGCCAGCGCGCGGATACGGCGACGCAGACGACCGAACACCACCACGCGCCGCAGCGCCGCCTGCTCGGCGGCCAACCGGTGATATTCGGCGTACACGTGCGCGTTGTGGAGGGACCCGTCGCGCGGCCTGTCAGCAAATTCGTCGGCGGTTAGGAGATCGTCCATGGCTTCCTTCTCATTCACCCCTTTTGCGGTGCGCACTGCTGTGCTTTCCGTAGTCATCGTCAGCCGAGTCGGCGTGCGTTCGCATCCGTAAGTCCCCAGCGCAAATACATGGGCAAGCCACTGGACAGGCGTCGCGAGCGCCAGGCTCGTCCGGAGATAGACACCCGAAATGGTCTGGGGCGGCTCAGTCGGGCAACACGCGGTCGAGCTGGCTGCGCGAGCTGACGCCCAGCTTGGTGAAGACCTTGCCCAGGTGATATTCGACCGTGCGCGCGCTGATGAATAACCGGGCGGCGATGTCGGGGTTCGATAGGCCGTCGCGTGCCATCCGCGCGATCTGGGCCTCCTGTGCGGTGAGCTTCTGATCGGGTAGGACGACGGTGCGCTTGCGGGCTGTTTCACCGGTGGCCTGCAACTCTCGGCGGGCCCGCTCGGCGAAAGCCTCCATCCCCATCGCCTCCAGCATGCCGTGGGCGATGCGAAGCTGTGCCCGCGCGTCGATGCGGCGGCGCTGCCGGCGTAGCCATTCGCCGTACAGCAGGTGCGCGCGCGCGAGCTCTGCCCGCAGACGCGTACCGGCGAGACGCTCGATCGACTCCCGGTAAAGGCGATCAGCGGCGTCACCCTCACTCAGCAGGGCGCGCGAACGCGCTTCGACGCCACGCGCCCAGTCGGTGCCGCTGGCGCTGGTGACTTCGACCAACCGCCCGAGGGCATCGGCTGCCATATCGACGCGTCCGCTGCGCACGGCCGCCTCGATCAGCTCGACGACCGCCCACGGCGGCACGAGCAATTCCCACATGTACTCACTGGCGTTCTGGACTGCCGCGACGGCCTTCGGGTAGTTACCGACGCCGTTGTTCAGCACCGCGGCCCCCCACTCGACGGCGGTCAGCCCGAGGCCCTCGCCCCGCACGGTCACATTCCTGGTGATCGCCTCGATCAGGGCCGCCGCCTCGGCCTCTCTACCGGCTAACGCGGCGAGGCCGAGGGCAGCGTAGGGAACGACGTTAACGCCGGTCACCTCTATCGCCGGCTGCAGCTCCTGGATCAGTGAGGCTGCCGCGGTGAGCTCGCCGGCAAACATCAGCATGAACGCACGCGAGTCCAGAGCCACCCGCAGCTCGCTGAGCGCCCCGACGTCACGGGCAAGCCGGACGTGCCGGTCGGAGAGCACCTGCCAGCTTTCGTCGTCCCATATGTGCCGGGCCACGATGCCGGCTACCGAATGCCAACGCAGCTCCTCGTCGACCGACATGCCGGTGCCGAAGGCGTGAAGAGCCTTTTGCAGCATCGGTAATCCGGCCTCATACCCCTTGCTGTACTGCGCTACCAGACCATCCAGAAGAAAGTCGGGTGCGCGCGGCGGATGCGGCGGTGGCGGTGCGGCCGCGACGGCGCGTGCCACCTCCAGCACACCCCCGCCCAGCGCGAGACGGCCGGCAAAGTAGCCCGACATCAGTGCCTGCAGGTAGGTCGCCCGGGACCGCTCCGCGTCGATCGGCTCGAGCCGTCGGGCGGCCTTCAGCAGCAGAGACGGAGCATCGCTGCCACGGTTGGTCATGAACGCGAGCGCGGCGCCAATCCGATCGGCGCGGGCTTGCTGAAGCTCGCTGAGCGGCCCAGCCTCCGCCAGAGACAGGATGTCCCGCGCCGCGTCGAACGCGCCCGCCTTGAGTTTGGCCGACGCGGCGGCCAGCGCCCGCTCGGCGCGGCGCGTGGGGTCGAGCGTCAACGTCGTTGCGCGTTCAAGGAATGCCGCTGCCGCAGCCACGCCGCCGCGGGCGCGGGCCCGGCTCGCCGAGCGCTCCAACTCCGCGGCGACGTCCTCATCGGGCCCGGGCGCGGCTTTGGCGCGATGCCACGCTCGTCGATCGGGGTCTTCTTGGGCATCGGTGACGTCCGCCAGGGCGCCGTGCACCTGTTGTCGCTCCTGCGGCAGCGCCGACCCATAGACGACCGAGCGCACGAGGGGATGGCGAAATCGCACCCGAGTGCCGAACTCGACGAGACCCGCCTCGGCCGCCGGGGCCGCTTCGACGCCGATGCCCGACCGTGCGGCCGCTCGCCACACCAGCGCCGGATCGCCGACCGGGTCGGCAGCCGCGATAAGCAGAAGGCGCCGAGTCTGTTCCGGGAGCACGTCGATGCGTCGCCGGAAGCTGGCTTCGATAGCGCCCGATAGCCGCACTGCGCGTGGCAGGCCGAATCCGCCGGCCAGCTGTTCCGGGCTCAGACCTCGGGGCAATTCCAGCAATGCCAGCGGGTTGCCCCGCGTCTCGGCGAGGATCTGATCGCGCACCCGCGTATCGAGCGGACCGCTCAGCTCGGCGTCCAGGAGCGCTCGCGCATCTGGTTCCCGCAGGCCTTCGACCGTGAGCTCCGAGACCCCTGCCAGGTCGCTGCTCGGCACGCGGGCCGCGAAGACCAACCCCACCGATTCCGCCACCAAACGTCGCGCAACGAAGCCAAGGATTTGCGCCGAGGTGCGATCGAGCCACTGCTCGTCATCGACCAACCACACAAGCGGCTGCTGCTCGGCGACATCGGACAGCAGGCTCAAAACCGCTAGCCCAATCAAGAGCCGGTTTGGCGGCGGCCCCGAACTGATGCCGAACGCGATCTGCAGGGCATCACCCTGCGGCACCGGCAAACGCTGCAGGTTACCCAGCATCGGTGCGCACAACTGATGCAACGCGGCAAACGGTAGCTCCATCTCCGACTGCACACCCGCGGCGCGCCCCACACGGCATTCCGACGCCTGCCCGGCCAAATACTCCAGCAGCGCCGTCTTGCCCACACCCGCTTCGCCATACACCACCAGCGCCCGGCTCTCACCGGTGCGAACCGCCTCGAGGAGCCGGTCGAGTACGCCGCATTCGGCATGACGGTCAATCAGCTTCATCGCGCGTCCCGCACCTGATAGCCGCCGGCATCTGCACGGCAGTGGCGCTAACCCTACCCTCGCCTGGCGTTGGCGACCTGGGGGCACTTTTCTCTATACCGGCGAACTGCTGACGGCCAATCCCATGCAGTTGGTGGGAAGACCAAAACTCGCGAAGCCCCTCCCCAAGGCCCTCCCCGGCTCCGCGGTCGAAGCACTGCTGGATACGATCGCGCCGGATCGGGAATCGAAACGCCAAACCGATTGGGCTGAACGAGATCTCGCACTAATCCTAACCGCGCTGCTGGGCGGCTTGCGTGCGGAGGAACTCAGCCAGGCCGATGTGGGCGACATCCGCACCACCGACGACGGTGCCACGGCGCCTCAGGCAATCCGCCAGCCCCGCGCGTGCAGCATCACGGCCTGGACAACGACCGCCGCGGAGAGCACCACAGTTGCGACCGCGAACCCGATGGCTAGCTTGCCCGCGTTGCAACTACACCACTACCTCACTCGGCGAATCGTAGTGCGCTTGAACTACGTCGCACACCAGTCCGCAAGTGTGTCGAAAATTTCCCAATTCCGGGAGACGCTCCTAGGAGCTCAAATCGATGCGTAGGGTTAGTGGGCAAGTCCCCCCTCGGACACTCGTATTACGGCCCAATATGCCGCTTCGGCGGTGGGTAGACGGCTCGCGCGATCGTAGCCGACAGCCATCCGATCACCCACCCGCCAGAGACCAAACCAATCTTGTGCCTGGTTGCGCTGTCGGCCGCGGACAAGACCCCGGCCAAGATGAC
Organism: Mycobacterium sp.; assembly: GCA_035552295.1. Taxonomy (GTDB): domain Bacteria; phylum Actinomycetota; class Actinomycetes; order Mycobacteriales; family Mycobacteriaceae; genus Mycobacterium. Next base: position 766 of record DASZLQ010000244.1, on the reverse strand, counting down.
CGCCCAGACGATCGCGCAACCAACGCTGTAGGCCGTGTAGGTGTGGAAACGCCGTTTCATCCCGCAAATCCTCTCGATCTTGTTCGCGTACAACGCTATCCGGCTTCTGATAACCATCCAGGCCTGACCGCACTTCTTCAAGCTTGCAAGCCGACGTATTCTGGATAGAGGCCAATAGCCGGGAGTGCAAACCAATGAACCCACCTAGTGGCTTTCTCCGGCGGACAGCGATGCGGACGTTCCGCGACCGCGGCGAGGCCGGTCGCGTGTTGGCCGAGGAGTTGACCTCCTACCGCGGCAAAGACAATGTGCTGGTCCTCGGGCTGGCTCGCGGCGGCGTTCCGGTCGCCTGCGAAATCGCTTCCGCGCTGCATGCCGCGCTGGATGTGTTCCTGGTTCGCAAGCTCGGGGTACCGCGCTGGTCCGAGCTGGCGATGGGCGCATTGGCCAGCGGCGGCGGCGTGGTGATGAACGACAACGTGATTTCCAGCCTGCACATCACCGACGAGCAGGTGCGCGAGGTGATCGACAGCGAGACAGCCGAGCTCACCCGGCGCGAACGCGCGTATCGGGGTGGACGCCCACTCACCGATCCGGAAGGCAAGATCGTGATCTTGGTCGACGACGGCATCGCCACCGGCGCCAGCATGATGGCGGCGGTCCGGGCGATACGGGCCGCCAAGCCGCAATCGATCGTCGTCGCGGTCCCGGTCGGGCCGGAGTCAGTCTGCCATGAGCTCGCGCGGGAAGCCGATGACGTGGTGTG
>DASZLQ010000243.1:0-17007 GCA_035552295.1 Mycobacterium sp. | reverse complement strand
CAGTTGACGTCCGACGTCGTGTTCACCGACGTCTTCGTCCCCGATGAACACGTCATCGCGGTGCCAGGACGAGGTCTGGCCAGCGCGTTGAAGACCCTGTCGCTGGGTCGAATTGGTATCGGCGCGATAGGCATCGGGATGGGCCAGTGCGCCTTCGACCACGCCGTGGCTCACCTGCGTCGCCGCAGCGCCTTTGGCGCGAAGCTGGGCTCCTTTCAGCACTGGCAGTTCCGCTTCGCCGAACATGCCATCGCACTAGAGACGGCTCGATCGCTTTATCAGAAGGCTGCCCGCAAGTCCGACGATCGCGACGCACCCGAGCCGGAGGCCGCGATGGCAAAGGTGACTGGCAGCCGGGTCGCCGTCGACATTGCCCGCGACGCGATTCAGGTACATGGAGCTTACGGCTTCGTGCGCCAGCTGCCCGCCGACGGAAGCATCAACCACCTCGAATCGATCTGGCGTGACAGCAAAGTCGGCGAGATCTATGAGGGCGCAAATGAAGTACAGCTGTGGAGCATCGCCCGAATCGCACTGGGGCGCGATGTCACCGGCTGACGTCATTCGAACCCCACACCGACCGCACCACACGGGATTGCGAGGGCGTTCGTGGGTTGTCGGCTCCTTCAGCCGTTGATCTGGTCGTCCTCGAATAGCCAGGTGAGTGCGTCGGCGCTAAATGCCTCACCGCGGAGCATGGCGTCGTCTCGTGCACGCTGCTCGGGTCCGTCAGCGAGGTGGTAGACGACATTGTTGTCGTAGGACAACCTCTGAATTCGTGAGGCACGAGGCAGGCGAAGCTGCTCGTAGCGGCAAAGCGCGTCCACGAGGTCAGCGCCTCCTGCGAGACACTGTGCGAGCACACCGGCGTCCTCTATCGCCTGGGCGGCACCCTGTGCCATGAACGGGAGCATGGGGTGGCAGGCGTCGCCGAGCAGCGCGACAGCCGATGCCAGCCAGGTTGGCAAAGGCTCGCGGTCATAGAGTCCCCACCGATAGATCGGTCCGGCAACCCGATCCAGCAAGCTGGTCACTTCGGGCGTCCAGCCCTTGAACGCGTTCCGCAACTCATCTGGATCACCTGGCGCTGTCCAGGATTCCGTTCGCCAGTCCGACGCGGTGTCTACACAGACGAGGTTGAGGTAACGGCCGCCGCGGCCGACCGGGTAAGCGACCAGGTGGCGGCGCGGACCGAGCCAGTTGCGCACCATCTGCTCGACGTCATCGCTGGGCACCACCGCCCGGTAGGCGCACATACCCGAGAATCGGGCTGGCACATCACCAATGGCGCGGGACCTGACCGTGGAGTGGATGCCGTCGCAGCCGAGCACCAGCTCCGCCTCTAGCCGCGTTCCATCCGCAGTGGACACCGCCGCGCCACCAGGCGTGGCGCTTACGTCGGTCACCTCGGTGCCCAGCATCATGTCTTCGGACGGCTGCGCAGCGGCAAGTATCTCGATCAAGTCCGGTCGGTGCAGGGTGTAGTACGGGGCGCCGAACTGCCCGAGCAGTTGGCATTCGGCGAGCACGGCGTCGTCGGCCCAGCGAAGGAATCGCACAGCCTCGGGTGCCACGGCTACCTCATCCAGTTTTTCGCCGAGGCCCAATCGTTTCAATACGCGAGTTGCATTAGGTCCGAGCTGGACGCCGGCGCCGACTTCGCCGAACTGCTCCGCGCGCTCGACCACTTGCATGGACCAGCCGGTCTATCGCAACGCGATGGCTGCAGTGAGTCCACCGATGCCGCCACCGACAATAATCACCCGCATGGTTTGACTCATGCGTAGCCGCCGCTTGTTTGCTCCGTGCCCAGCGGCTCAGCTCCCTCCACCGCAGCAGGAGTCAATTCCCATGCGCCAACCACGGTACATATAGTATCATCAAAAAACGATTTTATCGATTAAATCGATGATTCTTCGGCGGGTGGACAGGAGCTGTGATTATGACTAACAGTCGTGGAGTGAACCGCCCGTCCGTCGCTCGTCCCAGCCGTCTCGCTATGTCCCCGCGGGACTACCAAAAACTTGGTCTCGAAAAGGGCCGGATGGAGCCGCGGGAAGACGCGGCGCATACCGACGGAAGTCCGGGAACCCATGAATGGTGGTACATCGATGCGGAGGTCGACGGAGCGGCTCTGGCAATTTTCATGACGACCAAACCCTTTGGCAGCGATGAACTGTCGCTCACGCCGAACGTGACTGTGAGTCTCAAATTGCCCGACGGTTCAGCAATCGAGAAGAAGGCGACCATTCCGGCAGACGAGTTCTCCGCTTCCAAGGTCGAATGCGACGTGCGGATGGGCCGAAATTATTTCAGAGGAGATCTCCATTCCTATCAGGTGCACGTCGAGATAGACGATTTTGTGGCCGATGTTCAGCTCACTGGAACGGTAAACGCGTGGCGACCCGCGACAGGCTACATGTTCTTCGGGGAGAATGACGAAGAGCATTTTGCCACGGCGCAACCTGTGCCCCTGGGGGATGCGAGGATGACCGTCCATATGAAGGACCTGGACCTAGCAGGAACTGGGCCGGGTTACATCGACCGTGGTTGGACAAATGTCCCGATGGCGAAGCTTATTCACGACTGGTACTGGGCCCGGGTGCAATTCGGCGAGTACTTGGTCCTTGTCTGGGTTTTGACGGCAGAAAAGGACTATAGCTACCATGAATTCAAACAATTTCTCGTAACACGGGCAGGTCAGATAGTGGCGGACGTGCCGGCAGATGGTGTCGACATCACCTTCGAGACCAGCGACATACACACCGATTCCGACACGGGAAAGCCGGTAGCCAATACGCTGTCTTGCAATTATCAGGCGGGGCAGACACGCTACACGGTCACATTTGAGCGCGAGAGCGACTTTTTGAAGCTCAAGTTCATCGACACCATGACAGGCGCTCAACTGGACAGAGCACGTGCGACAAACAACGATGGCGCTCTTCTGCGTTTCGCGGGCACGGCGACCTTTGTTCACTCCGAGGGCGATGAAGTGGTGTATACACAGCAGAAAGAGGCGTTCTGGGAGCTGCTCTACAACGGACACGCGCGGTAAGCGAATCGGCGCCAGCGAGTGTCGTTTGTAGGGGTAGGCGAACTCCGAGGGGACACCAGTGCCGGCGCTTCGGGCTGGGCAGTCTGGCGGAACCTGACTCCCCAACACGCGGGCGTCGGCGGAGCGCGGCTGCGATCACACCAGTAATCGCGGACGGTACTGGTTTCGCCGCGCACCACCCACAATTATCGACATTCTGGCAAAAATCGCATATCTCCTTATGATGAGTACATGTCCGTCCCGAATGCGACGCGCACCACACAGATATACGAAGCGTTGCGCGCCGACATCCTCCACACTCGGATCGAGCCCGGCCGCAGGCTCAAGATCGCGGACCTGAGCAACCGGTTCGGCGTCAGCTTGTCAGTCGTCCGGGAGGCTTTGATCCGGTTGGGTGAACAGGGACTTGTTGTGGCGAATCCGCAGCGCGGTTTCAGCGTCGTCGAGTTGTCGGTGAACGATTTGGACGACCTGACGAACGTTCGAACCCAGATCGAGTCGATGGCTTTGCGTGATTCGGTTGTCCACGGCGGCGTGGCGTGGGAAGCGCAGGTCGTCGCCGCTCATCATCGGCTGGAACGCACTGAGATATATGTGGATCCGGCTGATATCAATCCCGAGTGGCTCGATGCGCATCGGGCATATCACCAGGCACTGGAGGCCGGTGGCGCGAGCAAGCGGCTGCGGGCGATCGCTAACACGCTGCGCGACAACTCAGAGTTGTATCGCATGTGGTCAAGAACGTGGGCGCACGATGTCGATCGTGACGTCGTTGGCGAGCACCGTAGCATCATGAACGCGGCCTTTTCCGGAGATCCAGACGCTGCGGTAGCGGCGTTGTCGCAGCACATTGCCCGAACGACGGCTGCGCTCAAAGCGCTTGTCACATCAGGAGAATCGGACGTTTAGCGCAGGCGCCGATCGCGGTGGCTGCGCGACGGGGAATATCCGTTCTTCTGCGCACACGCCCGAGAAGACCAGGATCCAGCGCGGGAGGTTGGTAGTGGCGAGGTCGACCAGTTCGTCGGCATGCCCCGGCGACGACGCGGCACGCCGGATCGAATCGGCGCCGATTCGGACAACGACGACCACAAAAATCGCGTGTACCAACGCCGCTCCAGCGCCTTAAGTGAACAGCGCCGACACGGCTGCCCCGCGCATGAGGAGCCGAATCGGTCCTGGCGATCAGAGGCCTTGTTTCGGTCGTGGTTGATACGACGCCGTGTATGTCGGGGTCCCCGCGCGAGGTCGCCACATGACGGTGGGCGGCGAGTACCGAACGCACCGCGCGGCGGCAACGGTGCACCCGAACACCGGTCAGGCCTGACTCGAAACGCCGGCCGGTGGTTCAGAGAATTCAAGGTCGTGAATCACCATAAAGAGAAGGACGATGCGCCCATCAACGACGTGGATGACTTCGCGGCCGGTGACGGTCCGGCCGTTATACGGCGGATGCTGGACCCACGCGTAGGTGGCCCAACCGTGGTGGGTATCGATATCGCCGTCAACTTCGAAGGTGAAGTCCCCCAGCAACTTTTGCAGCAAGCCGATGTGCTCGTGGAGTCCGAGCCGGCCGGGGCCTAAAGGCAGTCCCGTCGGCTCGATGAGCTCAAACTCTTCGCCATAGACATCGTTGATCTCTCTGAGTCTAAGATCGTTGTCCTTCACCGACCACAGCGCTAGGTGTCTCGACACAATTGCGATCATGTCGTCAAGCTCGCTCACTGGTGCACCATCGCAAGCACGTCGGATTCCATTGGGCCCCAGACAAACAACTCCGCGACGCCAATCATCGCGCCCTTCAGACACCGCTCAATCAACACCCACACCGGGCGCCTTGACGTAGCGCATCTCATACGACCGACCTCCATTCCTGATTCGGTAGTGAAAAATCATTGGGATAGCTGTTCTTTCTGCGGAGCAAGCGCGCGGGCTCTCAGTCCAGGATCCGGCGCGCGACATTGGTCGTGACAAGGTCGAGCAGTTCGTCGGCGCGCCCGGCCAGGATAGTCCGGATCGCGTAGAGGGTGAAGCCCTTTGCCTGCTCGGCGGTGATCGCGGGCGGGATCGACAACTCCTGACGTGCTACCACGACGTCGACGAGCGCGGACCCGCGGAGGGCGAACGCGTCGGCCAACGCACGCTCGAGGTCGCCGGGCTGTTCGACACGGCGACCGAAGATGCCGATCGCCTCGGCGACCGCGGCGAAGTTCGGGTTATGCAGGTCAGTGCCGAAGTTGACGATGCCGGCTGCCTTCATTTCCAGCTCGACGAAGTTTAGCGACGAGTTGTTGAACACCACGACCTTGATCGGCAGGCCGTTCTGCACCAAGGTGAGCAGTTCCCCGAAGAGCATCGTCAGGCCGCCGTCGCCGGCGAGGGCGACGACCTGACGGTTCGGATAAGCGGTCTGCGCGCCGATCGCGTGCGGCACCGCACAGGCCATCGTGCCGTGGGTGAAGGATCCGCTGAGCTGGCGGCGGCCGTTCATGGTCAGGTAACGGGCCGCCCAGATCGCCGGCGACCCGACGTCGAATGTGAACACCGCGTCGTCGCTGGCGAGCCGATCAACCAGCCCCGCAACGTATTCCGGCCGGATTGGGGTGCGGTTGCGGTCGTTGACCGCCAGCGAATCCAGCGACTTGCGGGTGCGCCGGTAGTGGTTGAGCGCGCGGTCAAGATGGCTGCGGTCACGTTTGTGGTGCAGCAGCGGCTGCAGCGCGATGAGGGTGTCCTTGACCGTGCCGACCATCCCGAGCTCAATCGAGACCCGTCGGCCCAGATGACGGCCGCGGATATCGACCTGAATGATCCTGGCGTTATCGGGATAGAACTGCGTATAGGGAAAGTCGGTGCCCAGCATAAGCAGCACGTCGGCCTCTTTGATCGCCTTGTACCCCGACGCAAAGCCCAACAGGCCCGTCATGCCGACGTCGTAGGGGTTGTCGTACTCGATGTGCTCCTTGCCGCGCAGCGCGTACACGATCGGCGCGTGCAGCGTGCCGGCCAGGCCGATCAACTCATCGTGCGCACCGGCGACACCGGCGCCACCCAGGATCGTAATCCGCTCGCCGGCGTTCAGGATGTCAGCCGCCCGTCGTAATGACGCGTCGTCGGGACGCACCACCGAACGGGTCGCTAGCACCGGTCGGAGATTCCAAGCATCTTCGCCGAGCCGGCTCAAAAACACCTCGCCGGGAACCACCACGACCGCGACCCCACACTCCTCCACCGCGGCGCGCATAGCGATTTCGATGATGCGGGGCGCCATCTCGGCGTTGCTGATCAGTTCGCAATAGACACTGCATTCGCGGAACAGTGCCTGGGGATGGGTTTCCTGAAAGTAGCCCGAGCCGATCTCAGCGAGCGGAATGTGCGCCGCGATGGCCAACACCGGAACGCGGGTGCGCTGCGCGTCGTAGAGCCCATTGATCAAGTGCAAGTTGCCAGGCCCGCAGCTTCCCACGCAGACCGCAAGCCGACCGGTCAGCGCCGCGTCGGCCGTCGCGGCGAACGCCGCGGTCTCCTCATGGCGGACGGGTTCCCAGGTGATGGCCTCCGAGCGGCGGAGCGCGTCGGTGAAACCGTTGAGGCTGTCACCCGCCACCCCATAGACCCGTTGGATTCCGCTTATCTTCAGGGCGGTGATGATGTGCTGGGCGACGGTTGCCATGGCTTGGTTGGTGATTTCGTTGGGGCGGCTAGACCGTGAGGTTAAAGTTCGGGTTGACGCCGTAGATCGCCAACGTGCCTGCCAGGACAATCACCTGCACCGAGACCAGCGAGAATCGCATCGCGCGGCCTACTGCCTCCCCGACGCCGACCGGGCCGCCGCTGGCGGTGTACCCGTAGTAGCAGTGGGTCACCATGACTACCACCACGATGATGACGCTCTCCACGAACGACCAGAACACGTCCTCCGGGCGCAGGAAAGTCCGGAAATAGTGTTCGTAGGTGCCATGCGACTGTCCATACAACCAGGTCGTGGTGAGTTGTGGAGATATGAACGCGACGCCGACCAACCCGCAGTACAGCGGAACAATCGCCACAAGCCCGGCGACAAGCCGCGTGGACGCTAGGTATGAGATCGAGTTGATGCCCATCGCCTCTAGGGCGTCGATCTCCTCACTGATCCGCATGGCTCCCAGCTCGGCGGTGTGGCCGGCGCCGATTATGGACGCCAGCAAGACACCGCCGATGACCGGAGCGCCGATACGTACGTTGATTATTGCGGCGAAGAATCCAGTGAACGCCTGCACACCGATGTTGCCCAGCGACGCAAAGCCCTGGACGGCGATCAGGGAGGCACCGGACAACACCACGAGACCGCCGATCCCGACGGCGCCGCCGAACAAGGCCATCACACCCGCGCCGAGGCCGGTCTGGGCGATCTGCCGCAGCGTCTCCTGTGGGTAGTGGCGTAGCGCGTGCACGGTCTGCCTGATCATGGACAGTGAGAACCAGGACATACGCCCGGCCTCGTCCAGTCCCCGGCCGGCAGCGTCGCCGCAGCGATTGAGATTTGCAGTCGCCCTGGGGAAGCGGGCGCGTAGTACCGCGGCCGTCGCCATGCTCAGTGCCCCGTGCCGAAGCGCACGCCGATGGTGGTCAGCACCAGGTTTACCGAGAACAGCGCTACGACGGACAGAACCACGGTCTGGTTGACCGCGCTGCCCAGACCCTTGGCGCCACCGCCAACGGTAAGCCCGCGGTAGCAGCCGACCAGACCGGCGATCATCCCAAAAACCGCTGCCTTGATGGTAGCGATGACGACCTCGGGCAGGCCGGTAATGGTGGTCAGCGTGGCCAGGTAAGCGCCGCCCGAGACGTTCTGCAGATAGACGCCGAACAGGTAGCCACCCACTAGGCCGACGGTGATCACCAAGCTGTTGAGCAGTGTGGCGACGAAGGTCGCAGCGAGTACCCGGGGCAGCACCAGCCGGTGGATGGGATCGATGCCGAGCACCTCCATCGCGTCGATTTCTTCACGGATGGTGCGGGCGCCCAGGTCGGCGCAGATGGCTGTGGAAGCGGCGCCGGCGATGACGAGCACGGTGGTCAGCGGGCCGAGCTGGGTGACTGCACCGAGCGCCGCGCCGGCGCCGGAAATGTCGGCGGCACCGAACTGCGCCAGCAGCACGTTGAGCGTGAAGACCAGCAGCACAGTGAACGGGATCGAGACCATGATGGTCGGGAAAAGCGTGACCCTCATGATGAACCAGGACTGCAAGACGCACTCACGCCACTGAAATGGCCTCCGAAACATCGCCTTTCCGGTCAGCACGCACATCCGAAAGAAGCTGCCGACGAGAACCAGCGGTGTCTTTAGTTTGTCGCGGACGTTATTGACCGACCCGACATCTGGCGGCTTCACCACGGTGCACATCACGGGTGTCTGCAGTTTGTCGCGAAGGACGTTATTGACCGACCCGGGGTGCGGTGTCATGTTGCTCCCTTGCTCGGGGCCGCAAAAGATCTCGAATTCGTCCGGTAATGCACAGACGAACACGTTTGGGGCCTACTTGTGGGGTTGTCATCTGGATGCGCAGTACGGTGGCCTCCGGAGAGCCCGGCCTGCCTCTACTCAGGTAGCCACCTGCATAGGCATCGCTTTGCTGTTACACCAGCCGATTTCGCAATTCGCCGATCCCTTCGATTGCAGTGATCAAGGTCGATCCGGGATTCAGGAAGCGGTTGGGTGTGCGTGCGCCACCGACGCCGGCAGGTGTCCCGGTGAAGATCAGGTCTCCGGGCAGCATGGGGCAGATAGCCGAGATGTGTTCGACGAGTTCGGGGATGGAGAAGATCAGGTCGCTAGTTCGGCCTTTTTGGAGCACTTCATCATCGAGGAGACACCTGATTTCAAGGTTGCCGACGTGGGCGATTTCGTCCAAAGTGACGATCGCGGGCCCGATCGGCCCGAATCCCGGGTAGGACTTTCCGAGGCTGAATTGTGGTGCGGGACCGGCGAGTTGCACGCGACGCTCGGAAAGGTCTTGCCCCACCGTCAAACCGGCGACATGCGACCACGCATCGGCTGCCTTGACGTGCTGCGCGCGTGCGCCGATGACTGCGACGAGTTCAGCCTCCCAGTCGACGTAAGCCGAGGGAAGCGTGACGGTCGCGCTGGGTCCGGTGATCGAGGTGGGGAACTTGGTGAATACGAGCGGCACCTCGGGTTCCGCAAGCCCGGACTCGGCCGCGTGATCGCGGTAATTGAGGCCGACACCGAAGGCCTGGCGAGGCATCGGCACGGGCGGGCCGAGCGCGCCGGCGTCAAAGGGTGTGTAGGCGGTGTCCGGAACGCTGCTCACCCAGCCGGCCAGCTCGCCGAACTGCTCGAAGATGTCAAAGCCATCGGGGGCGAATCGCCCGTGACTCGCCTCGGCGATGTCGAGGGCCAGGTTGCCGGCCAGGGCATGATAACGATTGTTGAGCGTGCCGATTCGCATTGCAGTCCTTCGTAGTTGGCTTGTGGGCGATGGCTTAGCGGGCTGTGTGTGATCCGGTCATCAGGGCGGCCAAGTCATCGGGGGCAAGAAACGACGGCGGCGGCGGGGGGCCCCAGCTGTAGAGTCCCTTAGCGCCTTCGACGACGGCCGGTTTCCACAACTGCTCGTCGATGATGCAGTCGATGTCGCTGTAGTACTCGGAGAAGTTGCCGGCGGGGTCTTTGAGGTACCAGAAAAAATTGGACCCTAGGTGGTGTCGGCCCAATCCCCAGACATGACGCTCGGGGTGGCCTTCGAGCATCGCGGTGGCGCCGCGACCCACCTCGTCGACATCGTCGACTTCCCATGCGGTGTGGTGCAGGAAGTTCAGCGGCGCCTGCTGCACCAGGACGTTGTGGTGGTCGGTGGAGCATCGCATGAAGCTGGCCAGTCCGGGCACGTGATCGGTGATTTTGAGGCCCAGCCCGTCAGTGAAGAACCTGTGGCTCGCCTCTTGGTCAACCGAGCCGATCACGACGTGGCCGAGTTTGCGTGGCCGGACTGGGTTTTCGCGGTCGATGCCGGCGGCTCGCAGGTTGGCTCGGTCCGGGCGCCCGGGTCCGTTGGTGGCGGGGGTCGGCGTGTATTGCTGTTTGATTTCGTCGGCGATCTCGACCACGACGGTAAGAGAGGAATTCGGGTCGAGCACCGACATCGATGTGTCGCTGCGCGTGTAGCCGATATCCAGCTTGTCCAGTCGCGATCCGATGCGGTCCAGATCGTCGGTGTGGTGAACCCCGATACCTAACTGGAGTAGCCGTCGCTGGCGTGCACGCGCGATCCCCAGTTGTGCACCGCCGTCGACGGTGGCGAAGCGGTTAGCACCGACCGCGGCCAGTCCGAAGTCGCGATAGTAGGCGGCGGCGGCCTCAACGTCGGGCACGCCGATGACGATGTTGGTCAATCTGTGCAGGCTCATCGGTTTACCTCAGTGCAGCGGTTGCGGCAATTTCATGTCGCCATCGTTACGTTGCCGCGCAAGCTGATTCATGCCGTCACGACCTCGGCCTCGGTTCGATGCAGGATCTGGGAGAAGACGTCGTGCAATTCCCTGTAGGGATTTTCGGCACCGCCCAAACTGCGCCAAGCAATGTAGCGATCCGGGCGAACCAGCACCGCCCCTTGTGCGCTGATCTCGCGCTGCTTCAGCCAGGCGCATCTGATGTCGATGTAGTCGCCGCTGAGTACCCCGATGCGCACAGCGTCGAGCGCGATCACGTAGTCCTCGGCGAGTTTCCCGGCCGCCTCGCACCAGGCGTGTCCGTCCTCGCCGGCGATCAGCAGGAACCGGCCCGCCCCGCCAAGCTCGGCTGTCGAGGTTCGCCGGCCCGCGCATTCCACAAACGCGTGCGGTAGCGGGTGTCCGGGGCGTGTCGACGGCTGGTAGAGCCGAATGCTTTCCAGCGGTTCGGCGTGCGGTGTTTGGTCGTCGTCGACGATGGCACCTTCTGGATAGTTGTAGCCGAAATCGACCCTGTGATGGCGGAATTCCATGGTCTGGGCCGCGATCGCGGTGTTGATCAGGTGCCGCTTTTGTGCGGCGCCGGGGACGTCCTGCCAGATTGGCGTCAGTTGGTCCCAATTCTCCGCAGGGGAAGCCTGCGGTGACAGTCCGATCGCCTGCTCGACCGTCACGTGGTTGAGTGCATTCTTCATCGCCCTGTCGGCGTTGTTGGCATCAACCGGCCGGCGCTCGAGCTCGTATGAGTCCAGCAGTGCCTCTGAGGCGGCACCGTCGAGCACCGCCGCGACCTTCCAGCACAGGTTGTGCGCATCCTGCACGGCGCTGTTGAGACCCAATCCCCCCGTCGGTGGATGGCGGTGCGCGGCATCGCCGAGCAGAAAGACACGCCCGTCCCGAAACCTCTCCGCCACAAGTGCTTCCAAGATCCAATGACTGATGTTGTGCACCTCGGGGGTGAAATCGGGAACTCCCAACGTCGCTCGCATCCGTTCGAGGACCTTGGCCTGATCCAGCGCGTCCGCGTCGTCCACCGCGTACTGCAGATGAAAGACCCACTCCTCTGAGTTCGGCCCCCAATGGTCGGGGCCCATCGGCACCAACACGCCACTCGCCCACATCCCGCCGAAGTCCGGGTTGACCAACCAGCGAATCAACACCTCCGGGTCACGCGCCCAGCGGGACAGATCCGCGGTCATATGAACCGACACCATGTTCATCACGTCACGCACGCCCTGCATCTGGATGCCGAGCAGCTTGCCGACCGTGCGTCCCCCATCGCAGCCCAACAAATAACGGCAACGCACCTCGTAGGTGTCGCCGGTGTGCTTGTCGAGCACCTGCGCGGTGACGCCGTCAGCGTGCTGCGTGAACGAGAGCATGTCGTGGTTGAAGCGAACCTTGTCCGACCCGGCAAGCGCCTCGGCATGCTTACGCAGAATCGGTTCCAGACGGATCTGGGGCAGGTTGGCCGTGCGGCACGCGCTCGCCGCGATGTAATCGGGGTCGGTGTAACCCCCACCCCACGCCTCCAGCCGGCCGATCTCGCGACCGTACCCCTCGTGCGGCCCAGCGAGACCCGCATACCACGCCGTCGCCTGCATGTTCTGTGCAGGTGTGCCCTTGGCGTAGATCTCGTCGGCCACACCGACGTCACAGAAGATCTCCATCGTGCGCGGGCTCAGCACATGCGCCTTCGGAAGAATCGACGTGCTAGGCCACGCTGACACCACCAATGAGTCGACACCGAGCTTCGACAGCAACATCGACGCGGTCAACCCCGCGCCGCCGCCACCCACGATCAACACCGGCACCTCAACACCGTTCATCACTGTCTCCAACCCCGCGCTCCAACGACGGCAGCTATCCCGCACCGGATGACCTAAAGTGGGTTATATCACACATTATTCGTCCGCTTCAGCGATTTTGTCAAATAAATCGATTTAATTGTTGGCGCGCCAAGTTCGTCGGACCGGCTAGGCGAAGACCGGAGTGATGTCCATGTAGATCCGGTAGTCGCTAACCTCGCCGTCGCGCACACGGAAGCTGTTTGCGCAGGGCAGGCTAAGCCTGCCGCCATCGAGTCTCTCGTAGTGCACCGTCGTCACCGCGACGACCCGATCGGTATCCACCTGCCACAGGTGCTCGATCACATGGCGGATCCTGGCGATGCTCGCCAGGAATGCTTCGCAGGTCGCCACCACCGCGGGGCGGCCCTCGACGACATCGGCGTTGCCGAATCGGAAGGTGACATCGTCGGCGAAATGGTGCGCCAAGTAGCCGGTGTCCTTGTCGTCGACGGCCTCGAAGAGCCGACGGATTTGCGAATCCAGCAACGAGTTCACGGTCACAGGGTCACCTCTCTCAACGCGAAGGCCCAACGCGGCGATCGTGCTGCGTGACAGAACCCGACAGCCACCAACGATCACCGATGGCCGCGTTGCGAGGCCTAATGCGCCGCATCTACGATACTCTATCGATGTTGTCAATAAAATCGATGATCGGCTTGACGATCGACAAAAGGTCGACAAAGCTTTTGTCCGAAGGACTAGTGGTCTCTCCCAAGGGAGGTACGAAGATGGCCAATAACGAGGCCTCAAATCCCAGCGTGGCTATCACCGGCGCAGGTAGTGGTCTGGGCCGCGAACTTGCCCTCAAACTCGCCGACAAGGGCTATCGGGTGTTCGGCACCGCGCTCAACCCGGCAGAGATCGATGATTTGGCGACCGCATCGGGCGGGCGGGTGGCGTTGTCGGTCGCCGACATCACCGATGAAACCGCGGTCACGCAGTGGGTGAACAAAGTCACCAAGCAGTTGGGCGCACGCGGACTCGACGTGCTGATCAGCAACGCCGGAATTCTAACCCCGGGCCCGTTGGAGGTGCTGCCCCTTGCAGCGATCAAACGAGAGTATGAGGTGAACGTGTTCGGCGCCCTGGCCGTGATCAACGCGTTCCTGCCGGCGCTGCGCACCTCCCGTGGCCGCATCGTGGCGATCGGTGCGATGACGGGGCGTTTCCCCCTGCCGTTCAACGGGCCATCGAGTTCCGCCAAAGCGGCCCTGGAAGCCATCGCGGACGTCTATCGCGCCGAGCTTAAGCCGTTCGGCGTGCACTTCGTGGTGGCCCAAGCCGGCAATATGGTCACCGGCGGGCCGGCCAAAACGGCCGCCGCGCTGCGCCGCACCCTTGATTCAATGACCCCCCAACAGCGTGAGCTTTACGGGGAAGCGTTCGCCAAATTCGCCGACGCCCTCAATACCGCGCAAAGCTCGGGGCTCAGCGCGCAGGCGTCCGCCGATCGCGTGATCGAGTTGGTCGGACAGCAGCCCCCGCCGATCCGCGGCGCTGTCGGCCAGGACGCCGAACAAATACTGCGGCTCGTGGGTGAAAAGTCCGACGAACAACTAGACCTCCTTCGACTCGAGTACGTCGGTCTCGCGTAACAGCATCACCGCACCCGCGCGAAGACCCCGATACCGTCTCGCATGAAACCAGCCCAGGGAGCAGACGATTCACATGCCCGCCACCAGTCTGGACGGCTTTCACCAAACCAAGACGGCCCAAGCCTTCGATGAACTGGCGCGCGCCTTCGTCGACGCCATCAACGCCCAAAACGGCGCACTCTTTGATGAGGTGCTCGCCCGCAACTTCTTGTCCTACAACTTCGACGGGGTTCGCAGCCGCACCGCGACGAAGAAATACTTTGCAGCACTTCGGAACTCGTTCGTAGACCTGCACTTCGGCGTTCATGAAAACGTTGGCGTCCTCGTCGAAAACGACCTCGTCGCGTTGCGCACCATCGTCACCGGATCACATACCGGTGATTACGCCGGCGTGGGGGCCACCGGCACGCAGATCCAAACCTCGGTCTCGCATTTCTTGCGCGTGCGCGACGACCAACTCGCCGAGCATTGGCTCGTCATGGACACTTACCGGATCTTGGCCAGGATCGGCACCGTACCCGGCGTGGCCGCCACCTTCCAGCAGATGCTGGGCGTGCCAGAAGCACCCGACGGAATCTTCAAAGAGCGTCTCGGCACCGACTTCGACGCACCGCGCACCGGCCGACGGCCGACTCGAGACGAGTCACGCGCGGTAGGGCGGCGCCTCTACGACGGCGCCATTAACACCGGTGTGGCCAGCGCCGTGGACGCCCTGGCGGTGGGCTACATCCAAAACACCGGCTGGACCCCGGACGGGCGCGACCAATTCGGCAACGCCTGGGCTATCGGGCGCGGCGCCATGCCGGACGGACTGGCCGTGCACACCCACGTCGTGGCCGAAAACGACCGAGTCGCCTCGCTCAGCGTTTGGGACGGCACGGTGACAGCCAGCGGACACCGCGTCGACTTCGCCTCGGCCGATTTCTTACGGATCGAAAACGGTGTCGCCGCCGAACACTGGGACACCGTCGACTACGTCCGGCTCTACCAGTCGTTCGGCCTGCTGCCCGACGACCTCTGACCGGGACAACACCTCGGAATCGACTCGCCCGCAACCAGATTGGAAATGAACATATGCCCTGCAGCGTCCAGTTCTCTGAATACGGCGACGCCGATGTGCTCCACGTCGTCGACGTCCCCGCGCTGAGCCCCGATCCCGGGCAGCTGCGGATCGCGGTGCGCGCCGCGGGCATCAATCCCATCGATTGGAAAACCATGCAGGGCCTCATGCACGAGGAGTTCACGCTGACGCTGCCCGCAGGCCTGGGAACCGATGTGGCCGGTGTCGTCGATCAAGTCGGCGCCGGGGTGACCGAATTCCGCGCGGGCGATGCAGTCATGGGCGCCTCACTGACACCGTCGTTCGCCGAGTTCGCCCTCGCCGATCCGGCCAGCCTGATCAAAAAACCCGACGCCATCAACTGGGAATCGGCGGGCAGCGTGGCCGGCGCCGGCGGCACCGCCTACGCCGTGCTCAACAAGCTCGGCGTCCACGCCGGCGACACGTTGCTGATCCATGCCTCCGCCGGCGGCGTGGGCACGTTCGCGGTTCAGCTGGCCGTCGCGCGCGGGGCGCGGGTGATCGGGACGGCAAGCGAGCGCAATTTCGACTACCTGCGCTCGATCGACGCCGAGCCTGTGGCCTACGGCGACGGGCTGCTCGACCGCGTCCGCGCGATCGCTCCGCGGGGGGTCGACGCCGTCCTCGACGCCTCCGGCCGCGGTGAAATCCCGCTGTCGATCGCCCTCGCGGGAGGCCCCGAACGCGTGCTGACCCTCGTCGCCTTCGACACCGCCGCCGCCGGCATCCAAATCCATGTGGGCGGAGCCGGAAGCGAACTTGGTCCTGCACTGCGCGAGATTGCGTCCCTCATCGAGCAGGGGCGGCTGACCGTGCCCATCTGGCGTACCTACCCGCTTGCGCAGACGGCAGCAGCGCTAGACGCCAGCCAATCCGGCCACCTCCACGGCAAAATCGTCGTCCTGCCGTAACCGATCCAGGTCGTAGTTGTGCACACCTTGCCGCCGCCCACTGCAGAAGTACTGCAGCGACTCAACGCCGGTCTCCTTCCTCGCCTCGGCCCACCAAAAACGACGCGCCTCTCTGCCGGCGCTTGTCGCGGTTCCTCTCAAATCATCCGCGAGCATCAGCGTGCGTCGCCGCGCCGATACCGCCGAGACCGGCCCCACGCGGGGACTCCGATGCCCGGATGTGGCGAACCGGTGGCCGCAGTGATGATGACCGCCAGTCGGCGAGGCCGTTGCATCGCGGCCACCGATGCGCCCCTACGAGCGCCCCCAACGCATGGCCCAGCCAGCGTCTTCCCCGTCTGGCTGGCTGGGCCCATCCATCGGCGGTTGCCCGGCCGCGACTGCGCCCGCTCGCCCGCAGAAAGGACCCGACCATGACAACGCGTGCGACGACGAATCCGCCAGCAACCTGGCGCCCGACAGCCGAGCAGCAAAAACACTGTCGCTTAGCAGGTTTCATGCAGTGGACGGGTGAACATCGTGGAATAACGCTGGCCGATTACCGCCAAGCATGGCGTTGGTCGGTCGAGGATGTGTCGGGGTTTTGGGACGCAGTTCGCGAGTACTTCAGCGTCACCGGAACGGGGTTCAACGGCCCCGCACTCGCCGTCGAGCGAATGCCCGGCGCCATCTGGTATCCCAATGCGCGAATGAATTTCACCGAAAACATGCTGCGGCACGCGCTTAGACCTCAATGCGCCGACACCGTGGCGATACGCTCGATCACCGAAGACAACCGTGTGCGGTCTCTGACATGGCGTCAACTGCACAGCCAGGTCGCCGCACTGGCCGCTGCGCTTTCCACGCTCGGAGTCCAGCCCGGTGAGCGGGTCGCGGCGGTGCTGCCCAACACCCCCGAGGCCATCATCGGCTTGTTGGCCACCGCGAGCCTCGGCGCGATCTGGACGATCAACTCCCCCGAGCTCTCGGTCACTGCGACGCTGGATCGACTGGGTCAGCTGCAGCCGGTGGTGCTCATCGGAGCCAGCCATTACCGATTCAACGGCAAAGACGTCGATTGCCG
>DASZLQ010000242.1:0-15528 GCA_035552295.1 Mycobacterium sp. | reverse complement strand
GCTGAAGACACGTCCGGCGAGGTGGACTGCGCCGACGTGGCGGTCGCCGCCTAGCCCCAGCGGTTCAGCCTTGCGGATGCGGCCAGCGCAAATACGCGGGGCCTGGCGCCGCGGGCGCCGCGCCCGCCTGTTGCCGGCGCCGGCCACGTTTCGGCTCGGCTTCCGCGGGCACGTCAACATCCGCCCGCGGCATGGTGAGGGCGCCGGATGACACCTCGGGCGCCGGCTCCGCCGGTTCCTCCAGCCCCGACATGTACGGCGGAGCGCTGGCCGACCGTTCGGCGAGCCGAGTCACACGTGCCGCTTCCACCCGGGCCAGGGCTTCGGCGTCACTCGCCGACCGCACCGCCAGGCGCGCCACTGCGACGCCGCCCAGGAAGATAATCACGGCACCCAGACCGGAGAAATATGAAATCTCGAGCGCGGCCCGTTTGCGTTCGGTTACGGCTATCGGATCGCCGGCCGAACCGATGCCCAACATCGGAGCGATCTGTCCACCGAGCACGAACCACGCTCCGGCCAGGACCGCCAGCCAGCCGCCCACCATAGCGGTGATGCGATTTCCGGACAAGATCAGCACCAGCCCACCCAACACGGTGGCGGCTCCCGGGAGCACCTCAAGCCATCCCCGGGCTGTGCTCCACGCCCAGTCCTGGTCGGGTGTATACGCGAAATTGAAGTGGGGGCCGACAAAGGGGATCACCGCACCCCAAGCACCCAAGATGACCAGGAGCAACCCGCACAATGCCCCGCGGGAGCGGGGCATCCACAACGCGCTCGGCCGGCCATTTTGTGCATGTTTCATTGAGTCTCCTCGGTAGTCGCCGGGCTATTTCAGCATCGCCCGAGTACCCAGACAGCGCCGTGTGTAACCCTCGCGATTACGACATAACGCCGAGCGCGAGCAGCACGACAGCGATCACCGGGAAGGTGCCCTGCGTCAACGCCGCCCGGGCCTTGTCCGGTGACGAAAGCAACAGCACGACCGCGGCCGCGGCCATGGATCCGACGCCCGCGAAGATGAGCGCGGCGCCAACGGCGTTGTGTCCCACGGCGACCAAGGCAATGCCGATGCCGCTGACTATCGCCAGGAACAGGTTGTAAAAGCCCTGGTTGAACGCGAGCAGCTTGGTGGTTTCGGCTTCCTCGTCCGTCGTGCCGAACGTTGCGCGGGTGCGCGGCGAGGTCCAGGTCAGGGACTCCATCGTGAAGATGTAGACGTGCAACAAGGCGGCCAGTGCGGCGAACACCAACCCGGCGACGATCATCGTCAGAACATTACCGATCCGCTGCTGCTCGGACTGCGCTGACGCGCAAAGTCACGCTGTCAGCAGGCGCGGCGCTAAACGCCGACGTGGTGGTGCCGGCGGAATAGGCCGCCACCGAAACGCCGGCCGGACGTAGCCGGTTCCCGTGCCGGCATGTCGTCCCCCGCCGCCGGCACGTTGGCCCCCGCCGCGGGCACCGCCATTGGCGCCGGTTCGGTCACAGGGATGTCTCGGACGTCTCGCGCGTGCCGAACCGCCACGCGCGCCAGGGCGGCCCCACCCATGAACACGATCAGCGCCCCCAGACCGGTGAAGTATGTGACCTCGAGCAGGGCCCGTTTCAGGTCCGTCGCCGCCACCGGTTGACCGACGTCTCCGATACCCAATGTCGACGCGAACGCCCGGCCGACCACGAACCAGGCGCCGCCTACGGCAGCCAGCCAGCCGCCGAACACGGCGCTGGCGCGATTTCCGGAGACGAGCAGCAGCAGGCCGCCCACCGCGGTAACAGCGCCGGGGAGCACCTCTAGCCAGCCCTTGGCCGTCGTCCACGTCCATGCCGGGTCAGCCATAAATGCCCAATTGACGTGGGGGCCGAAGAACGGTACCAACGCGCCCCATGCGCCCAACAGGATCAGCAGCAGCCCGGACAGCGCGCCGCGGGTGCGTGGCATGTACGGCGCGCGAGGGTGTTCATAGTCGCGGTGCGTGTGCCTCATCAGAATCTCCTCCAGCAGGTAATTACTGCTGCTTGGATACCCGTTCGACGGTGACGTAACCGCCCGATGGGGCTGGCGCTAGCCGAACAGGCCGGGTTCGCCGCAGCCGGGTGGCTCCCCGATGCCGAGGCGCCCCGCCGGCGGAGTCATGCCGAGGTGTGTCCAGGCCTGCGCGGTGGCCACCCGGCCGCGCGGGGTGCGCGCGATCATGCCCGCCCGGACGAGGAACGGCTCGCACACCTCCTCGACGGTGGCGGCCTCCTCGCCCACCGCCACGGCCAGCGTCGAAACCCCGACCGGTCCCCCGCCGAAGCCGCGGGTCAGCGCCAACAGCACCGCTCGGTCGAGTCGGTCCAGGCCGAGTTCGTCGACGTCGTAGACCGCCAGCGCGGACTTGGCGACGTCGCGGGTGAGCACGCCGTCGGCGCGCACCTCGGCGAAGTCCCGGACCCGGCGCAGCAGCCGGTTGGCGATCCGCGGCGTCCCCCGCGAGCGGCGGGCGATCTCCGCGCCGGCCTCCGCGCCCAGCTCGATGCCCAGGATTCCGGCGGAACGGGCCAGCACCCGCTCCAGCTCGGGGGGCTCGTAGAAATCCATATGCGCGGTGAAACCGAACCGGTCACGCAGCGGGCCGGTCAGCGCGCCGGATCGGGTAGTCGCACCGACCAGCGTGAACGGCGCCACTTCCAGGGGAATCGACGTCGCCCCCGGCCCCTTGCCGACCACCACGTCGACCCGGAAGTCCTCCATCGCCAGATAGAGCATTTCCTCGGCGGGCCGGGCGATGCGGTGAATCTCGTCGATGAACAGCACATCGTGCTCGATCAAGTTGGACAGCATCGCGGCCAAGTCGCCCGCGCGCTCCAGCGCGGGCCCGGACGTCACCCGCAACGGGGACCCCAGCTCGGCGGCGATGATCATGGCCAGCGATGTCTTGCCCAGTCCCGGCGGACCGGACAGCAAGATGTGATCCGGTGTGCCGCCGCGGTTTTTGGCCCCCTCGATGACCAGCTGCAGCTGTTCGCGCACCCGCGGCTGGCCGATGAACTCGTGCAGCGAGCGCGGGCGCAGACTGCCGTCGATGTCGCCCTCGCCGGGCACCAGGGTCGCCGAAACTTCCCGGACGTCGGGTTCGGAAAAGTCCTCCGAATCGTCGCGGTCGGTCATCGGGCCTTACCCAGCAGCGACAACGCGGCGCGCAACGCGCCGGACGTCGTCGCATCGTGATCGGCGGCCAACACCTTGTCGGTGGCCTCCTCGGCCTGTCTGGCGGCAAAGCCCAAACCGGCCAACGCGTCCACCACCGGGCCGCGCACCGCGTGGCCGTTGAGGGCAGCGCCCGCCGGCGCTCCGGCACTTGCGGCGACGGCTCCGACCTTGTCACGCAACTCCAGCACCATCCGTTCGGCGCTGCGTTTGCCGATCCCGGGCACCCGAGTCAGCGCGGTGACGTCGCTGTCGTGCAGCGCCTGTCGCAGCGCCCCGGCGTCGTGCACGGCCAGCGTCGCCATCGCCAGGCGGGGCCCGACGCCCGACACGGACAGCAGTGTCAGGAACAGGTCGCGGGTATCGGTGTCGGTGAATCCGTACAGCGTCATCGAATCCTCGCGCACGATCATCGCGATGATCAGGCGGGCCTCGGTCCCGGACCGCAGTGTGGACAGCGTCGACGGCGTCGCGTTCACCCGGTAGCCGACGCCGGCGGCCTCGATCACCACATGATCGAGCGCCACCTCGAGCACCTCGCCGCGCACCGAGGCGATCATCGCGCGGCCTTCAGCTTGGCCTGGTATGCGCGCCGTTGCTGGGCGGCCTGCGCCTCAGCTGCGGCCATCCGGGCAATCATCGGCGCTCTCCAGCAATGACAAATCGCCAAAGCCAACGCATCGGCGGCGTCGGCCGGTGTCGGTTTGGCTTGCAGCGCAAGGATTCTGGTGACCATCGCGGTGACCTGTGCTTTGTCGGCGGTGCCGCTGCCGGTGACCGCGGCCTTCACCTCGCTGGGCGTATGGAAGTGCACGTCGATACCGCGTTTGGCGGCCGCCAACGCGATGACGCCGCCGGCCTGAGCGGTGCCCATAACCGTCATCGTGTTCTGCTGTGAGAACACCCGCTCGATGGCCACGACATCCGGATGATGTGTGTCCAGCCAGTGGTCGACGGCGTCACTGATGGCCAGCAACCGCTTGGACAGTGGCGCATCCGACGGAGTGCGCACCACATCGACGTCCAGCGCGACGACATCTCGACCGCGCCCGCTTTCCACCACCGACAGCCCGCATCGGGTCAGTCCCGGATCGACGCCCATCACGCGCATGTGCCTGCTCCCACTTCACCGATATCGAGGTACCGAACAGCTGTTCGATAGCCTAGCGGGCGGTACCGACCGTGTCGGGTAGGACACGCGGCGCTGCTTCTCCGGTCGTGTTACGGCGCCGGGCCCAGTAAAAGCTGTTAACTTAAAGCCCACATTCGCCCGACCGCCGCGGGCACGGAAGGGTAGGCGTGGGAACACTGCTGGTCGTGATCGCCGCGGCGTTGTTCATCGCGTCCGTCGTGATACTCATCGTTGCTTTGCGGCGGCCCAAGAAACCGGCTCGGCCGGGAGGGCGCCAGGATCCGCTCTCCGTCGACGCGATGCCGCAGTTCGGACCCCGGCAACTGGGCCCTGGCGCAATCGTCAGCTATGGCGGTGTCGACTACGTGGTTCGCGGGTCGGTGACCTTCCGCGAGGGACCTTTCGTGTGGTGGGAGCATCTGATGGAAGGCGGCGACCAGCCGATCTGGTTCAGCGTCGAAGAGGACGACGGGCGCCTCGAGCTGGCGATGTGGGTGACCCGCAAAGACCTGACATTGAAGCCCGGCGACCAGTATGTGGTCGACGGTGTGACGTTTCACGAGTCGGAGCGCGGGCGCGCCTCGTACACAACCGAAGGCACGACGGGCCTGCCGGCGGGCGGTGAGATGGAATTCCTGGATTGCACCAACGCCGACGAGAGCGCGCTGCTCTCCTTCGAACGCTGGGCCCCGGACATGCCCTGGGAGATATCCACGGGCAAGCCCGTCCTGACCGGCGAGCTCACCGTCTACCCGGCACCCCCGGCCTCTTCTCCCTAGGCCACGCCGGTGCCGCTTCATCAGCTCGCCGTGACTCCGGCGGACGTGTCGGGGAAAAGGCTCGGACTGGCGCTCAACGCCCCCGCACCGCAGCCACTGGCCAGCTACTCACTCGACCATCCCGGCGGCGGCGGTGCGCTGGTGCTCGGAGTCCTCGGCGCCTCGCACGTCGTCACCGTCGAGCACGCCGGCACGCGCTTCTCCGAGCAGGTCTCCTGCACCGCCCGCAGGCACGGAGGCAAGCTGCCCGAGCACGCCGACGCGCCGGGCTACCGCATCGAATCGCGCACCGACACCCACGACGAGGCGACGTTTCGCCAACTCGCGCGCGAACTCCGCGAACGTTGCCTGGCCGAAAGCGGGTGGCTCGGCGGCACGTTTCCCGGCGATGACGCCGCATTGACCGCGCTGGCCGCCGAACCCGACGGCGCCGGCTGGCGCTGGCAGACGTGGCACCTGTACCCGGCGGCGTCGGGCGGGACGGTGGTCTACACCGCGAGCCGGTGGCGTCCATGAGCCGCAAGGGCCTGTTCTGGCTTTCCGGTGGCTTGGCCGTCGCGGCCATCGTGTCGTTGGTTTTCGGAATCGTGTTGCAGAACAAGAACATTGCGTCGTATATCGCCAGCCACTATCACGAGTACTCCCGGGACGCCAACGGAACGCGCTACCAGTGCACCGGATCGCCCGCGCAGGTTGCCGACACGCTCGCCGACTATCAGGCACCCGAGGCGCGTGTCGACAACGGCAACAACGAGTACCTGCGCTACAGCAACAACATCGTCATCGTCGGTCCCGACGGCAAGTACCCGTGCAGCATCCGCGTCGAAGGCTTGGGCGGCGGATACAGCCACGGAGCGTTTATCTTCCTCGGCCCCGGGTTCAGTCCCGGATCCCCGTCGGGCGGTGCTGGCGGCACCCCCGGCGGTCCCGGCGGAACCAAGTGACGCCTAACCATTTGTAATCGCAAAGGAGAGACACCCATGTACCTCGCCGTCGAGATCGGAACCGTCGACCTCAATCCAGTCCTGAAGGGCGCAGTCGCGACGATCCTGTACTTCCTGGTCGGCATGGCCGTGCTGCTGGTCGGCTTCTACGTGGTCGACTGGCTGACCCCGGGAAAGCTGCGCCAACTGGTGTTCATCGATCGCCGCCCCAACGCCGTCGTCGTCGCCGGCGCGATGTACATCGCGCTGACCGTCGTCATCATCACCGCCATCGCGAACAGCTACAGCCAGCTGGGCCAGGGACTCGTCGGTGTGGCGGTGTACGGGTTGATGGGCGTGATCCTGTTGGGAATCGCGCTGCTGGCGATGCACCTGCTGATACCGGGTAGTTTCCACGAGCACGTCGACGAGCCGGAGCTGCATCCGGGATCATTCGCGGTGGCGCTGATACTGCTCGCCGTGGGAGGGGTGACCGCCGCGGCGGTGTCATGACTTCCGTTGATTCGCCGGCGCCCGCCGTGGTCCGGTCCACGGATTCTTCGAGGCGGTGGCGTTCAGTGCTGCTGGCGGCTGTCGCGGCGTGCGCGGCGTGCGGCATCGTGTACGAACTCGCGCTGCTGACGCTGTCCGCGAGCCTGAATGGCGGCGGCATCGTCGCCACATCGCTGATCGTCGCGGGATACATCGCCGCGCTGGGTGCGGGCGCCCTGCTGATCAAGCCGCTGCTGGGGCACGCGGCCATCACCTTCATCGCCGTCGAGGCGCTGCTGGGCATCATCGGCGGCCTGTCCGCGGCGGCGCTCTACGTGGTATTCGCGTTCGTCGACGGGTCGACGTGGGTGCTGGCGGTGAGCACCGCCCTGATCGGCGGCCTGGTCGGCGCCGAGGTGCCATTGCTGATGACGCTGCTGCAGCGTGGTCGCACCGCTGGCGACACCGATACCGGCCGCACGCTGGCCAACCTCAATGCAGCCGACTACCTGGGCGCGTTGGTCGGTGGATTGGTTTGGCCGTTCATCCTGCTGCCGCAGCTGGGGATGATTCGCGGGGCGGCGGCCACCGGAATCATCAACCTGGTCGCGGCCGCCGTCGTGGCGATGTTCTTGCTGCGACACGCGGTTTCCACCCGGCAGCTGGCGACGGCGCTGTGCGCGCTCGCCGCGGCGCTCGGGCTGCTGGTGACGCTGCTGGTGCGCTCGCACGACATCGAGACCACCAGCAGGCAACGGCTCTACGCCGACCCGATCATCGCCTACCGGCATACCGCCTACCAGGAGATCGTGGTCACCCGTCGCGGCAACGACACCCGCCTGTACCTCGATGGGGGTTTGCAGTTTTCCACCCGAGACGAATACCGCTACACCGAAACCCTGGTCTACCCCGCGCTCGGCAGCGGCGCACGCTCGGTGCTGGTGCTGGGCGGCGGCGACGGCCTGGCGGCGCGCGAACTGCTGCGCCAACCGGGCATCGGCAAGATCGTGCAGGTTGAGCTCGACTCCGCGGTGATCGAATTGGCGCGCACCACATTGCGGGACGCCAACGGCGGGGCGCTGGACAACCCACGGGTGGCCGTCGTGATCGACGACGCGATGCGCTGGCTGCGGTCACCCCACCCCGAGCTGCGCCCGCCGGAAGGCTTCGACGCGATCATCATCGACTTGCCCGATCCGGACACCCCCGTGCTGGGCCGGCTGTATTCGAGCGAGTTCTATTCGCTCGCCGCGCATGCGCTGGCCCCGGAAGGCGTGGTGGTTGTGCAGGCCGGCAGCCCGTTTTCCACGCCGACGGCGTTCTGGCGCACGGTTTCGACGATCCAATCCGCCGGCTACGCGGTCACGCCCTACCACGTGCACGTGCCCACGTTCGGCGACTGGGGGTTTGCGCTGGCCCGCCGCGGCGACACCCCGCCGACACCGACCATGCCGGCCGATGCGCCCCCACTGCGCTTCCTCAACCCGCAGGTGCTGCAAGCCGCAACCGTGTTCTCTGGCGACATCGGGCCCCGCCCGCTCGAGCCGTCGACACTGGAGAATCCGCGCGTCGTCGAGGACATGCGGCACGGTTACGACTAACCGGCCTGGTGCCCTCGCACGACCCACAGGACCCCTCGACCAACAGCACGCTGGTCAATACGCATGCCCTCGAATCCGGCTGCGTCGCAGTGCGCCGCAAAGGATTCGGCCTGCCGTTCGGTCCACCCATGACTCGCCAAGCCCGTGGCTCCGGGCTGCACCCGACGCTCCATTACCAGCAGACGCCCCGACGACGCGAGCACACGCCCTAGCTCGGCGAGTCCGACCGACACGTCGTTCCAGTGGTGCACCGTCTTGAGCGACCACGCGACGGTTGCCCAGCCGGTGGCCAGCGGCAGTTCTTCGGCGCTGCCCTGCGACCAGGTGATGTTCGAGTGATCGCCGGTCACAGCGCGGGCGAGACGCAACATCACCGGAGCCGGATCGACTCCGACGGCGCTGGCACCCCGCTGGGCCGCGGCCCGTACCGCGTTGCCCGGACCACACCCAACGTCGACGACACGGTCGCCGTCCGATACCGACGCCAGGTCAGCGGCCAGTCGCGCGTAACCGCGCCCCATGATGAGCATGCCGAGGCCGGCCACCAGACCGGTCACCCCGGCAAACCCAGGGTGGTCGGCGTGATGATTGACATCGGGCATCGGCGAATCGGTCATCGATCTACACCTTGCCGGTTCAAGCCGGGTTGAAGTCAAATGGCCGCATGACCCTGATCCCGATAGGGCAGGCCGCGGCTCGGCTCGGGCTGAGCACCTCGGCGCTGCGGTACTACGAAGACCGCGGATTGGTGTCCCCGGTGAGACGGCAGGGGCAGCGCAGGTACGGGGCCGACGAGCTGCGCCGGCTGGCGTTTATCAAGATCGCCCAACACCTCGGTGTGCCGCTGCAGACCGCCGCCGCTGTGCTCGATACCCCAGGCCGGAATTGGCGCCCGATTGTTCAGCAACAAATCGCCGAGTTGGATCGCATCATCGCGCAAGCAAAGCTGGCCCAGGATTTTTTGACCCACGCGCTGCACTGCCCGGCCGACCACCCAGCACGCCAGTGCCCCAACATGACTGCGGCACTCGACAGTCTCGTCAATGGAACGACAATCGATCAGTTAGCCCGGTCTCACGCCTCGATCTGAGCCAGGACCTCGTCGGGGATGTCGGCGTTGGTGTAGACGTCTTGGACGTCGTCGCTGTCTTCGAGCGCGTCGACCAGTCGTATGATCTTTTGCGCGCCGTCGGCATCGAGTGCAACGGTCACCGACGGCTGGAACCCCGCATCGGCGGAGTCGTAGTCAATCCCGGCCTCCTGCAAGGCGGTTCGCACGGCGACCAGATCCGTCGGCTCGGAGATGATCTCGAAGCTGTCGCCGAGATCGGTGACGTCCTCCGCACCGGCGTCCAGCACCGCGGCCAACAGGTCGTCTTCGGTCAGGCCGTTCTTCTCGAGGGTGACCACGCCTTTGCGAGCGAAAAGGTAGGCCACCGATCCCGGATCGGCCATGGTTCCGCCGTTGCGCGTCATCGCCACTCGTACTTCACTGGCCGCGCGGTTGCGGTTATCGGTCAGGCACTCGACCAGCACCGCCACGCCGTTGGGCGCATAGCCCTCGTAGGTGATGGTCTGCCAGTCGGCGCCGCCGGCTTCCTCGCCGGCGCCGCGCTTGCGGGCCTTTTCGATGTTGTCGTTGGGTACCGAGCTCTTCTTCGCCTTCTGGATGGCGTCGTACAACGTCGGGTTGCCGGCGGGGTCGCCGCCACCGACGCGGGCCGCAACCTCGATGTTCTTGATCAACCGCGCGAACATCTTGCCGCGGCGAGCATCGACGACGGCCTTCTTGTGCTTGGTGGTGGCCCACTTGGAATGGCCGCTCATCGGTGTGCTTTACCTCTTCTGTTGCTTGAAAGTCGCCCAACGAGTCTACGTGGACGATCGGCGCAGGTTACCCGAGCATTCCCCGTCCGGCTCAGGAACCCCAGGCGTCGCAGGACTTCAGGTTGAGTGTGCGCTGACGGCTTCCGGTGTGCGGTGACGGCGGGAATTCCGCGGAATTGTCGCCCCGGATGCACTCTCAAGCCGTAGGCGCACACCCGAACGCCTCAAACGGGGCGCTCAGGCGTTCCCGTTGACGATGTCGACGAACATCTGGTGGATGCGCCGGTCGCCGGTCATCTCGGGGTGAAACGCCGTCGCCAGCATCGGGCCCTGCCGTACCGCGACGATATGCCCCGCGGCCCGCGCCAGCACCTGCACGCCGTCACCGGCCCGCTCGACCCATGGAGCGCGGATGAACACCGCTCGTACCGGACCGTCGAGACCCGCGAACCCGATATCGCCTTCAAACGAGTCCACCTGCCGTCCGAAAGCATTGCGCCGCACCGTCATATCTATCGCACGCAGCGGCAGCGCCTCGCGTCCGCCCCTACCCGCGTCCAGGATCTCGCTGGCCAGCAGGATCATGCCCGCACACGCGCCGTAGGCCGGAAGACCGTCGGCCAGCCGCGCCCGCAGCGGCTCCAGCAGGTCGACGTCGAGCAGCAGGTGGCTCATCGTGGTGGATTCCCCGCCAGGAATGACCAGCCCGTCTACCGCGTCCAGCTCGCTGCGGCGGCGAACCGGCATGGAGTCGGCTCCGGCTTCGCGCAGCGCGGCAAGGTGCTCGCGGGTGTCACCCTGCAGCGCCAGGACGCCGATTCGTGGCGCGCTCATCGCACGCTCACTGTTTTGCGGGCTGGTATCCCCGCCTATAGCGGGTCAGCCCCTCCTGCATGACCGCCGCGACCATCGCGCCGGTCTGGGTGAAGATCTTGCCTTGGGTGAGCGCGCGACCGCCGCTGGCCGACGGCGACGACTGGTCGTAGAGCAGCCACTCGTCGGCCCGGAACGCGCGCATGAACCACATCGCGTGGTCCAGTGATGCCACTTGCAGATGCTCACGCACGTCGAGGTGGGTGACCTGTGCCGAGCCCAGCAGCGTGAGGTCGCTCATGTAGGCCAGTGCGCAGATGTGCAGCACCGGGTCGTCGGGAAGCGGGTCACGGTGGCGAAACCACACCTGCTGCTGGGCGGCCTTGACGGGCGAGAGCTGCAGGCGCTCGCGCGGCACGATGCAGACGTCCCACTCCTCGAACTGCTTGAATCCGGCGTCGTCGAAGACCTTGATCGAGTTCAGCCCGGGCAGGCCGTCGGGTGGCGGCGCGGCCGGCATGGGGTCTTGGTGGTGGATGCCTTCCTGGTCGGTCTGGAAGGACGCCCCCATGCTGAAAATGATTTCCCCGTGCTGGATGGCGTTGACACGCCTGGTGGCAAACGAGCCGCCGTCGCGGGTGCGCTCAACGATGAAAACCGTGCACGCCTTGGCGTCCCCGGGCCTCAGGAAGTAACCGTGCAGCGAGTGGACCTGGTACTGCGGGTCAACGGTGCGCACCGCCGACACCAACGACTGGCCCGCGACGTGACCGCCGAAGGTGCGCTGCAGGAACCCGGACTCCGGACTGAACACGCTACCGCGGTAGATGTCGACCTCGAGTTGCTCGAGATCAAGGATCTCTTCGATCGCCACGGAATGTTTTTACCAGCCGCGTTCGGCCAGGCGATGCGGCTGCGCAATCTGCTCCACGTTGATGCCGACCATCGGCTCACCCAGACCACGAGACACCTTGGCCAGCACATCGGGATCGTCGAAGAACGTGGTGGCCTTGACGATGGCTGCGGCGCGCAGCGCGGGGTCGCCGGACTTGAAGATGCCCGAGCCCACGAAGACACCCTCGGCGCCGAGCTGCATCATCATCGCCGCGTCGGCGGGAGTGGCGATACCGCCCGCGGTGAACAGCGTGACCGGCAGCTTGCCCGCCCGGGCCACCTCGACGACGAGTTCGTAGGGGGCTTGCAATTCCTTTGCCGCCACGTACAACTCGTCTTCGGACAACGATGTCAGCCGGCGGATCTCGCCGCCGATCGCTCGCATGTGCGTGGTCGCGTTGGAGACGTCTCCGGTACCGGCTTCGCCCTTGGACCGGATCATGGCCGCGCCCTCGCTGATGCGCCGCAGCGCCTCACCGAGGTTGGTCGCCCCACACACGAACGGCACGGTGAACTTCCACTTGTCGATGTGGTGGGTGTAGTCGGCGGGCGTGAGCACCTCTGACTCGTCGACGTAGTCCACGCCGAGGCTTTGCAGGATCTGCGCCTCCACGAAATGCCCGATGCGCGCTTTGGCCATCACCGGGATGGTGACCGCCGCGATGATGCCCTCGATCATGTCCGGGTCGCTCATCCGCGACACGCCGCCCTGGGCGCGGATGTCGGCGGGCACCCGTTCCAGCGCCATCACCGCGACGGCGCCGGCACTCTCCGCGATTCGGGCCTGCTCCGGGGTGACGACGTCCATGATGACGCCACCCTTGAGCATCTCGGCCATGCCGCGTTTGACCCGGGCCGTCCCGGTCCCTGCCTGGTTCGGCTGTGCGGCGCTGTCCACGAGCGTTTTGTCTCCTTCAACCATTGCGATTCCACTCTAGTGGTCGGCGGCAAGCGAGTTTCGCGCTGATCAGCGGATCGACTGAGGCACGCAAGCGTTGCGCGCGGTCCCGTTGTCGGCCTCGCTGAGGCCCGCGAGCCGGTCGGCCGCGGGCAGCAGCTCGCCGAGTTGCAGCGGATATACCTGTTCGCCGGCCGCGGCCAACTCGGCGATGTCGTTCGCATCACACCAGCGGGCGCCGTGGATGTAGCTGCGTTCCAACTCGGTCCGCCCCATGATGGACGGCTCGAACCGCCGCGCGCGGCACACCAGGTAGAACTCCTCGCTGTCGATCAGTGCGCCGTTGAACTCGAACACCTCGTCGCGCCGCCAGATCGGCCCGACCATGTCGGCCGCCGCAACCCGCAGACCGGTTTCTTCGGCCAGCTCCCGCGCGGCGGCCTCGGCCAGCCGTTCGCCGGGGCGCACTTCGCCGCCCACGGTGAACCACCACCTCGGCACGGGGCCGTCGGTAATGGCCGGATCCGAACCGCACAGCAACAGCACCGCGCCGGTTTCGTCGAGCAGCACCACTCGCGCCGAGGTGCGGTGGCTGGGTACCCCGTGATCGCTGTGCGCCAACGCGTGGGGGCGCTCGACGATCTCGAAATAGCTTGGCAGCGCAGCTGTTCCACCGAGCCGAAAGGCACGCACCATGCGCCTGTCCGCCAGCGCGAGGGTGTCGCGGACCGCGTCGTTGTGGAAACGGCGGGCCAGCAGCAGGCGGGCCTCGGCGTCGGCCAGCTCGGCGATCAGGCCCGCCGGCAGCGACGCCGGATCCACCACCGCCAGCGCGGCCGACAGCTCGTTTTCCGCGTTCTCCCGCGCCTGCCGGGGCGCGCGCTCGGCAGCGTCGGCCAGGGCCGCCAACCGCCTGCCCTCCGGCGCGCCGCCGTAGCCATCGATCGCGACCGCGCGCGCCACCACCGCCCGCCGCGCCAGCGCACCGTCCAGCGCCTGCCAGGACAGGTCGTAGCGAACGTTCAACCGGTCCAGCCGATTAGCCGTGCGATAAGCCCAGGCGCCGAACGCCGCCAGCACCACGACTAGCGCCGTGATGGCAACAATCAGCCAGATCATCAGCTGGCGACCTGAACTTTGACGCCTGACCCCGCGACCGTCTCGTACACGCGCATGATCTGGCTGGCCACCACCGACCAGTCATACCGGCGGACCGCTTCCGAACCGGCCGCCACATAGCGTTGACGCAGCACGTCGTTGTCCAGTGCCTCGATCAGCGCATCGGCCAGTGCGCCGGCGTCGCCCACCGGCACCAAGCTCCCGACGTCGCCGTCGCACAGCACGGGGCGGAACGCGTCGAGGTCACTGGCCACTACCGGGGTGCCGGCGGCCATCGCCTCCACCAAGACAATGCCGAAACTCTCGCCACCCGTGTTGGGTGCACAGTAGACGTCGGCGCTGCGCATCGCCGAGGCTTTCCCGGCGTCGTCCACCAGCCCGAGGAAGTGCATGTGGTCCGCCAATTCGCCTGCCTGATCCCGCAACTCGTCCTCGTCGCCGTGGCCGACGATCAGCAGTTGCACGTCGGAAAAACGCTCCACCACCCTGGGTAGCGCGTCGAGCAGCACCGACATGCCTTTGCGCGGCTCGTCGTAGCGGCCCAGGAACAGCACCGTCTTGCCCGGCCGCGGATACCCGTCCAGCGGCACCGCGGTGGCAACTGAATCGACGTCGACCCCGTTGGGAATCTCCACCGCGTCGGAGCCCAACGCCTCCATCTGCCAGCGTCGCGCCACGTCGGACACCGCGATGCGGCCGACGATCTTCTCGTGCCAGGGCCGCAGCACACCCTGGAAGACCGACAGCGTCAGCGATTTGGTGGTCGAGGTGTGAAATGTCGCCACGATCGGGCCCTCGGCCACCCGCAGGGCCCACATCGACAGGCTGGGTGCATTCGGCTCGTGCAGGTGCAACACATCGAATTCACCTTGGGTGAGCCACTTTCTGACCCTGCCGTGTACCGCCGGACTGAACTGCAGCCGCGCCACCGAACCGTTGTAGGGGATCGGGATGGCCCGGCCGGCTGAGACGACGTAGTCGGGTAAAGAGACATGCGGCGAAGCCGGCGCCAACACGCTGACCTCGTGCCCGCGGGCGCGCATCACTTTGGCGAGTTGCAAGACGTGCGACTGCACCCCGCCCGGTACGTCGAACGAGTAGGGACAAACCATCCCGATCCGCATCAGGCTTCCTTCAGCCGGGCCCGCCGGGCGTCGGACAAATCGGCCAGCCATTGCGGCTGCATCATGTGCCAGTCGGCCGGGTAAGCGGCGATGTTCTTGGCGAACTGGTCGGCCAGCGCCTGAGTGATGACGCGCACGTCGCCGCTGGTGCAGTCCAGCGCCGGTTGCATGTCAATGCGCCAGCCGTCGTCCTCGAACCAGCAGTGCACCGGCAGCAGGGCCGCCCCGGTCGCGATCGCGAGCTTCGCCGACCCGGCCGGCATCCGGGTGGTTTCGCCGAAGAAATCGACTTCGACACCGCTGCGGGTGAGGTCGCGCTCGGCCATCAGGCACACCAATCGGTTGTCCCGCAGCCGCTCGCACAACACCTCGAAGGGTGGCCGTTCGCCGCCGGACAGCGGCAGCACTTCGAAGCCGAGGCTTTCGCGATAGGCGATGAAACGCCGGTACAGCGACTCGGGTTCGAGTCGCTCCGCGACGGTGGTGAAGGTGCCGTACGTCTGGGCCAGCCAGACTCCGGCCATATCCCAGTTACCGCTATGCGGCAAAGCCAGCACCACTCCGCGGCCCGCGGCCAAGGCGGCGTCTAGATTCTCGTGACCCAGGGTCCAGTCATCGATTCGGCGGGCCAGAGCGGGCAGATTCATGGTCGGCAGGCGGAACGCCTCTCGCCAGTAGCGTCCATAGGAGGCCAGCGAGGCGCGCATCAGCTCGTCCGGCACGTCGGCCGGAG
>DASZLQ010000241.1:0-12849 GCA_035552295.1 Mycobacterium sp. | reverse complement strand
GGTGGCGCCGATTGTGTTCCACCGCAGTGTGTTCCGGCGCCTTGGCGTCTGAAACCGTCCCGTGCGCGAGTTCGGCCCGAACGGACAACTCCCGGACCCTGTTCGAATGTCGTTGATGCCGTTGGTGTTATGTTGGACCAGCCGCCATTCCAGTCGCGGGGTTAGCGAAAAACTCTCAGCGAAGCATGCTCAGCGGCGAAACAGCTTGTTACCCAGCCACACAACGGGGTCGTATTTGCGATCGACGACGCGCTCTTTCATCGGGATCAGCGCGTTGTCGGTGATCTTGATGTTTTCCGGGCAGACCTCGGTGCAGCACTTGGTGATGTTGCAGTAGCCCAGGCCGTGCTCTTGCTGCGCGTCAGTGCGCCGGTCTCGAGTGTCCAGCGGGTGCATTTCCAGCTCGGCGATCCGCATCAAGAATCGCGGCCCGGCGAACGCCTTTTTGTTTTCTTCGTGGTCGCGGACCACATGGCAGACGTTCTGGCACAGGAAGCATTCGATGCACTTGCGGAACTCCTGCGAGCGCTCGACGTCGACCTGCGCCATCCGGTACTCACCGGGCTGCAGTTCCTTGGGTGGCGCGAAAGACGGGATCTCGCGGGCCTTCTCGTAGTTGAAGGAGACGTCGGTGACCAGATCGCGAATCACCGGGAAAGTCCGCAGCGGTGTGACGGTCACGACCTCGTCCTCGGCGAACGTGGACATCCGGGTCATACACAGCAACCGCGGTTTGCCGTTGATTTCGGCCGAGCACGATCCGCACTTGCCCGCCTTGCAGTTCCACCGCACGGCGAGGTCGGGCGTCTGGGTCTGCTGCATGCGGTGGATGATGTCCAGCACCACCTCGCCCTCGTTGACCTCAACGTTGAAGTCCTGCAGCGCGCCACCGGCTTCGTCGCCGCGCCACACCCGCATACTCGCGTTGTAGCTCATTTGCCTCTCCGTCCTGGGTGCTCGGCCAGCTCATCGTCGGTGAAGTACTTCTCCAGCTCGGAGACCTCGAAGAGCTCCAGCAGATCAGCGCGCATCGGCACCTGGTCTTCACGCGTGATTTCGATGTCGGGAATCACGGCATCGCCGCCGGCTGTACGGCAGACCAGCAACAGCTTGCGCCATGACGCGTCCATCGACGGGTGATCGTCGCGGGTGTGCCCGCCCCGGCTCTCGGTGCGCGCCAGCGCGGCCTTCGCGACGCACTCGCTGACCAGCAGCATGTTGCGCAGATCGATGGCCAGATTCCAGCCCGGGTTGTACTGGCGATGTCCTTCGACGTGCATGTTGTTGAACCGCTCGCGAAGTTTGTCGAGCCGCTCGAGTGCCTCCGAGACCTCGTCCTCCTTGCGGATGATGCCCACCAGATCGTTCATCGACTGCTGCAGTTCCAGCTGCAAGGTGTAGGGGTTCTCGGCGGTGGCGCCGTTCGTCGGTCCCTCGAAGGGCGCCAAGGCCCTTTTCGCTGCCGCGTCGACGGCCCCGTCGGAGACGGTCGGACGGCTGCTCAGCGCCCGCGCGTAATCGGCGGCACCGAGGCCCGCGCGGCGGCCGAAGACCAGCAGGTCCGACAGCGAGTTGCCGCCCAGCCGGTTGGAGCCGTGCATGCCGCCGGAGCACTCGCCGGCGGCGAACAGCCCGGGGACCGTGGCCGCACCGGTATCGGCGTCAACCTCGACACCGCCCATCACGTAGTGGCACGTCGGCCCGACTTCCATCGGCTCCTTGGTGATGTCGACCCCGGCCAGCTCCATGAACTGGTGATACATCGACGGCAGTCGTCGCTTGATCTCCTCGGGTGTCAGCCGGGACGCAATGTCGAGGTAGACCCCGCCGTGGGGGGTCCCCCGGCCGGCTTTGACCTCCGAGTTGATCGCGCGCGCAACCTCATCGCGGGGCAACAGGTCCGGGGTACGACGGGCCGAGTCGTTGTCCTTGAGCCACTGGTCGGCCTCTTGTTCCGTTTCCGCGTACTGGCCTTTGAACACCGGCGGGATGTACTCGAACATGAACCGTTCGCCGTCGGAGCTCTTCAGCACTCCGCCATCACCTCGGACACCTTCGGTGACCAGGATGCCCTTCACGCTCGGCGGCCACACCATGCCCGTCGGGTGGAATTGCACGAACTCCATGTTGATCAGCGACGCGCCGGCCCGCAGCGCCAACGCGTGCCCGTCACCGGTGTACTCCCAGGAATTCGAGGTCACCTTGAACGACTTGCCGATCCCGCCGGTCGCCAGCACCACCGCTGGGGCCTCGAATACGACGAACCGCCCGCTTTCGCGCCAGTAGCCGAAGGCGCCGGAGATCACGTCACCGTCTTTGAGTAGCTCGGTGATGATGCATTCGGCGAATACCTTGATCCGCGCCTCGTAGTCGCCGAGTTCGGCGTAGTCCTCCTGCTGCAGCGAGACGATCTTCTGCTGCATGGTGCGGATCAACTCCAGGCCGGTCCGGTCGCCGACGTGGGCCAGCCGGGGGTAGGTGTGACCGCCGAAGTTGCGCTGACTGATGCGGCCATCTTTGGTGCGGTCGAACAGCGCGCCATAGGTCTCCAGCTCCCAGACCCGGTCCGGTGCTTCCTTGGCGTGCAGTTCGGCCATCCGCCAGTTGTTGAGGAACTTCCCACCGCGCATGGTGTCGCCGAAGTGAGTCTTCCAGTTGTCTTTGGGATTGGTATTGCCCATTGAAGCCGCGCAGCCACCCTCGGCCATCACCGTGTGGGCCTTGCCGAACAGGGATTTGCACACCACCGCGACCTTGAGGCCACGCTCGCGCCCCTCGATGACGGCGCGCAAGCCCGCGCCGCCGGCACCGATGACGACGACGTCGTAGTTGTGCCGTTCGACCTCAACCATGAAACCCTCGCTCAGCCTCTACTAGTAATCGGCGAATTGGCTTTTCAGCCAACAAATCTCAAGTCAGTGATGGTGCCGCTGGCCACCAGCATGATGTAGAAGTCGGTGAGTGCCAGCGTCCCCAGTGTGATCCAGGCGAATTGCATGTGCCGGGTGTTCAGCTTGCTGACCTGTGTCCAGATCCAGTACCGCACCGGGTGTTTGGAGAAATGCTTCAGCCGGCCGCCGGTCACGTGCCGGCAGGAATGGCAGGAAACGGTATAGGCCCACAGCAGCAGCACGTTGGTGACCAAAATGACGTTGCCCAAACCGAACCCGAAACCGGAGGGCGAGTGGAACGCCATGATCGCGTCGTAGGTGTTGATCAACGAGACCACCAGCGCGAGGTAGAAGAAGTAGCGGTGGCTGTTCTGAATGATCAGCGGAAGCCGGGTTTCACCGGTGTAATGGGCGCGCGGTTCGGGGACCGCGCATCCGGTCGGTGACTGCCACACCGAGCGGTAGTAGGCCTTGCGGTAGTAGTAGCAAGTAATTCGGAACCCGAGCAGGAACGGTAATACCAGCATTCCCAACGGAATCCACCATGGGAAATGGCCGAACCAGACGCCCAGGTGGCTGGCACCCGGTTCGCACGACGCGCTGACGCACGGCGAATAGAACGGCGTCAGGTAGTGGTATTTGTCCACCCAATAGCTGTTGCCCCAGAACGCGCGGGTGGTCGCGTAGAGGATGAACGCCAAAAAACCGAGGTTGGTCATTAGCGGCGGCAGCCACCACCGGTCGGTGCGGAGTGTCCGTTCGGGCAATTGCGCGCGGGTGGCTGAGAAAACGCCGGACGCAGGACGGTTCGCCGTGGGTGCGCTCATCTAGTGTTCCTCTTCGAACGGGCTGTCTGGTCGAAGGGTACACAGAGAGAGCCCCCCCTTTTACGGGGGGCTTGGGTTGTCAGGACCTGCTGTGACCCCCGACACCCTCGTCGTCGACATCGCGCCAGAAGTCGGTGTCGTACTGGGTGTCGGGAATGGTGATCTTCTCGCCGGACTGCTGCACCGTCGCGCGAGCCAAATCCAATTCGGACGCGTCCGTATCGAGCAATTCGATGTCACTGAGGATCCGGTCCGCGTCGATCACGATGCGACGCATCGCCGGGCTGTCGCCGTATCGCGCTCTTAAGGAGCTCACACACCGCCGCAAGCCGCCGATGAGGTCGTGAAGTTCGGCGAGTTCAGTAGTGCCAGTAGGGCTCGACAACAGATCTCCTAGGGCAGACGGTGTTCCGGATCACAGTACCCTCCCGATACTATCCACCGCACAGACCTCGCGTGCGGCAGGTCACCCCGGGCGGCGCAGGGAGCAAACATCCATGACGGGTCAGACCACACTGGCGCAGCGTGCCACGGCGCTGCTTCGACTGCATCAGCCGGGCAACCCGGTGATCCTCCCGACCGTGTGGGATGCGTGGTCGGCGCGCCTGGCCACGGACGCCGGATTCGTCGCTCTCACCGTAGGTAGCCATCCGCTGGCCGATTCGATCGGCAAACCGGACGGCGAGGGCATGTCATTCGATGACGTGCTGACCCGGGTCGCTCAAATCACCGCGGCTGTCGATGTCCCGGTATCGGTGGACATCGAGTCCGGCTACGGGCAGTCCGCCCAGCGCCTGATCGAGGGCCTGCTGAGCGTGGGCGCCGTCGGACTCAACATCGAGGACACCGTGCACTCCGAGGGCAAGCGGCTGCGGTCCGCCGGCGAAC
Source organism: Mycobacterium sp. (assembly GCA_035552295.1). Lineage (GTDB taxonomy): Bacteria > Actinomycetota > Actinomycetes > Mycobacteriales > Mycobacteriaceae > Mycobacterium. The sequence goes on along the minus strand of DASZLQ010000241.1, from coordinate 8,243 downwards.
ACGCCGAACTGGTGGGCGCGCTGCGGTCGGCTGCCGATGCGGCCGGGGTCCAGGTGGTGATCAACGCCCGCACCGATCTCTTCCTGCGCAACGACGGCGACGATGCAGACCGCGTCGATAGGGCGGTGGCGCGCCTGACCGAGGCCGCCGCCGCGGGCGCCGATGTCCTCTATCCGGTGGGTCGTCACGACCCGGAGACATTGCGGCGCTTGGCCACCGAGTTGCCGCTGCCGATCAACGCGATCGCGCTGCCCGATCAGGATGACCCGGCGTCATTCGGGCCGTTGGGTGTGGGCCGGATCAGCTTTGGTCCGTTCCTGCAGGCCGCATTGGCCGGCCGGGCACGTGAGTTGCTGGCCCGCTGGGGCTAACCCGTACAGCGAAAACCGTTGTCGGTCAAAGATATTGGCGTGAGCCAGGCCTTCCGGCCGGGACCTCTCGATGCAGTGAATCCGGCGAAGCCATTGGGGCCCCGCCGGATTCACCGTTGACTGCTGGAATTACTTGGTGATGGCGATCCGCTGCGCCTGAGCTCCCGCGTAGGCGCCGGTGACCCGGACCGTCAGCACGCCGGCGTCGTAGGAAGCCGCGACCGCCTCGCTGGTGACGTGGGCGGGCAACTGGAACGACCGGCGGAACGATCCGTAACGAATCTCACGCAAGGTGCGGCCGTTCTCCTCATCGGAGTGCTCGTCGCGGTGTTCGCCATGGATAACCAGGCGGCCGTTGTCCACAGCTACGTTGACGTCCTTGTCGACATCAACACCAGGCAGTTCCAGGCGCACCACTGCGTCGTCGCCGTCCTTGACGATCTCCGCAGCGGGCCTAAAGGCGCTGGTTACTGGCTTGAACCAGTCCGCCGTCGCGGCAGGACCGAAAAAGTCGCGCAGCCACCGGTCGGTGTTTCAGGCCGGTCGCGACCACAATGCGAGGTTAGTCATGGCTTCTCCTTTTGCTTCCTTCGATTTCGTTGTGAGTTTGCTGTGACGGGCGCCTTGCCGGCCCGCCACTAGTAGAAACATGAGTCGACTACGCTAAAGTTCCACCCCGATGTTCGCCGTGAGAGAACACATTCACAACAACCGACGTGAGGTGGTGAGGTGGCTGTCATGCGAGCGTCACATTCGGCGACTTTCTTTTAATTTCCCGCTTCTACTCTCTTGGCATGACTTCCGCCGGAACCCCTTCTGCACGGTGTGCTGCCCGCCACATCATTGTGGTCGGGCACGGCATGGTGGGGCACCGCTTCGTCGAGGCGCTCCGTGCCCGTGACACCGACGGGTCTTGGCGGATTACGGTTTTGGCCGAGGAGGCAGACGCGGCATATGACCGTGTTGGCCTGACGTCGTACACCCAAAGCTGGGACCGCGGCCTGCTGGCATTGCCCGGCAACGACTACGCCGGCGACGAGCAGGTCCGGCTGTTGCTGAACATGCGCGTCACCGAAATCGACCGCGCGACAAAGTCGGTGATCACCGCGGACGGCGAGCGGCACAGCTACGACGCCTTGGTGCTGGCCACCGGCTCTTACGCTTTCGTGCCGCCGGTGCCGGGCCATGACTTGCCCGCGTGCCACGTTTACCGCACCCTCGACGACCTCGACGCCATCCGCGCCGGTGCCGAAAGCGCGCGTGATGGCGGTCGCAACCTGGCCGGCGTGGTGATCGGCGGCGGCCTGCTGGGACTCGAGGCCGCTAATGCGCTGCGCCAGTTCGGGTTGCAAACACACGTCATCGAGATGATGCCGCGGTTGATGGCCCAACAGATCGACGAGGCCGGTGGCGCGCTGCTGGCCAGGATGATCACCGAACTTGGAATCACGGTGCACGTCGGCATGGGTACCGAGTCGATCGAAGGCATTCAGCATCCGGACGGCTCGACATCGGTACGGGTGCGCCTGTCCGACGGGGAGGTCATCGATGCCGGCGTGGCGATCTTCGCAGCCGGCGTCCGGCCGCGCGACGAGTTGGCCAGGGCGGCTGGACTGACGACCGCCGATCGGGGCGGCGTGCTGACCGACTTATCCTGCCAGACAAGCGATCCTGACATTTACGCCGTCGGTGAGGTCGCCGCGATCGAGGGGCGCTGCTACGGCCTGGTCGGGCCGGGTTACACCTCCGCTGAGGTTGTGGTGGACCGGCTGCTGGACGGCGCCGCGGAGTTTCCGGATGCGGACCTGTCGACGAAGCTCAAACTGCTGGGTGTCGACGTCGCCAGCTTTGGTGACGCGATGGGGGCGACCGAGAACTGTCTCGAGGTAGCCATCAACGACGCGGTGAACCAGACGTACGCCAAGCTGGTGCTCTCCGACGATGCCAAAACCCTTCTGGGAGGGGTGCTGGTGGGAGATGCCTCGTCGTACGGGGTGTTGCGGCCCATGGTCGGCAGCGAGCTGCCCGGGGATCCGCTTGCGCTGATCGCGCCGGCGCAGTCCGGCGGAGGCGCTTCGGCTTTGGGAGTTGGCGCGCTTCCGGACTCGGCGCAGATCTGCTCGTGCAACAACGTCACCAAGGGCGATCTGAAGTGCGCGATCGCCGACGGCTCCGGCGATGTTCCCTCGCTCAAGTCGTGCACGGCGGCCGGCACCTCGTGTGGGTCGTGCGTGCCGCTGCTCAAACAGTTGTTGGAAGCCGAGGGCGTGGAACAGTCCAAGGCCCTGTGCGAGCACTTCAGCCAATCGCGGGCCGAAATTTTCGAAATCATTTCCGCCACCGATATCAGGACGTTCTCGGGCCTGCTGGAGCGCTTCGGTCGCGGAAAGGGTTGCGACATCTGCAAGCCCGTGGTCGCATCCATCCTTGCTTCCACCGGTTCCGACCACATCCTCGATGGCGAGCAAGCGTCGCTGCAGGATTCCAACGACCACTTCTTGGCCAACATTCAGAAGAACGGCAGCTACTCGGTGGTGCCGCGGGTACCCGGCGGTGACATCAAGCCGGAGCATCTGATTCTGATCGGCCAGATCGCCCAAGACTTCGGGCTCTACACCAAGATCACCGGCGGCCAGCGGATCGACCTGTTCGGCGCCCGCGTCGACCAGCTGCCGCTGATTTGGAAGCGGCTGGTCGATGGTGGCATGGAATCCGGCCATGCCTACGGCAAGGCATTACGCACGGTGAAGAGTTGCGTGGGCAGCGACTGGTGCCGTTACGGGCAGCAGGATTCGGTGCAGCTGGCCGTCGACCTCGAACTGCGCTATCGGGGTCTGCGCGCACCGCACAAGATCAAGCTCGGTGTCTCGGGTTGCGCGCGGGAGTGCGCCGAGGCTCGCAGCAAGGACGTGGGCGTCATCGCCACCGAGAAGGGCTGGAATCTTTACGTCGCCGGCAATGGCGGCATGACCCCCAAGCATGCCCAGCTGCTGGCCAGCGACCTCGACACCGAGACGCTGGTCCGCTACGTCGACCGGTTCCTCATGTACTACATCCGAACCGCCGACCGGCTGCAGCGCACCGCGCCGTGGGTCGAGTCGCTCGAAGGCGGGCTCGATCACGTGCGTGAGGTCGTGTGCGACGACTCGCTGGGCCTCGCCGAGGAATTCGAGGCCGCGATGGAGCGGCATGTGCAGAACTACAAGTGCGAGTGGAAGGGCGTGCTGGAGGATCCGGACAAGATGTCGCGGTTCGTGTCGTTCGTCAACGCCCCGGACGCCGTCGACTCGACGGTGACGTTCACCGAGCGCGCTGGACGGAAAGTGCCTGTGCCCATTGGTATGCCGCGGGTCGGTCATGATTAAGGAGGAACTGTGACACTTCTCAACGACATTCAGGTGTGGACGATCGCCTGCGCATACGACCACCTGATCCCTGGTCGTGGTGTCGGCGTGCTGCTCGACGACGGCACACAGGCCGCCTTGTTCCGACTGGACGACGGATCGGTGCACGCGGTCGGTAACGTCGACCCGTTCTCCGGCGCAGCAGTCATCTCGCGTGGCATCGTCGGGGACCGCGGCGGCCGCGCCACGGTCCAATCGCCCATCCTCAAGCAGGCTTTCGCGCTCGACGACGGTAGTTGCCTGGACGACCCAAGGGTTTCGGTGCCGGTGTACCCGGTGCGCGTCACCCCGGATCGCCACATCGAGGTCGCGCGGGTGGCTGCTTAGTCGATTTCCCCGACAAGGTAGCGCTGCATCGTCGGTCCGATCGCGTCGACGAGCGCGTCCACCGACATTGAATGCAGCGGCTCGGATCGCACGGCGTAGCGCAGGATGCCCAGGCCCACTAGCTGAGAGGCGCACAACGACGCCCGTACGGCGACCTTGTCGGCGCCCAAGATTTTCAGCAGCGGTCCGAAAACCGGGCCGATGAACATGGCCTGGACGATTTCGGCGGTCTTGGCCATGCCGGTCGATGCGACCGCACTCGCAGCGAAGGGGCCGCCGCCGGCGGCATCCCACGTGGTAATCAGCATGTGCAGCGTCCGCCGGCCCACCTGGTTGGCCCCGCCGGTGACGATTCGGTCGATGAACTCCGGTGTGCCGAATGGCAAACGCAGCATCTTGGCGACCGGGTCAAGGAGCCCACGCGATGGCTCTTCGCGACGGGGCATGGTGCCAGGATCGCCCGCACGCGATCAAAGATCAAGCGTGGCGGGCGTCGGCGTGCCTTGCGTGCAAGGCTTTGTGCTCCATGGATTTCGACCGGAGTCGCGGTCTTTGACTCGCGTATGGCACGGCCCTACGGAATCGGTTCGCGATCAACCGCGCCAGCCCCGGATGGGTGCCGAGCGGTTGGCTGACCAGGTCGGCGCCACAACTACCCAGCCGTTGTTGAAACAGGCCGTCGGCCAACAGGTAGGAGGCGATCGCGACACGACGTGCACCGTCGCGGCGAGCGCTGTCGACCGCCTGATGCACGTGGGGAGCTCCAGTGGCCGCGAAGCCCAGACTCACTCGTGATCCGGTGAGCGCCGACAACGACGTCGCAGTGGTGTGCAGATCAGCGTGCGCTCGGTGATCGGATGTTCCCGCCGGGGCGAGAATCACTGAATCGTCGGGACGCCAACCCGATTTCATCAACTGGTAGAAGACTATTCGCGCGATCTCCCCACTCGGCCCCAATGCCGGCGTGACGACGACATTCGTATGTCCGCTGGCCGCCACATGTGCGGGCAGGTCGGTGCGCACGTGATATCCGCGAGACAAAAACGCCGGCACCACGATGGCGCGCCGCCCGTCGGCGGCCCGCGAAAGCACCTCGCTGGGTGTGGGTCCCAACACGTCGACGAACGCAACCTGCACCGCACGGTCCAACAGCGTGCTCACCTGAGCCGCAAGGTCTCCTATCATCGCGACCCCACCCGGTCTGCGGGTGCCGTGCGCTGCCAGTATCAGGTTCATGCCAACCCAGCCCGCTCGTCGACGGCCAGCCGGTAACCGCGCTTGACCACTGTCGCGACAATGTTTCTGTCGCCCAAGGCTGTTCGTAGCCGCAGGACAGCCGTATCGACGGCGTGCGGATCGTTGCTATTGCCGGGCAGCACCCGCAACAAGTCATTGCGGGCGACGACATCGCCGGGTCGGTGTGCCAGCGCACGAAGTACCGCCATCCCGGATGCCGACAGCGGTTTGACCGAACCGTCTACCAATGCACAGGTTCCCCGGATGTCCACGCGGTGACCGGCGGCCTTCACATTGCACGCCCCCAGCAGCGGCAGCTCTTCGGCAATGTGCCGAGCCAAGGCTCCCAACCGCATTCGTTCGGGAGATGACGTCGGGACACTCTTTCGGATCAACGGCTGGCAGGTCACCGGACCCACGCACATCGCATGCACACCAGTGCACAGTGCTTGCAGCAGTTGGTCCTCGATATTCAAGTCGCGGCCACGTTCCAAGACCGCCGCGGCCGCGGGTGCCGACGTAAAGCTGACGGCATCGAATTGTCGCCGCGCAATCCCAGTGACCAGCTGGTCGAACTCGCCGCCCAACGGCGTCGACTTCCACCGATACACCCGGATGGGCACGACTTCCGCCCCAGCGGAGCGCAACCCGCCGACAAACTCCGGGAACGGATCCCAAGCATCGGCGGCACCGTGCAATTGGACCGCGATACGCATACCGGATACATCGGATTCGAGCAGGTATTTCAGTAGCTCGGTTGAGGATTCGGATTTCGGCGACCACTTCTCGTGCAGGCCGGCGGCGCGCAGCGCGCCGGTCGCTTTCGGTCCGCGAGCCACGATCCGCGCCGACGACAGCGCCGCGATGAGCTGGGTGGCCAGCCCCCACCCCTCGGCGGCGGCCAGCCAGCCGCGCATGCCGATGCCGGTGTGCGCTACCAGGATGTCGGGTGGCGCGGCGATCAACGCCTGGGTGTTGCCGTGCAGTTCATCGTCGTCGGGCAGCGCGATCATGTTGATGGCCGCGGCGCTGCAGACCTCGGCGCCGTTGCGGCGCAACAACGCGGACAGCTCCTCGGCGCGGCGAGCCGACGTCACCGCGATCCGGTAGCCGGTCAGCGGCGCAGAGTCTCGCTGGGCCATATCAACTGTGTATGCCTGGGACGTTTCCGACGCGTTACCGCACAATTGCTGACGCATTGCCCTCGTTGCGACCACGATCACACTCGAGCGGGTTCGGAATGGGCATGGGATCCTGGCATACCCGCATCGGCCGACCCAGGCCGGCGCACATACCTCGCCCAGGTCACGATCGCAGCGGCGACGTAGAAAAACAAGAACGCCCAAAACGCCAACGTGTCGGTGCCGGTGGTGAGGTAGGACTGTCGCAGTGCGAGGTTGATGCCCACACCGCCGAGCGCACCGAACGCCGCGACGAATCCGATTACCGCCCCCGACGTGGCTTGCGACCAGCGCCGGCGCTCGCCTTCGGGAAGGTCTAGCCGGCGGCTACGCGCCTCGAAAACCGATGGGATCATCTTGTACACCGACCCGTTGCCCAACCCCGCCAGGATGAATAGGGCCATGAATCCGCAGACGTAGCCGACCATGGTGGCTGCGGTGGTGAGGCCGGACGTGTAATCGGCGTGGGTGCTGATGGCTACCAGGAACGCGGTGACGAGCCCCATCGCGGCAAGGACCGTGAGGGTGACGCGGCTGCCGCCGACCCGATCGGCCAGCCTGCCGCCGTAGATGCGGGCCAGCGACCCCAGTGCCGGCCCGATGAAGGCAAACTCGGCGGCGTGCAGCGAGGCCTGAGCGTGGCTCTGCCCGGTGCCAACGAAGTTGATCTGCAGCACCTGGCCGAACGCAAACGAGAACCCGATCCAGGAGCCGAAGGTGCCCAGGTAGAGCAGCGCGAGCACCCAGGTGTCACGCTCGGAGAGGATCGAGCGCAGGTGGCTGACGTCGTAGGTGGCGTGAGCCAAGTTGTCCATGTAATGGGTCGCCCCCAGGGCGACGACGGTTAGCAGCAGCAAGTAGAGTCCGCACACCCAGTACGGTTGGCGGTGGCCGGCGATGGCAATAACGAGCAGCCCCACCAACTGAATCATCGGCACCCCGAGGTTGCCGGCCCCGGCGTTGAACCCGAGCGCAAAGCCCTTACGCCGATGCGGGTAAAAGAAGTTGGTGTTGGTCATCGACGCCGCGTAATTGGCACCGCCCATTCCGGTCAGCGCCGCGCACACGAGATATGACCACAGCGGCAGGCCGGGGTTGGCCAGCAGCCAGATCGTGCCGGCGGTGGGCACGAGCAACACCACGATCGAAAACACCGTCCAGTTACGGCCGCCGAAGGTGGCGATGCCCAGTGAGTAGGGGATGCGCAGGCATGCTGCGACAAAAGTGGTGGTGGCGCCGAGCAGGAATTTGTCGGCCGCGGAAAAACCGTACACGTCCTGGGGCATGAACAGCGCCATCACCGGCCACAGGGTCCAGACGCCGAAGGCGATGTGGTCGCACGCGATGATCCAGAGCAGATTGCGACGGGCGATTTTCTTGTTGCCCGCCTCCCAGGCCGCGGTGTCTTCCGGATTCCAGTCCGTGATGCGGTGGTTGCGGCCCATGCGGTCTTCACCTTTCGTGGACGGGGTTTGGGGGTGGCGCGGCGAGGTGGCCTCGTCTGGCGGTGACCACGTCGCGGGGATTTCGCTAATGCTCACACCGGTGGACCCGTCGGCGAAACTCTTTGCGCACGTTGGGCAGACGGGCTGGTGCAAACCGCGGGCGTGCGGCGAGCCCACCGCAAACTGGCGTGCATGCGATCCCTCTCGTCGAGCCGTCCACGTCGATGCCCGTGTGGGCGCCTCGAATTGAAGAGGTATGCCCTGCCGTATGTTTCGATG
>DASZLQ010000240.1:0-5550 GCA_035552295.1 Mycobacterium sp. | reverse complement strand
GGCTTCCGTGCTGGCAGACGTGCCACGCGGGCAAGCGATGCTGGAAGAGATCGAGCGGCACGGCCTGTTCCTGCAGCGGATCGACGACGACCCCAACTGGTTTCGCTACCACCATATGTTCGCCGAATTCCTGCGCCGCCGACTCGACCGTGACCAACCCGAGCGGGTCGAACAACTCCACCGGGCCGCATCGGACTGGTTCGCCGAACACGGCCACCTCAACGAGGCCGTCGACCACGCGCTGGCCTCGGGCGACGCCACCCGCGCGGTGGACCTGGTCGAGCAGGACGAGAACACCTTGATCGACCAATCGAAAATGACGACCCTGCTCGCAATCGTCAAGAAGTTACCGCCGCGATTGCTGGTCTCGCGAGCACCGCTCCAACGCACTATCGCCTGGGCGAACATTCTGCTGCAACGCCCGGCATCGACCTCCGCCGCGCTGAAGTGTTTCGAGACCGCCCTGGATCGCGCAGACCTCACCGACGCGATGCGGGCCGATCTACGCGCTGAAGCCGACGTGGTCCGCGGGATCGCCGACGCCTTCGCCGACCGGACCGACGCCATCGATCATCTGGTGGCCGTTGCATTGTCACGGCCGGATACCTTCCATCCCCGGGTTCCCGGCGTCGCCGGAAATGTTGCGGCGTTCGCCGCCATCTACCGCTTCGACTTCGACGCCGCGCGCCGGCTGCTGGCGTGGGCGGCGCCCTACCAAGAGATGATGGGTCCGTTCGCCAGCGTCTGGGCCCGCTGCCTCAGCGCTGTCGCCGCCAGGTATCAGCTCGACATCCCTGCCGCCCTGAAGAATTGCCGGGAAGGCTATGACATCGGCGTCGGAATAGGACCGCAGTCGCACGCCGCACGGCTGGCCGGTACGCTGCTCGGCGAACTGCTCTACGAGACCGGCGAGTTGGCCGAGGCCGCGCGTCTACTGGACGAAAGCTACCAGCTCGGGTCCGAGGGCGGCACTGTCGACTTCATGATCGCCAGATACGTGATTGGCGCGAGAATCAAGGCAGCGCACGGAGATCGCGGCGCTGCCGTCGATCGCCTTTCCGATGGCATGAAGGCGGCGGAACAGTTCGAGCTGCCGCGGCTCGCGGCGGCAATCACCAACGAGCGGATCCGGCTGGGCATCGAGATCACGCCGGCGATTGCCGCCCGGTTGCAAGCTACCCGCACAATTCCTCAGGGCAACGGAATCGCCACGATCACAGCAGAACTCGACGAGAGCTCCGGAATTCGGCTGTTGTCAGTGAGAGATTCGGCTGACGATCAGAACCAGGCGTGCCGACGCGCGGCCGATCTGCTCGCCGGAATCGATGGTGAGCGACGACCGTGGGCGGCGCTGAGCGCGCAACTGCTGCTGGCCGAAACACTCACGGCGACCGGCAGAACCGATGACGCTAATGTCGTGTTGCCTCGTGTCGTCACGCGGTGCGAGCAACTCGGACTATCACGTTTAATCGTCGATGCCGGACTCGGGTAGCGGTGAGACGAAGACCTCCAACGCCCGGCCCAGCCTTATTTCGACAGCAGAACTGCGGCGCCGTACCAGTGGCAGGTCAGCAGCGCGAGTTCGACATCGAGCCGGTCGCTGTCGATACCGCGGCCGCGTCGCGCGAGGGCCCGGCCCACGCGGTATTTCACCGTGTTGAAGTGCAGGTTCAGTTCCTCGGCTGCCTGCTTGTAGCTGGACCCGCACCCCAGAAACACTCGCAGGGTCTCGCGCAGTCGCGCGTCGTTGTCGGTGTCGGCGGCCAGCGCGCCCAGCGTGCCGGCCACCCAGGCCCGCGTGTCGGTGACATCGGCGCCCAGGAGCGCGGCAACAGAAAAGCCCGGGTCGCTGGCGCAGATCAGCGTCGGCTCGGCGCCCTCGGCGATCAGCGCGACGCGGCGGGCGCGCTCGGCTTCACGGTGGGACTGCCGGAAGCCCGCTACCCCGCTGCGCATCGTCCCGATCGCGATATCGGGGGCATCCCGTTTCCCTGCGGTAAACCGGCGGACTTCCGCCTCGGCGGCGGGTGTGGCTGTGCGGTAAGGAAGCCACCCCCATGCGCAGGTCCGGTCGGCGGCCACAAACAGTGGGGTGGCCGCGGCCCCGGTTGCTTGGCCCAGTTCCCGCAGAAACCGTTGCAGCCGGGCGATTGCATCTGCGTCGGTGCCCGTATCGGGGTACCACATCACCACGGCAAGGTGGTGCCACCGCAGTGGGTAACGGATCGTCGTGGTGGCCGCATCGACGTCGACCGGCTTAGGCGCTGCCAGCACGTCGCGCACCCGCACGGCGCGCAGGCTGTTCTGGTCCTCCAGCCAGCGTTCGCGTTCGTCTTCATATACGACGATGACCTGCTGGGTGATCCAGTCGATGTACTCGAACAGCGTCTTGGTCATCGCTTCCAGGACGGCGTATCTCGCCGGCTCGGGCACATCGATCGTGCGCAGCTCGGCGAACACCAGTTCGTTCATCCGATGCTGGCCAAGACGGTAGGCCCGCACCAGCGCATGGAGCGGGACGCCATGCTGGGCCAGCCGCCGCGCATACTCCAGCGCCGCGGTCGGCGCCTCGACACGCTCGACGGCGATGTTATAACGCAACGCGTGCAGGAGGGTGCTTACGTTCCCCTCGACGCTGGGCCCGTGCAGCTCCATGACTCGGGCATCGCCGCGCAGCTCGGGAATCTGATCCTCCAGGTACAGCTGCATGCCCGACGACAGCTGTGCCAGTCGTTCCTGCAGCCGGCCAGCCGTCTTTGCGATATGGCGGGCCACTCCGACATCGCCGTCCACATCCGGTTTCGGAGCCACCGACACTAGACCTCGTGGCGCCCGCTGGCGATGACGTCAACCCGCAATAAGCGACCGTCGCTGGCGAACACATCGCCCGTCGCATTGGGCAGGATCATGGCGTCCTCCTTGGTGTAACTCGTACGTCTCATGCAATCACCGCAGGTCAGAGCGGGTTAGACCCAAAGGGGTCGTTTTCCTACCCCGAAAGGGGAAAAGGGGGAACGAGCTGCGCTCAGCCGCGGGCGAGGCACGGCTCAGCCGCGGGCGGGGCACGGTCCAGCTGCGCGCCACGCGGAGGTGGTTGGTTTTCTCACCCCACGGGGTCATTTCATCGCCGAACCGATTGACCCCTGGCACACAGCCGACCGAGGCTGATGCCACCAGATGCGTTGCAGATCAACGCACTCAGCGATGCCCCTACCAATAGTGAGAGGTGAACAAATGCACGCGACGGCAACACTACTTGAGGAATTGCAGGAGACGGCGACACTACTTGAGGAATCGGTAATCAGCCGGGAGGATTTCCGCTTCGCGATGCGCCGGCTGGCCGGCGGGGTCAGCATCATCTCCGGTGCCGGCCCGGATGGCCCGCTGGGGGTCACGGCAACCGCGGTGACGTCGTTGACGGCGGACCCTCCCAGCATCCTGTGCTGTTTGAACCGTTCGCTGGAGTTGGAGGCGGCCGTCAAGGAGACCGGCAGGTTCGGGGTGAACATGCTCCGTGCTGATCACCATGACTTGGCGACACGCTTCGCCGGCATGGCCGGGGTGCGTGGTTCTGCGAAGTTCGAGCAGGGAAACTGGACAATCCTGGCCAGCGATGTTCCCGCGCTCATTGACAGTCTGGTTACCTTCGATTGCCGCGTCGACGACCTCCTCGAGGTGGGCACGCATTCAATTTTTGTCGGCCTGATCACTCAAGCCCATTTCGGTAAGTCGGGTGACCCGTTGGTGTATTGCGACGGCACCTTCGCCAGCCTGGTGCCGCTGTGACCGTTGGCCTCCACTCGGAGTCGCTGACGTAAGTCTGAGTGGGGAAAGAAAATTGCAATGACCTCTGTATTGATCGTGGTCTCTGCCGCGAACCGTTGGACCCTCAACGACGGCACCAGCCATCCCACCGGCTATTGGGCCGAGGAGCTCGCCGAACCGCACCGCATCTTCGCGGCGGCCGGCTGGGACATCACCATCGCCACTCCCGGCGGGGTGGCGCCCACGGTGGACCGGCTCAGCCTCGGACTGCTCGGTGGCTTGCCGGCCAAGACCCGGGCGGTGGCAAACTATCTGCGCCAACACGATTCGGCGCTGGCCCATCCGAAGGTGCTGGCCGACATCGACCCCGACGACTACGACGTGGTCTTCTACCCCGGGGGTCACGGACCGATGGAGGACCTGGCCGTTGACGCCGATTCCGGCCGGATCCTCACGGCGATAATGGAATCCGGTCAGACGCTGGCGCTGCTGTGTCATGCGCCCGCGGCCACCTTGGCGGCGCGGCGCGACAACGGGACATGGCCGTTTGAGGGCTATCGAATGACGGGCCTGTCCAACACCGAGGAACGACTCAACCGGTTCGCGCGCAAAGCGCCATGGCTGCTGCAGGACCGCCTGGTGGAATCTGGGGCCATCTACAGCAAAGGCCGCTTACCGTTGCGGCCTTACCTAGTGGTGGACCGCAATCTGTACACCGGACAAAATCCGGCGTCCTCGGCGATGCTGGCACACAAACTGGTGGCCGACCAGAGCTCGCCGGCGCTGCACGTCTCGGTCAGCCGGGTGATCCCCGCCGATCCCCTGACGGTCTATGACGCCGTCAGCGACATCACCACTATCGGGCAACGCAGCCCCGAAACCCATGCCGCCAAGTGGATCACCCCCGGCAAGACATTCAAGGGCTACAACCACATCGGCCCGCTATACCGGTGGAGCACGGTGTGCACGGTCACCGAAGACGCGCCCGGGCGTACCTTCGCCTTCGATGTCGCCTGGCCATCGAAAACCGCATGGCGCTACGACCTCGCCGCCACCGACGACGGAACCGAGGTCGCATTGACAATGACCAAAGAGCAGCCCCAGGCCGCACCGGTGGTGGCGATTCAACGCCTGGTCGGCGTCCACGACCGCGCCGGGCACCTGCGCACCGGCATGGAGCAGACCCTCAAAGGCTTGGCAGAGCAGGTACAGCAGAGCAGCCACCACCCCTCCACACGCGCCAAGTAACCGCCGGACCAACAGCATTACCCCTAAGCCGCAACCCTGCGTCGCGGCGAGGGAGTGACGGCACACCGGGACCTGAAGGTACTCGAGCCGAAGCGACTAAATCCAGACACAACCCGTTCCTAGCGCCACCCAACTTCCTCGTCGGGAGAAAGGGAAACCATGAGCAATCACATATACCGGGTGATCGAAATCGTCGGAACCTCGCCCGACGGCATCGACGCGGCTATCCGAAACAGTCTGGCCCGCGCGGCGGAAACGATGCGCCTACTCGATTGGTTCGAAGTGCAGTCTGTCCGTGGCGACCTGAGGAACGGGGCCGTCGCACACTTCCAGGTGACCCTGAAAGTTGGCTTCCGACTGGAGGACGCCGAGTAATACCGGTTAGCTCGCAACGGCTCTCATGGGCTGCATATTGATGGCGTTGGGCCCAGAGGTCGCACCCTGCGGGTCAGCGGCACCACCTGCCGAGGCCGGTGATACGCGTCCCTTGGGCAAAGGTCAGATTCCCGCGCGTGTGGCGATGTCGTGCGCCAGCGC
>DASZLQ010000239.1:0-17507 GCA_035552295.1 Mycobacterium sp. | reverse complement strand
CAGCTCAGCGGTTAGGCTTTGACCGTGGCGGCGAAGAAGTGCGGAGCCCCACCCAGTTCAGACGGCTCGGCGAAACACCCGGACTGCGTAGCAGCGGTGCGGGCGCAAACCCGCGACCGCAATCAGCACTACGCCGACAGCGCCGCACGCCGGGCTCGGGTGCTCATGATCGTGGCCTGGCTATCCGTCGTGGTGTGCGCGAGTTTTGTGCTCGTGCAAATCGCGAGCGGGGCGTGGTCGTGGCAGGTCAGTTCGACCAACATCATTGCCGCGATAATCTTCGCGTTTGTCCCGTGGCTGCACCGATTCGGCGAATTGGTTGCGCCGCTTACCTTTATCGGTGCGGCATATGCGTTGATCTTCGCCACCTGCTGGGACCTGGGCACCAGCTCGGGCTCTCAGTTCTTCTTCCTGGTCGGGGCCTGTGTGGTGGTGCTGCTGCTGGGGATAGAACACATCCTGTTGGCATCATTTCTGGCGGCGATCGCCGCCGGGCTGGTCATCGCGCTGGAATTCCTGGTACCGCCCAACACCGGGCTTCAACCCGCCTGGGCACAGTCGATGGGCTTCGTCATCACGGCCGTCTCCAGTGTCGTGATAGTGGTCGTGACGGTGTGGTTCGCCCTGCGTGACACCGCGCGCGCCGAAGCGGTCATGGAAGCCCAGTACGACCGCTCCGAGGCGCTGCTGGCCAACATGCTGCCGGCCAGCATCGCAGACCGGCTCAAAGAGCCGGAGCGAAACATCATCGCCGACAAATACGACGAGGCCTCGATTCTGTTCGCCGACATCGTCGGCTTCACCGAGCGCGCCAGCGGCACCGCGCCCGCCGACCTGGTGCGCTTCCTGAATCGTCTCTACAGCGATTTCGACGCACTGGTGGACAGGCACGGACTGGAGAAAATCAAAGTCAGCGGCGACTCCTACATGGTGGTCAGCGGGGTTCCGCGGCCGCGGCCCGACCACGTGCAGGCGCTCGCACACTTCGCACTCGACCTGGTCGATGTTGCTGCGGGACTGGAGGATCCGCACGGCCTCCCGCTGCCCTTGCGGGTGGGCATGGCCTGCGGCCCGGTGGTCGCGGGCGTGGTGGGATCGCGGCGGTTCTTCTACGACGTGTGGGGCGACGCGGTCAATGTCGCGTCGCGAATGGAATCCACCGACTCGGCCGGGCGGATTCAGGTACCCGAGGACATCTACGAGCGCCTCAGGGACGAGTTCGTGCTGCAGGAGCGCGGCCGCATCGAGGTCAAGGGCAAGGGCACCATGCGCACCTGGTATCTGGTCGGCCGCAAGGCAGTAGCCAGCGACACACCCGATCGAGTCGCCGAGGAATCGCACACCGCCCGCGTCTGATTCGGGTGGCCGTGAATCCCTATACCCGAACCGGCGTTTGTGTCAGACTGCGGCCATGACTACCTCGCCTGGAACCACTCCTGGAACCCCGCCCATTCCAAGCTTGTTGCCGCATCTGTGGAAGTCCACGCTGGTATCGGGAATTCTGTCGCTGATCCTCGGCGTCCTGGTGCTGGCCTGGCCGGGAATATCCATCTTGGTCGCTGCCGTCTGGTTCGGCGTCTATCTACTGATCACCGGTATCGCGCAGGTCGTGTTCGCGTTCAGCCTGCACGTTACGGCCGGGAGCCGAATCCTGTTGTTTATCAGTGGCGCAGCGGCATTGATCTTGGCCGTGCTGGCGTTTCGTCATTTCGGTCAGGGGTACGCGGTCTTGTTGCTAGCCATCTGGATCGGCGTCGGGTTCATCTTCCGCGGTGTCGCCACAACAGTCTCCGCCATCAGCGACCCGACTCTGCCGGGACGGGGATGGTCGATCTTCATCGGCGTGATCAGTCTGCTTGCCGGCATTGTCGTCATCGCGTCGCCGTTCGACTCGATCATCACCTTGGCGCTCGTCGTCGGCATCTGGTTCGTTGTCATCGGCGTCTTCGAGATCGTGTCGTCGTTCGGGATTCGCAAGGCGTCAAAAACCCTCAGCGGCTGAAGCCGCGGGCGGTCTGCCGGTAGCGCTGCACGATCTCATCTACTACACTGCGTCGTAGAAGGCCAGCCTCCGTAGTTTTCGGGAGATGACAGATGAATGTCGTCGACATTTCACGGTGGCAGTTCGGTATCACCACCGTCTACCACTTCATCTTCGTGCCGCTCACCATTGGTCTGGCTCCCCTGGTCGCGGTCATGCAGACGGTGTGGGTGGCCACCGGTAACGCGGCTTGGTATCGCCTGACCAAGTTCTTCGGCAAGCTGTTTCTGATCAACTTCGCCATCGGCGTGGCAACCGGAATCGTGCAGGAATTCCAGTTCGGCATGAATTGGAGCGAGTACTCGCGTTTCGTCGGTGACATCTTCGGTGCCCCGCTGGCAATGGAAGGCCTGGCCGCCTTCTTCTTCGAATCCACCTTCCTGGGGTTGTGGATCTTCGGCTGGAGCAGGCTGCCCAAGCTGGTGCACCTGGCATGCATCTGGATTGTCGCGATCTCGGTCAATGTGTCCGCGTTCTTCATCATCGCGGCGAACTCCTTCATGCAGCACCCGGTCGGCGCCCACTACAACCCCGCGACCCGGCGCGCCGAGTTGACCAGCATTGCGGCATTGCTGACCAATAACACTGCGAAAGCGGCCTTTTCACATGCGGTCGCCGGTTCCTTGCTGACGGCGGGGACATTCGTAGCCGCCGTCAGCGCGTGGTGGCTGGTCCGTTCTCGCAAACCCGCATCCGCTACGCCCGCCGCAGAGTCGGATGCCCGCACCATGTTTCGCCCGGCGACCATCCTGGGGTGTTGGGTTGCGTTGGCCGCCACGGTCGGCTTGTTCTTCACCGGTGACGCCCAAGGCAAATTGATGTTCGTTCAGCAACCGATGAAGATGGCATCGGCAGAATCGTTGTGCGACACCCAAACCGATCCGGATTTCTCGATCCTGACCGTCGGCAGGCAGAACAATTGCGACAGCCTCACCCGCGTGATCGAGGTGCCCTACGTACTGCCGTTCCTCGCCGATAGCCGGTTCAACGACGTGACGCTGCAGGGCGTGCGCAATATCCAGCAGGACTACCAACAGCGATTCGGGCCAAATGACTACCGGCCCAACCTGTTCGTCACCTACTGGTCGTTTCGCGCGATGATCGGCTTCCTTGCAATTCCGGTGCTGTTTGCACTGGCTGCGCTGTGGCTCACGCGCCGCGGCCGAATTCCCAATCAGCGGTGGTTCTCTCGGCTCGCGCTGCTGACCCTTCCCACGCCGTTTCTGGCCAACAGCGCCGGTTGGGTGTTCACCGAGATGGGTCGTCAGCCGTGGATCGTCGTGCCCAATCCGACCGGCGACCAGCAGGTGCGACTCACGGTCGCCCAAGGCGTCTCGGATCACGTTCCTGCCATGGTCGTCACCTCACTGGTGACGTTCACCCTGGTCTACGGCGTGCTCGCGGTCATCTGGTTCTACCTACTCAAACGCTACGTCGTCGAAGGGCCACAGGAACACGACGCCGAACCGGCCGCGCCACCGGCACCCGGCGAGCACGAGGTGGCGCCGCTGTCCTTCGCCTACTAGGGCCGACAGGAGAAAGGAGCTGACCGGTGGGACTCCAAGAGTTGTGGTTCGGTGTCATTGCGGCGCTGTTCCTTGGTTTCTTCATCCTGGAGGGTTTCGACTTCGGCGTGGGCATGTTGATGGAGCCGCTCGCCCGGCTCGGCTCGGGTGACCGGGAGACAAACCGCCGCGCGACGCTCAACACCATCGGGCCGGTCTGGGACGGAAATGAAGTCTGGCTGATCGTCGCCGGGGCAGGGATGTTCGCTGCGTTTCCCGGCTGGTATGCGACGGTGTTCTCCGCGCTGTATCTGCCGCTGCTGGCGATTCTGTTCGGCATGATCGTGCGC
Organism: Mycobacterium sp.; assembly: GCA_035552295.1. Taxonomy (GTDB): domain Bacteria; phylum Actinomycetota; class Actinomycetes; order Mycobacteriales; family Mycobacteriaceae; genus Mycobacterium. Next base: position 13,611 of record DASZLQ010000239.1, on the reverse strand, counting down.
GCCGTGGCCATCGAATGGCGCGGCAAAATCGATGACACGAAGTGGCGTGCCCTGGCCGATTTCGGTATCGCGGCCGGGTCTTGGTTGCCCGCTGTGCTGTGGGGAGTGGCCTTCGCCATCCTGGTCCGCGGGCTCCCGGTGGATGCCACCGGCCACGCGCACCCGTCGATCACCGACGTGCTCAATGCGTACACCCTGCTCGGTGGCCTGGCCACCGCCGGGCTCTTTTTGCTCTACGGCGCCGTGTTCATTGCCTTGAAGACCTCGGGCCCGATCCACGACGATGCATATCGATTCGCCAAGTGGCTCTCACTTCCCGTGACGGGACTGGTTGCGGGCTTTGGGGTTTGGACCCAACTGGCGCACGGCAAGAACTGGACATGGGTGGTGCTGGGGGTTGCGGTGGTTGCGCAGCTGGCGGCGGTGCTCTTTGTGTGGCTGCGCAGATTCGACGGCTTGGCGTTTTTCAGCACCGCTGTGGTTGTCGCGGCCGTAGTGGTGCTGCTGTTCGGCGTTCTTTGTCCCAATCTGGTGCCCTCGACGCTGAACGGCCAATGGAGTGTGACGATCTACAATGCCTCGTCGACCCCGTACACCCTCAAAATCATGATGTGGGTGACGGCGTTCATGGCTCCGCTTACGGTCGTGTACCAAGCGTGGACGTACTGGGTGTTTCGGCAACGGATCTCGGCTGACCAGATCCCGCCGCCTATCGGTCTGGCGAGGCGTAGCTCCTGAGCACGAAGGACTCCCGAGCGCCGCTGGACCCACGACTGTGGCGGGCATCGACCGCGCTGCGCCGGTTCCTGGCGGCCACGGTGGGCTGCGGAATGGTGATCTCCGGTTGCGCGATCGGCTCGGCGATTGTGCTGGCGGGCATCGTCGCACGCGTCGTCACCGATCCCTCGGCGCGAAACCTGCGCGGCTGGCTGGGGCCGCTGTCAATCCTGTTGGCGCTGTGGGTTGTCCGTACCGTGACGCACTGGCTGCAGGCACGCCTGGGCCAACGGGGAGCCAGCGCGGTGATCGCCGATCTCAACGGCCAGGTGCTGGCGGCGGTGACCGCCCGGCAACCCAATGAACTCGCCGCGCAGCGTGACGCCGCCGCGGTTGTGGTCACCCGTGGCCTCGACGGCCTGCGACCCTATTTCACCGGGTACCTGCCCACCTTGCTGCTCGCCGCGATCCTGACCCCGGCCACCGTTGCCGTGATCGCGGTCTATGACCTGAAATCCACGGTCATCGTGGTGATCACCCTGCCGCTGATCCCGATTTTCATGGTGCTGATCGGTCTGGCAACGGCCGAGCGATCGGCGGCCGCGCTAACCGCGATGACGACCCTGCAGGGGCGATTGCTGGATCTGATCGCCGGTATCCCCACGCTGCGGGCGCTGGGCCGTGCCTCGGGCCCCGAACACCGGATCGCCGAACTCGCTGCCGCCCATCGACGCTCGGCGATGGCGACGCTGCGGATCGCGTTCCTGTCGGCGCTGGCGCTTGAATTGCTGGCCACTTTAGGCGTGGCACTGATTGCGGTCGGTATCGGTCTTCGCCTCGTGTTCGGCGAAATGACCCTGGCCACCGGTCTGACCGTCCTGCTGCTGGCCCCCGATGTCTACAGGCCGCTGCGCCGCATCGGGGTGGAATTCCATGCCGCTCAAGACGGTAGAACCGCTGCCGACAAGGCTTTCGTGCTCATCGGCGAGCCAATCACCCCGGTGCTGCGAAACCAGGCGGTGCCAGCGCGGGGTGCACGGATCCGTCTCGAAAAGCTCAGTGTGGCCGGCCGAGACGGCAACTCGCCGTACGATCTCACCGCGGTGATCGAACCCGGTCGCGTGACGGTGCTGACCGGACGAAATGGCGCCGGCAAGAGCACCACCCTGCAGGCAATCGCCGGACTCATCGTCCCGTCAACGGGCCGGGTCACCGTGGCCGGAGTCGACGTCGCCGACCTGGACCCCACCACGTGGTGGGCACAACTGTCCTGGCTACCGCAACGCCCGGTGCTGGTCCCGGGCACCGTCGGTGACAACCTCACCCTGCTAGGCGGACTGGAAACGTCTAAGGACATTGAAAAGGCATGCGCTGCATCCGGATTCGACACAGTTCTGGCCGAACTACCCGACGGCATGGATACCCCGCTCGGGGGCGCGGGCGTCGGGCTGTCCCTAGGGCAGCGGCAACGGCTGGGCCTCGCCCGGGCGCTCGGATCGCCGGCCCCGGTGCTGCTGCTGGATGAGCCCACCGCGCACTTGGACGCCCACACCGAGGACCGGGTGCTGCGTGCCATCGTCGAGCGCGCCCGCGCCGGTGCAACGGTCGTAGTCGTCGGCCACCGCGAGCCCGTCGTCGCAATCGGCGACCAGGTCGTCGAGGTGGTTTCGGACGGTCAGGTGCGTTATGCGCCGGTCTGATCCACTCCCTATCGCCTTCGACCTGCTGCGCCCGCGGCTGCCGCGCATCCTGGCGGCCATCGCGCTGGGAGTGCTGTCGCTGGGCAGCGCGCTGGCGCTGGCCGGGATTTCGGCGTGGCTGATCACGCGTGCGTGGCAGATGCCGCCCGTGCTGGACTTGTCGGTCGCGGTCGTCTTGGTGCGCACGTTCGCGATTTCGCGGGGCGTGCTGCACTACTGCGAGCGTCTGGCCACCCACGACACCGCGCTGCGCGCGGCCGGCACCGCCCGAGCGCAGATCTATCACCGGCTGGCCCACGGACCGGCTTCGGCCGCCGTTCGACTGCACAGCGGTGAGTTGGTGGCGCGAGTGGGCGCTGACGTCGACGAACTGGCCGACGTCCTGGTCCGTGCCCTGGTCCCGATTGGCGTCGCTGCGGTGCTGGCGCTCGCGGCGACCGTAGCTGTCGGGGTCATATCGCTGCCGGCCGCCACAGTACTGGCGGTCTGCCTGCTCATCGCCGGCGTTGTGGCGCCCCGGCTTGCCGGCAAAGCTGCGGCAACGCAGGAAGAGATTGCCCGGCAACATCATTCCGAGCGCGACACATCCGCAATGATCGCCCTCGAGCACGCACCCGAGCTTCGTGTCGCCGGCGTGCTACCTGATGTCATCGCCGAATCGCAACGCCGCCAACATGCTTGGGGTGCCGCGCTCGACGCCGCCGCCCGACCGGCGGCCATCGCCGAGGCGGTGCCCACCGCCGCGATCGGGGCCAGTGTGCTCGGCGCGGTGGCAGCCGGAATCGGGGTGGCATCCGCGGTCGCACCCACCACACTGGCCGTGCTGATGTTGTTGCCACTGTCCGCGTTCGAAGCGATGACTCCCCTACCGGCCGCCGCCGTTCAGTTGACGCGGTCGCGAATCGCCGCGCGTCGCTTGCTCAACCTTGCTCCGGCCGACCGCCCGACTCGGACCATCGAGACTCCGCCACGACCCGTCGGCACCTGGCGGTTATCTGCCGATGTCTGCTCCGGTCACGCAGATTCGGCGCACTCGACCCAGGTGAGGCTTGACCTGGCGCCGAGCGCCCGGCTGGCGGTCACCGGCGCGAGCGGTTCGGGTAAGACGACGCTGCTGATGACACTCGCGGGACTGGTACCTGCATTGCACGGCAGCGTAGTGCTGGACGACACCGACCTGAGCCGGTTCGACGAAGGCGAATTGCACCGCGCTGTCACGTTTTTCGCCGAGGACGCACATATCTTCGCCACCACCGTCCGAGACAATCTGCTGGTCGTCCGTGGCGATTGCCGGGACGACGAACTGGTGGCGGCGCTGGACTTGGTCGGGCTCGGCGGCTGGCTGACCAGTTTGCCCGAAGGTCTGTCGACGGTGATGACCGGTGGCGCGCAAGCGGTCTCGGCGGGGCAGCGCAGGAGGTTGCTGCTGGCTCGGGCGGTGCTCTCACCCGCCCGGATCGTGCTGCTCGACGAGCCCACCGAGCACCTCGACGCGATCGACGCGGAACGGATCCTGCGTGATCTGTTGGCCCCCAATTCCGGGCTGATGTCCAGCGACCGGACGGTGGTGGTGGCCACTCATCACTTGCCCAAAGGCGTTGACTGTCCCGAACTACGCATCGACTAGAGGTGTCGCCGGCGCGGCATGAACTCCAGCGTCAACAACACAAACACCAACGGCACTAACTGCGTCATCGATATCAGCGCGTAGCGCCGGGCGTCCAGCGCGTGGAACTTGCGCACGTACCGGTACAACGACTCGAGTGCGATCAACGGGTCCAGGACATGGATCAAGCGGTAGAAGATGCGGTGGGCCCAACCGCGGTTCTTGTCTTCGAAGATTTCCGGGAACGCCGCGAAGGAAAGTGATACCCGCTGCGCCCCAGCATCTTTGCCGGCCATGATCATGTCGATGCTGAGCCGTTCGTCGATTCCGTTGGGGGACCCCCGGCGACGCCACGGCACATCAAGGGTGATGTCGCTACCGCCGCCCGCGGTCGCATACCGGTGGAAGCCTTGCACTTTCCCCAAGGCATCCCTGGCGATGATCAGTCGTATTCCGGGAAACCGGCCCTCCAGCACCCCGTCCAGGTTCATGTAGAAGCCACGATCTGTATGGGCCCCACTGGGTGACGCCCGCACTACGTCGGTCAGTTCTGCGAGCAGCTTGTCGTCGAGTTCCTGCTCTGCCACGATCTCGGTTGTGATGCCGGCGTTGTGGGTGCGCTTGACTGCCTGGCGTAGGTTGCGGAACTTGCGGCCCACCATGTCGAAGCCGCCGACGTCGACGACGACATCGCGGCCGATCGGCACCGCCCGCAGCGATTGTCCAAGCACCGTTGCGTCGGTCCACAGCCCGAGACGCCGCTCGCTGCAACCCACCACCGCGATCCGCCAGCCGTGGGTGTGACACATGGCGGCGAAGTCGGCGACCAACTCGGGGAAATGCGCCTCGTCGCCGATCGGGTCCCCGCCAACCGCCGCAAAGCCCATTCGCGTTCGGTATGCCAGCGCCGCGGTGCCGTCCGCGGTGAAGTGGTAGCTCTTGCCCGTCTGCATGGCGAACGGGGCCAGTGGGTCATCGCTGGTGGCGTCGATCAAAGCCCACGCCCGGGGCCTATCCTCAGGTCGCGGATGCGATGAGATCGCCCACATCAGCACCAACCCTGAGCTGGCGATCAGCACGTCGCCGAGCAGATCGAAGGACAGCACGTGCGAACCCAGGCCCACCAACACAAACAAAGCAGCAGTGGCCGCGTGCATGGTCGTCACCGGACGGCCCAGGAAGATGCCTCGTGCGATCAATGCCACAGCGGCCAGCACCGTCAGCGACCAGCCCAGCCGATCGGCGTAGTGCCACTCCGGGTTGTGATGGTGGCGGGCGAGTACTGCGATCAGCCAGCACGCGGCGCAGAGCAGCGCCAAGGCACCGAAACAGCGCGCCACGAGCGAATCAACGTGAACGACAACGCGTTCACGCGCGCGCAGCCTTGGTAGGACGTCGACCGGCGGTCCGTTCACATCTCACCTCCCGATGCGCTGACTTTCAGCTGGGCGGCTTGCTTGCCGCTTCTCCCATCGAATACCCGGCTAATACGAACTTACGCCTGATCACGGCCGTTCAGAGCCGAAATCGGACGCATGTCCAGCAGGCATCCTGTGCTGTCTATCGGCGCGGGGGCGGAAAGTATTTCAGCACGCCTTCTTGGGCCACCGTGGCGATGAGTTGGCCGGAGCGATCGAAGAAATGGCCGGTGCCCAGCCCGCGTGAATCCGCGGCGACCGGCGAGGACGTCGAATACAACACCCAGTCGTTGAAGTTGACCTGCCGGTGGAACCACACGGAGTGGTTGGCAGACGCCGCGAAGATGCGGTCGAAACCCCAAGACAGCCCATGCGTGGTGATGACCGAGTCCAGCACAGTGGTATCCGAGGAGTACACCATTGTCGCCGTGTGCAACACCGGATCGTCGGGCATCACACCGAGGGCCTTGACCCAGACCCGGTTGTAGGGAAGCCGATCACCCTTCTTCCGCATTACCCAGGCAGGGTCGTTGGTGTAGCGCCATTCGATCGGCCGCAGAGCGTTGACGAAGTGCGGGACGGTCTCCTCATAGCCCCGCAGCAGCTCGCCGATCGATGGCTGCGTGTGGGGCTGCCCCACGGGCGGCGGTTCAACGGCGTGCTCGAGGCCGCGACCACCAGACATGTACGAGATCATCGCGGAGGACAGCAGCATTCCGTCCTGCACGGCGTCGACGCGCCGGTTGGCGAAGCGCCGCTCGTCACGCAGCGCGACGACGTGGAATTCGATGTCCTTGGCCGTGTCGCCGCCGTTGACGAAGTGCACCGAAAGTGCGCTGGGCGGCAGGTTGTCCCGGATCAGCGTGCGGCTGCTCGCGACGAACGATTGCGCCATGAGCTGGCCGCCGAATGTGCGCACCGGGTTCTTGCTGGGATGTGATCCGATGAACAGTTCGTCGGATACGCGGTTGAGGTCCAGTACCGCCAGCAGTTCCTCGAAATCGTTGCCAGCCGGCACAGGCCTGCTCTCCCCTGTCGATTAGACGTCGTCCTCGCCGATCCGGTGCACATGGATCAGGTTGGTCGAGCCTACTGTGCCCGGCGGCGCGCCCGCGACGATGACCACCAGGTCACCGCGCTTATAGCGGCCCAGTTCGAGCAACGACTTGTCGACCTGACGGATCATGCCGTCGGTGGAGGTCATCATGGGGACGATGAACGTCTCGGTGCCCCAGGTCATGGCGAGCTGGCTGCGCACCTCTGGCCACGCGGTGAAGGCGAGCAGTGGCAGCGGGGTGTGCAGGCGCGCCAATCGCTTCACCGTGTCGCCGGACTGGGTGAACGCGACCAGGGCCTTGGCGTCGAGCCGCTCACCGATATCGCGAGCGGCGTACGAGATCACTCCCCGCTTGGTGCGCGGCACATGCGTCAGCGGCGGGGCAGCGGTGGAATTCTCCTCGACCGCGCACACGATTCGCGACATCGTCCGCACAGCCGCAAGTGGGTACTTCCCCACCGCGGTCTCCCCGGACAACATCAGCGCATCGGCGCCGTCGAGCACCGCGTTGGCGACATCGGATGCCTCGGCGCGCGTCGGCCGCGAGTTCTCGATCATCGAGTCGAGCATCTGGGTCGCCACAATGACGGGTTTTGCGTTCTCCCTAGCGATCTGGATGGCCCGCTTCTGCACCAGCGGAACCTCTTCGAGCGGCAGCTCGACACCCAGGTCGCCACGGGCGACCATAATGGCGTCGAAGGCCAGCACGATGGCTTCGAGATTGTCGACGGCTTCCGGCTTCTCGAGCTTGGCGATCACCGGGACCCGGCGCCCGATCCGATCCATCACCTCGTGGACCAGCTCGACATCGGACGGCGAGCGCACGAAGGACAGCGCGACGAGGTCGACGCCAAGGTTCAGCGCGAAGGTGAGATCCTCGATGTCCTTGCCGGACAAGGCGGGGGCGGACACGTTCATTCCCGGTAGCGACATGCCCTTGTTGTTGCTCACCGGGCCACCTTCGACGACGGTACAGATCACGTCGTCGCCCTCGATGTCGTCGACCACCAGCCCGACCTTGCCGTCGTCGATCAGAACCCGGTCACCGACGACGGCGTCCTTGGCCAATGTCTTGTAGGTGGTCGACACTCGGTCGTGGCTGCCTTCGCAGTCAGCGACCGTGATCCGTACCGTTTCACCGTCGGCCCAGTAGGTGGGCCCGGTGGCGAAGCGCCCGAGCCGGATCTTCGGACCCTGCAAGTCGGCCAGCACGCCGACCGCGCGGCCGGTGGCGTCCGAGGCGTTCCGTACCCGCTCGTAGGCGGCCTTGTGATCGGCGTGGTCGCCGTGGCTGAAGTTCATTCGGGCGACGTCCATTCCGGCCTCGACCAGCGCCAGGATCAACTCGTCCGATTCGGTTGCCGGGCCAAGGGTGCAGACGATCTTCCCGCGTCTACTCACGGCGCCCCAGCATAGTCGTGCTCTTAGTGATCGGGATGACTCGACGGTAGCTGCACGGGTAGCCGCGGGGGAATTGCGCCGGCCGGCGGCTACCCACCGACGAGCGTCGGAACTAGCGGAAATCCAGGCAGGTTACGCATCACCGTCCACACCGCCGCTGCGACCACGAATGTCAGCACCGCCGGTATCGAGAGCCATGGCTGGTCGTGACGCCGGCGCAGCACTATCAATCCGGCCAGCACCGGGATGCCGACCAGCAGCAAGACGTTGTCGTTGATGCTGGCCACCAGATCACCGTGCAGCAGATCGTGCGTCATCCGGAGGCCACCGCAGAACGGGCAATTCCAGCCGGTGAGCCACTTGAACGGGCAATGCGGATAGAGCGAACTCGTGTTGTGCGGGTCGACGAAACCCACGTAGCCAAGTGAGCCGGCCAGCAACACGCCGGTCCCGGCCGCGGCGTAAAGGCGATGACGGCGGTGCTGACGGCACTGCCCCGAAGCCTGGGAAGCGGGATTAGGTTCCATCGCGCAAAGGGCGACCCTGCGGGTCGGGGACTTTGTCGGTCAATATCAGCACCGCGTCGACGATGCTCCAAATGAGACCGATTCCACAGGTCAGCCAGCCCACGAGCAGCTGTGCGACACCCATGCCGATGTCACCGATGTAGAAGCGGCCGATCCCTCCGACGCCGACCAAACTGAGCAGCTGCAGAAGACCCGCGATGGTCTTCGATTTGTCCGAAAACGGTTGCCCAGTCACCGGATGGCGCCCGAAGGGCGCGGCCGGGTCGTAATAGGGGCCGGGCGCGGGGTATTGCGGATACGGCGGTGGATACCCGGACCCAGCTCCGGGCGGCTGCTGCGATGGCAAAGCAGACCCCGCAGCGTCGTGGGACGACGGATCAGTCACGCCTTCAGCATGCCAGATCTACCGCGTTTCCGTCCGGGTCACGGGAGATAGGTCCGAGCGGCGCTAATGCTATCGGCCCCTTCGGTTCCTCAGCCGGACGCTCAATCGCCGCCGGATTGAGCCGGCCTTGGCCGACGTATCGTCATCGGCCGGCGCTCCCTCAGCGGCCTTTTCAGCGCCGGCATCTGGCTTTGCGTCTGGCTCAGCTTGAGACTGGTCTGCTCGATCCTCCGCGTCGACGTCAGATTCGCTGGCCAGTTGGTCTTCCTCGCCTTCGGCCGCCGCGGCTTCGGGCTCCGCCGATTCCGACTCGGCTTCCGGCTCTTCGGCTTCCGGCTCCGCGACTTCAGCCTCCGCAGCCTCGGTCACTACAGACTCAGCCTCCGCGGCCTCGGGCTCCGAAACTTCGGCCTTCTCAGCCTCCGCCACAGCGGCCTCGGCCTCCGCGACTTCAGGTTCGGCAATCTCGGACTCGTCGCCTTCGGCCTCCGCAGCCTCCGATTCGCGCTGAGGTTCTTCGGCTTCAGCCTCAGGCTCTTCAGCCTCTTCGGCCTCCGATTCACCCTCTGGTGCTTGCGCTTCAGCCTCCCCAACTTCAGGCTCTTCGACCTCAGCCTCCTCCGCCTCAGGCTCCGCGACTTCGCCTTCGGCCGTGTCGGACTCCGCGGCTGGCGCGAGTTCAGCCGTTTCTGCGTCTCCTGTGGCGACTGCCGCCGTCGCAGTTGCTGCGGATGCCGAAGCGACAGTGGCTAGCTCATCCGCCAGCTCGGATTCTGGTTCAGCTTCCGGCAATTCCTCGGCACCGTAATCGGTGCCGCGCAGGCTCTCGGGGTCCTCGCGGCCCTTCGGCGCCAGAACGAGGTAAACCACCGCCCCGATGAACACGAACGTCGATGTGAACGAATTGATCCGGATCCCTGCGATGTGGGTGGCCGTGTCGTCACGCAGCAGCTCGACGCAGAAGCGCCCGACGCAGTAGCCCGCCACATAAATCGCAAACAATCGTCCATGACCCAACGCGAACCGTCGATCCAGATAGATCAGTGCGACGAATACCAGGACATTCCAAAGCAACTCGTACAGAAACGTCGGCTGTACGACCAGTGCCAGCTGCCCGGTCGAGACGCCGTCGAGCGAATGCGGATCAATGTATCCCGCGGGATCTCGACGATAGAAGATCTCCAAGCCCCACGGCAGCGTGGTTTCCCGGCCGTAAAGCTCCTGGTTGAAGTAATTCCCGAGCCGACCGATGGCCTGCGCCAAGATGATTCCGGGAGCAATGGCGTCGGCGAAGGCAGGCAGCGGAATTCCGCGACGCCGGCACGCGATCCACGCACCGACGCCACCCAGGGCTACTGCGCCCCAGATGCCCAGGCCGCCGTCCCAGATTCGCAGCGCCGCAGCGGGCCCGGCACCGCCCGGACCGAAATAAGTCCGCCAATCGGTGGCCAGGTGATAGAGCCTGCCGCCAACCAAGCCGAAAGGCACCGCCCACAGCGCGATGTCGTAGATCACCCCGCGCTGACCGCCACGAGCCTCCCAGCGGCGGTCGCCGATCACCAGCCCGACCACGATACCGACGATGATGAACAGCGCGTAGGCACGAATAGGCAATGGCCCCAAATGCCAGACCCCTTGTGGCGGGCTGGGGAAATAGGTGGGCAACATCGTCACGACGCCGACACCCCCTGCCGCACACCGGCGGCCAGTTCCTCAGTCAGGGCGCGCAGCCGTGGCAAACCGTCACCCAGCGCCGACACCAATGCGGAGCCGACAATGACGCCGTCGGCATAACTTCCGATCTGCGCGGCCTGCTCTTGCGATCGCACCCCCAGGCCCACGCCGACGGGTATGTCAGACACCGCCTTTACCCTGCTCACCAATTCAGGTGCGGCCTGCGACACCGCGTCGCGCGCCCCGGTCACGCCCATTGTCGACGCCGCGTAGACGAATCCGCGCGATGCCTCGACCGTGGTCACCAACCGCTGAGGCGTTGATGACGGCGCCACTAGGAATATGCGGTCCAACCGATGCTCCTCGGATGCCGCCATCCACTGTTGGGCTTCATCGGGAATGAGGTCGGGAGTGATCAGGCCGTGCCCCCCGGCCGACGCCAGATCCCGCGCGAAAGCATCAACCCCATAGCGCAGCACCGGATTCCAGTACGTCATCACCACAGCGCGTCCGCCGGCCGAGCTGATCGCCTCGACCGCGGCCAGGGTGTCCCGGACTCGAACTCCCCCGCGCAGCGCGGCCTCGGTGGCCCTGGCAATGGTTGGACCGTCCATCCCGGGATCCGAATAGGGCACACCCACTTCGACGAGGTCACAACCGGATTCGACAAGCGCGGTCATCGCGTCCACGGAAGTCGGCACGTCCGGGTAACCGGTGGGCAGGTATCCGATGAGCGCCGCCCGATTGTCCTCGCGACAGGAATCAAAGAGCGGCCCAAGCCTGCTTGCTTCGCTTTGTTCCACGGTCATGGCGTGCCCGCGTCGCCCAACAGCCCGAACCACTTGGCAGCGACCTCGACGTCCTTGTCGCCGCGACCCGACAAGTTCACCACAATGACGGCGCCCGTCCCCAACTCGATGCCGAGCTTGAGGGCACCGGCAACCGCATGAGCGGATTCGATGGCCGGGATGATGCCTTCTGCACGGCACAGCAGCCGGAACGCCTCCATCGCCTCGGAGTCGGTGATGGGCTGGTATTCGGCGCGTCCGGTTTCCCTCAGCCACGCGTGTTCGGGACCCACCCCCGGATAATCCAGACCCGCTGAAATCGAATGAGATTCGATGGTCTGGCCGTCCTCGTCCTGCAGCAGGTAGGAAAACGATCCCTGAAACGCACCCGGCGAGCCTCCGGTGAATGTCGCCGCATGTCTGCCGGTCTCGACACCATCGCCTGCCGCCTCATATCCGACCAGGCGCACACCGGGATCATCGAGAAACGCGTGGAAGATGCCGATAGCGTTGGATCCTCCGCCGACACAAGCCACGACCGCGTCGGGCAACCGGCCCGCCTGCGCCTGGATCTGCGCGCGCGTCTCGAGGCCGATGATCCGCTGAAAATCCCGCACCATGGTCGGGAACGGATGCGGTCCAGCCGCCGTCCCGAAGCAGTAGTACGTGTTCTCGGCATTGGTGACCCAATCCCGGAACGCCTCGTTGATTGCGTCTTTGAGAGTTTTCGAGCCCGTGTCGACCGAGACCACCTCGGCGCCCAGCAGCCGCATCCGCGCCACGTTCAGGGCCTGGCGGTCGGTGTCGATGGCGCCCATGTAGACCACACACCGCAGGCCGAGCAATGCACACGCGGTGGCCGTGGCCACTCCGTGTTGACCGGCACCGGTCTCGGCGATCACCCGAGTCTTGCCCATTCTCTTGGCCAGCAAAGCCTGGCCGAGCACGTTGTTGATCTTGTGAGAACCGGTGTGGTTCAGGTCTTCTCGCTTGAGGAAGATGCGGGCGCCGGCCTGCTCGGACAGGCGCGGGGCCTCATACAGGGGCGAGGGCCGGCCGGCATAATTCGCCTGCAGGTAATCCAGGGTGTCCAGGAAATCCTGGTTTACGCGTTCCTTCTCGTAGGCGGCGGTGACCTCTTCGATCACTGCCATCAACGCCTCGGCGACGTAACGGCCACCGTAGACGCCGAAATGGCCACCCGCATCGGGTTCGTGACGGGTGGGTTCGGCGATGGCTGCGCTCGGGAGCGGAAGGTCCGGGCGGGACAGGTCCACCATCACCAAGTCTCTACGCGGGGATGGCTCATGGGTTCAACGTTTCAGCGCTGGGGCTCTTCAGTGAAGTAGTGACTAGCGAGCCGGTTTCGGACAGGACGGATGGGTGCCCGCGGTAACCAGGTCGGCAACCGCGGCGCGCGGGTCACCACTTTTGACCAGACCTTCGCCGACCAGGACGGCGTCGGCACCGGCACCGGCGTACGCCAGCAGGTCTCCGGTACCGCGCACACCGGATTCGGCGATCCTGATCACGTTGCTGGGCAGCCCGGGAGCGATGCGCGCGAAGCAATCCCGGTCCACCTCCAGTGTCGCCAGATCGCGGGCGTTGACGCCGATTACGTTGGCCCCCGCCTTGAGCGCCCGGTCGGCTTCTTCTTCGGTGTGCACCTCGACGAGCGCCGTCATGCCCAGTGATTCGGTGCGGTCCAGCATCGACACCAACGCAGACTGCTCCAGCGCGGCGACGATGAGCAGCAGCATGTCGGCGCCGTGCGCGCGCGCTTCGTGGATCTGATAGGGCTGCACGACAAAGTCTTTGCGCAGGATCGGTATCGAGACCGCCGCGCGAACCGCATCGAGGTCGTCGAGCGAACCGTGGAAACGACGCTCCTCGGTCAACACGCTGATGATGCGGGCGCCACCGTCTTCGTAGGCTCGGGCCAGTTTGGCCGGATCGGCAATGGTCGCCAGGGAACCCGCGGACGGGCTGGCACGCTTGACTTCGGCGATGACGCCGATTCCGGGCTCGCGCAGGGCGGCCATGACGTCCCGCGACGGCGGCGCGGCCGCTGCGGCGGCTTTGATCTCGGACAGGCTGATGAGCGCTTCACGCGCGGCAACGTCGGCCCGGACTCCCTCGAGGATGGAGTCAAGCACGGTTGCCGGACTCATGCCTGTCGTTTCCCTTCGCCCTGTCGTCCGCTGTCATCTCACGGCCACTTTGTTGTACTCAGCCGATCGCAACGACGTGAATGAAGGGTAGCGGCCCGCGGCTTGCGGCCCGTCACCGACCCTCGGTGTCAGACTCGTTGGGCCGCTCGGTTGGGTCGCGTCCCTCG
>DASZLQ010000238.1:0-12458 GCA_035552295.1 Mycobacterium sp. | reverse complement strand
TTTATGAGGCCCTATCGCCAGCTCACGCTTAGGCCGGGTCGCGAATGATACGCTTCGCGATACCCGCTAATTAGGGCCTTTTCAGTGCGCATGGCCGTGCATTGGAAGACGCAAGCTCGAAGACGACCATCCCCCTGATTGGGCGAGGCGCCCAGACGGGACATTTGCCCGACATCGGAGGAGCCCGTGCCGCGCAGTCTGGATCTCGTCGTCACCTCCGTAGCCACTCAGTTAATGCATGCCACGAGATCCACCGCGACTCAGGTAAGCGAAAAGGTACTCGCGCAGCTCGTCGAGCAGTTCGATATGGACAGCAGTTTCTTGCGCCACCACGACCACGACATCCGGGCCTCGGTGTTGGTTGCGGAATGGCCGCCCCGAACCGACGTTCCAGATCCGGATCCAATGGCCGTTGTCCACATCACCAGCGCTGCCGACTGCGAGGCGTTGTCGTTGGGCGTGATCTGAGACACCGATGTTCCGTCCATCGAAGAAAAGCACGCTGGCTGTTGTCGTGTGGACGACGGCACTGATGCTAGACGGATGTGGTGGCCAGACTAACCCTGGACCGCTTTCCGCGATGGTCAGTCCGGCCATACCGCCGACCGTTCAAGAGTTATCCAATCCGCTGCGTGGACAATACGAAGATCTCTTGAATCCGCTTTTTCCACAAGGCAATTCGGCGCAGCAACGGTATCCGCCGTGGCCGGCGTCATATGACGCGAGTTTGCGTGTCTCGTGGCGGCAGTTGCAGCCAACGGATCCGGGCCCGCTGCCCCCGGACGCGCCGGACGATCGCAAGTTCGACTTCAGCGTGATCGACGATGCGCTGACGAAGCTGGCCAGCCGAAACATGCGGCTGACCCTTCGCGTGTACGCCTACAGCTCTTGTTGCAACGACTCCTATACGGACAATGCGAATATCGCGATTCCCGACTGGATGCGCTCAGCTGCCACCAGCTATCCGGGGCCGCCGAACAGCTCCGCAGCGGGGGTGACGCAGGTGGTACCGAACTGGAATAACCCCAGTTACCTCGAGGCTTTCGGGCAGCTGCTGGCCGCGCTCGGCCGTCGCTACGACGGCGACGAGCGGCTCAGCGTTTTCGAATTTTCGGGGTACGGGGATGTCAGCGGGAACGACGTCACCTACTTGCGTGACGTGTTGGGTGCGGCGGGCCCGTCGCCGGACGACAGCGTGGCGATGCTGGGGTATTACAGCCAGTTCCGTGATCAGAGCATCACCGTCGCATCCATTCGGCAGCTGGTCGCGGCGAACGTAAACGCCTTCCCCCATACGCAATTGGTGGTCACTCCACAGAACCCGGAGATCGTGCGCGAGCTGCTCGCAGACGACATCACCAAGAAACTGTCCGTGCCGGTGGGCATCCGCTCGGATTGCCTGGGTGTCCAGGCGCCGTTGCCGGTGTGGGCCGAGTCCAATGACTCTCATTATGTGCGGTCCGACGATGCGGTCGTCAACGCGATTAAGCAGCGGCTCACCTCCGCGCTGGTAATCAGCGAATGGTGCCAGTTGCCGAATGGAACCGACCCGCGGTCCTACTACGAGAAGGGTCTGCGCGATGTCATCAGGTACCACGTGTCGATGACGTCGAGCACAAAATTTCCGGACCGGGATTCGACGTCGGCGATGGACCCGAACTTTTATCTGCTCTGGGCGCAAGCCAATGCGTCCGCCGGCTATCAGTACTCGGTCGAGGCGCGGCCGGGTTCGCAATCGATACAGGGCAAGGTGGCGAGTATTTCCGTCGTCTGGAACAATTATGGCTCCGCGGCCGCAACTGAGCAGTGGTCGCCCGGCTACAAGTTGGTGGATTTCTCGGGAGCGGTGGTTCGGACCCTGCCAGCGACAGTGGACCTCAAGACGCTGGTTCACGACGACTCCAGCCAATCGCGCGAGGAGGCGGTCCCGGCGCCGTCGACCGAGTCGGTGCACGTCGACCTGACGGGCTTGGCGCCGGGGCACTACACGCTGCGCGCATCCGTTGACTGGCACCAGCACAAGCCCGGCGCCTCACACGTGGTCAACTACGCTCCCATGGCGTTGGCCCGTGACGGCCGCGACGGGTCGGGGATGTATCCGATTGCCACACTAGATATTCCGCGCAACTCCACGACGACAGCCAATGGCCAATGACGGTTGCACTTGCACAGGTACGTAACGGTGCCACTGGGGACTCTGAAAATAGAGGGCGCCGCCAGGAGGGGACTGTCCGATGGTTTTCGCACTGTCGTTCGAAAACCGCACTATTGGCCTGTCGTGCCGGTTGCTCAGGCCTGCCATGCGCAACACTCAAGAACGGAAGTGTGTGCCATGCTCGATGAAGGCACCATGAACGTGAAGGCGATCGATCCGGCCCGCGGTGCCCACCTCAAGAAGATCACCCCCGTTACCTCTGCGCGAGCGTCCGTCCACCCGGCACGGGAAAGCTGAGTTCTCGACGCCGATGACGACCCACTCGACTGATGGACGCGCGGCTGAGACGCGGTTCCAGATCTTGCGCGCCGCCTCACGTCAGTTCGCTCGACGGGCCTATCACGATGTCGGTCTCGACGATATCCTCGCCGAGGCTGAACTGACCAAGGGCGCAATGTATTTCCATTTCCGTTCCAAGCATGCCCTGGCAGTCGCGATCATTGAAAGGCAGACCACCGAGGGCAGAGCCGCGGTGGAAGGACTGCTTACTCGTGGACTTTCGGGCCTAGAGACTCTCATCGACTTCTCGTATCTGATAGCCGTTCAGGACATCAAGACGGATGGGGTCAGGGCCGGACTGAACCTGCTCGAGTCGGTCGGTCGGTCGGAAGGGCTGCAGGAGAGGCTGTTAGACGACTGGGCCAAAGCCCTCGCCGGAGTTGTCGAGCAAGCCATCGCAGAGGGTGACATCGGTCAACAATGTGATCCGCAGGATGTCGGACGCCTGATGGTGTCGTTGCACATGGGGCTGCGACAGACGAGCAATCTGGACGAACCGGAGCAGTTCTTGCTCGACCTCGAGAAAAGCTGGGCCCTCATGCTGACCGGGATCCTCCAACAGGACCGGATCGAATACTTCCGCCAATTCCTCAGGCGGCGCGCAGCACTCGCCATCAGTGCCAGTTCGACCGCCGCGGATTCCGATTGACGAGATAGCAGGTTGTCCGGTCAGGACCGGGGTAGCGGCTGTTACGCTTAATCTTCTGCCCGGAAGAATTCGAGACGCCGAGATCCGGAATCTAAGCACATCGACGGAAGTCCGGAGGTGCAGAAGCGATGGCCCGCCAGGTTCGATCCGAAGCCACCCGGCGAAAGATCCTCGATGCCGCGATTGATGTGTTCGGCGAGGTCGGGTATGCCGCCGCCGGGTGGAACACGATCATTGAACGAACGGGGATGACCAAGGGAGCCCTATACCACCACTTCGATTCAAAGGAATCGTTGGCGTCGGTGATCATCGAGGAGGGGGCCGACGCGCTGCTTGCCGCATTCCGCAATGTGTGTGGGTCGTCATCACCGGCGCTCGAGAACATGATCCATGGCACGTTCACGATCGCGAGCGTGCTGAGGTCGGACAAGAGAGCCCGAGCGGCCGAGCAATTGGCTGCTGCCCTAGGCGGTTTCAACGAAGCGGCGGCGCGCTTCAGCGCGGGCTTGGTTGAGCTGATGACGGCTCAAGCTCAGAGGGCAAGCACCGAAGGAGATGTCAGGCAAGATCTCGATCCGGTAGTGATCAGCGAGTCGATCGTCGGCGCGATGTTCGGAATGCGATTGGTGTCCAACGTGATAGCGAACAAAGGCCTTACCGGCGACGGCGTCGACCTCGCTGCCCGGACGGGGCAAATGTGGGAACTTCTACTGGCCGGCGTGGTTACCGAAGCGTCGCTTCCGTATTTCCGCCAGTTTCTTGCGCGCGAAGCGCTTCGCCACGCCCGGCCCGCGGCTTCCGCCACTGACACCGCCGTGGCGCCAAAAGCAACTAGGCGTTCACGAACGCCGCGGGCGGTCAATTCTTCTTGACGATCCGGCCAGGACGCTGACCGGAGATCGTCGCCCTGATCACCGAAGAGACCGCGCTAGCGCGTGTCTTCCCACCAACTGTTCGCTAAGCGCGCTTGCGCTGCAACTGCATTCCGTTCACTCGACTTCGGAAGCCGGCTGGTAGCGGGGGAACACACCCGTCGGCGCCGGCAGCACCGTGCCGGGAGCCAGCCGCGCGTCGATGGCGGTGAACGCCCGCTGGTCTTCGGTCTGGCCGAGCAGGTCCAGCATCTTTGCGGCCGACTCGGGCATGACGGACTGCACCAGCAGCGCCGCGATGCGGACCGCCTCACAGGTGCTGTAGAGGACGGTCCGGAACCGCGCCTGATCGGCGTCGGACTCGCTCTTGCGCAGCACCCACGGCTGCTGGGCCGAAAAGTACTTGTTCGCCTCGCCGAGCATCAGCCAGATCGCCTCAAGGGCCAAGTGGATCGCCTGACCGTCAAGAAATGCGCGGACCCGCTCCAACAGGCCTCCGGCCGTCTTCAGCAGCTCGGTGTCGGCGGCGGTGAACTCGCCGGGTTCGGGCACCACCCCGTCCAGGTTCTTGGCCACCATCGACAACGACCGCTGGGCGAGGTTGCCGAGCTCGTTAGCCAGATCGGTGTTGATCCGGGTGATGATGGCTTCCTCGCTGTAGCTGCCGTCCTGGCCGAAGGGAACTTCCCGCAACAGGAAATAGCGCACCTGATCCACGCCGAACGTGTCGATCAGGGTGACCGGGTCGACGATGTTGCCCACCGACTTGCTCATCTTCTCGCCGCGGTTGAGCAGAAACCCGTGCGCGAAAACCCTTCGTGGCAGCTCGATTCCGGCTGACATCAAAAACGCCGGCCAGTACACGGTGTGAAACCGAATGATGTCCTTGCCGATCATGTGCAAGTCGGCCGGCCAGTAGCGCCGGAACAACTCTGAGTCGGTGTCGGGGTAGCCGGCTCCGGTCAGGTAGTTGGTCAGCGCGTCGACCCAGACGTACATCACGTGATCGGGGTGCTCGGGCACCGGCACTCCCCAGTCGAACGAGGTGCGCGAGATGGACAGATCACGCAGGCCGCCCGCGACGAAGCTGACGACCTCGTTGCGTCGCACCTCGGGCGCAATGAAGTCCGGGTTGGCCTCGTAGTGGGCCAGCAGCTTGTCGACATACGCGGAGAGCCGGAAGAAGTACGTCTGTTCCTCGGTCCAGGTCAGCGGGGCGCCGGTTTCGACGGCCATCCGGGTCCCGTCGTCGAGGAGTTTGGTTTCCGATTCGACGAAGAACCGCTCATCGCGCACCGAGTACCAGCCCGAGTAGGCGTCGAGGTAGATGTCGCCGGCCGCCGACATCCGTCGCCAGATTTCCTTGGATGCCTCATGGTGGTCGGCGTCGGTGGTGCGGATGAACCTGTCGAAGGAGATGTTCAGCCTCTCCTGCAACCGCTGGAACACGTCGGAGTTGCGCCGCGCCAGCTCGGGGGTGGGCAGGCCTTCGGCCGCAGCGGCCTGAGCGACCTTGAGGCCGTGCTCGTCGGTCCCGGTTAAGAAGCGCACATCGAAGCCGTCGAGCCGCTTGAACCGGGCGATGGCGTCGGTGGCGATGTACTCGTAGGCGTGCCCCAGGTGCGGTGCGGCATTGGGGTACGTGATCGCGGTGGTGACGTAGTAGGGCCTCATCGACCCCAACCTTATTGTGGGCACCCTATTGTGTGCGCGTGAGTTCCAAACGGCTCGGTAAGCGAGAACGGCCGCCGGCTCCCGAGCCGTTGAGCCCGCTCGTCGACGCGCACACCCACCTCGACGCGTGCGGCGCTGAGGACAGTGAGGACGTGGTCGCCATCGTTCAGCGCGCCGCGGCCGTCGGAGTGGGCGCTGTGGTCACCATCGCCGACGACCTGGACTCCGCGCGCTGGGTGACGCTGGCCGCCGAGTGGGATCGGCGGGTTTACGCCGCGGTGGCGTTGCATCCCACCCGCGCGGACGCGCTGGACGATGCTGCTCGGGCCGAGATCGAGCGACTCGCGGCCCACCCCAGGGTGGTGGCCGTCGGCGAAAGCGGCATGGATCTGTATTGGCCCGGGCGCCTGGACGGCTGCGCGCAGGTGGGCGTCCAGCGGGAAGCGTTCGCCTGGCATATCGAGCTCGCCAAGCGATGCGGGAAACCGCTGATGATCCACAACCGGGAGGCCGACGCTGAGGTGCTCGACGTGTTGCGGGCCGAGGGTGCTCCCGACGCCGTGATCTTCCACTGCTTTTCGTCGGACAGTGCGATGGCCCGCCGCTGCGTCGACGCCGGGTGGGTGCTCAGCCTGTCCGGGACCGTGAGCTTCCGCAACGCGCGCGCCCTACGGGAAGCCGTACCGTTGATACCGGCAGATCAGCTCCTGGTGGAGACCGATGCGCCGTACTTGACACCACATCCTTACCGTGGCGCAGCGAACGAGCCGTACTGCCTTCCCTATACTGTCCGGGCGATCGCTGAACTGGTCGGTCGTCCGCCCGAAGAGTTGGCGCAGACCACCACGAGCAATGCTCGCCGGGTCTATGGACTGGCCTTGCCGGGCGGGTGATTTCGGTAACACCTTCGCCAACACCTTCGCGCCGGAGTTGCTGAACATTGGCCGGTTCGTTACCGTCTTGTGATCGAACGGTTGGGCCTGTGGGCCCATTTGTCGTTTCTGCTGAATAGGTCGCTGAGGTCGGGGTAAACGGGCGTTGAGTGTATTAGCGAAACTTCATCAATCCCCATCACCGATGTTGCGGCTCGTCGTCGCAGGGCTCCTCTTAGTACTGACGTTGGCCGGTGGCGTTGCCGTCTCTGCATGCAAGACGGTGACGTTGACCGTCGACGGCATCGCGATGCGGGTGACAACCATGAAGTCGCGGGTGATCGACATCGTCGAGGAGAACGGCTTCGGCGTCGACGACCGCGACGACCTGTATCCCGCCGGGGATGTGCAGGTGCACGACGCCGCCAACATCGTGCTGCGGCGCAGCCGGCCGTTGCAGATCTCGCTGGACGGCCATGACGCCAAGCAGGTTTGGACCACTGCGTCCACCGTGGACGAGGCGCTGGCTCAACTCGCGATGACCGACACCGCTCCCGCTGCGGCCTCACGCGGCAGTCGCGTCCCGCTGGCGGGGATGGCTCTGCCGGTCGTCAGCGCCAAGACAGTCAAGATCAACGA
This sequence comes from Mycobacterium sp., assembly GCA_035552295.1. Classification (GTDB taxonomy): domain Bacteria; phylum Actinomycetota; class Actinomycetes; order Mycobacteriales; family Mycobacteriaceae; genus Mycobacterium. The sequence goes on along the minus strand of DASZLQ010000238.1, from coordinate 5,258 downwards.
CGGCGGCGCGACCCGCATGGTGCACCTGCCGGCGCCGAACGTCGCGGGACTGCTGAGCGCCGCCGGCGCACCGCTGCTCGACAGCGACCAGGTGGCGCCCAGCGCGACGGCGCCGGTCGTCGACGGTATGGAAATCCAGGTGACGCGTAACCGGATCCAAAGGGTCACCGAGCGGATTCCGCTGCCGCCGAACGCTCGTCGGGTCGAGGACCCGGGGATGAACGTCAGCCGGCAGGTCGTCGAAGACCCGGGTAGCCCGGGCACGCAGGACGTGACGTACGCGGTGGCCACGGTCAACGGTGTGGAGACCGGGCGGATCCCCGTCGCCAATGTCGTGATCACGCCGTCCCGTGAATCCGTGGTGCACGTGGGCACCAGGCCCGGCACCGATGTGCCCGCGGTGATCGACGGATCCATCTGGGACGCCGTCGCGGGCTGCGAGGCCGGCGGAAACTGGGCGATCAACACCGGAAACGGGTATTACGGTGGTGTGCAATTCGACCAGGGCACCTGGGAGCGCAACGGCGGACTGCGGTTCGCCTCCCGCGCCGACCTTGCGACCCGGGAAGAGCAGATCGCCGTCGCCGAGGTGACGCGGGAGCGCCAGGGTTGGGGCGCGTGGCCGGTGTGCAGCGGAAGGGCCGGTGCACGCTGACCATCCGGCTACTCGGGCGCACCGAGATCAGGCGGCTGGCCAAGGAACTTGAATTTCGGCCACGGAAGGCCCTCGGCCAGAATTTCGTGCACGACGGCAATACGGTGCGGCGAGTGGTTTCGACCTCCGGGATCAGCCGGTCGGACCATGTCTTGGAGGTCGGTCCCGGTCTCGGATCGCTCACACTGGCGTTGCTCGACCGCGGCGCCACCGTCACCGCCGTTGAAATCGACCCGGTCTTGGCGGGTCGGCTACCTCAGACGGTTGCCGAGCATTCGCATAGTGAAATCCAGCGGCTGACGGTTCTCAATCGCGACGTCTTGACCCTTCGTCGCAACGATCTGCCCGCCGGACCCCAGCCCACGGCGGTGGTCGCCAATCTGCCCTACAACGTTGCGGTCCCGGCGCTGTTGCACCTGCTTGCCGAATTTCCGTCCATCCAGGTCGTGACGGTGATGGTGCAGGCCGAGGTCGCCGAACGGCTCGCCGCCGAACCGGGTGGCAAGGACTACGGCGTGCCGAGCGTCAAAGTGCGTTTCTTCGGACAGGTTCGCCGCTGCGGAATGGTTTCGCCCACCGTCTTCTGGCCCATTCCCCGTGTGTATTCCGGACTGGTTCGTATCGACCGGTACGCGACCTCGCCGTGGCCACCCGACGCAGCTTTCCGCCAGCAGATATTCGAACTGGTCGACATCGCGTTTGCTCAGCGCCGCAAGACATCTCGCAACGCGTTCGCCGAGTGGGCGGGCTCGGGCAACGAGTCGGCGAATCGATTGCTGGCCGCCAGCATCGATCCGGCCCGTCGCGGCGAGACGCTGTCCATCGACGACTTCGTGCGGCTGCTGCGACGTTCCGGTGATCCGGACGACAGCATCACCCCGGCAAGCCCGGATACCGCGCTGCGGCACGTTTCGGGGCAGGCTTCGGCTAGCTGACTCCGACGTCTCAGGCCACCGTTAGGTGCCGTTGTGTGTAGTTCGCCTGCCGCAGCGATAGTCTGCTGCGGTGTCCGCGTCTGACGGCAACGCCGCTACGCAGTGGGTGCCCACCGGGTCGGTCACCGTTCGGGTGCCCGGAAAGGTCAACCTGTACCTGGCGGTCGGTGATCGCCGCGAGGACGGCTATCACGAGCTGACGACGGTGTTTCACGCCGTCTCGTTGCTCGACGAGCTGACGGTGCGCAACGCCGATGTGTTGTCGCTGGAACTGGTCGGCGAGGGTGCCGACACGCTGCCCACCGATGAACGCAACCTCGCCTGGCAGGCCGCCGAGCTGATGGCCGATCACGTAGGCCGGGCACCTGATGTCTCGATCATGATCGACAAATCCATTCCGGTGGCCGGCGGTATGGCGGGTGGCAGCGCGGATGCGGCGGCGGTGCTGGTTGCCATGAACTCACTGTGGGAACTCAACGTGCCTCGTCGCGATCTCCGCATGCTCGCCGCGCAACTGGGCAGCGACGTGCCATTCGCTCTACATGGCGGCACAGCGCTGGGAACCGGTCGCGGCGAGGAGCTGGCCACCGTCTTGTCCCGGAACACCTTCCACTGGGTGCTCACGTTCTCGGACCGTGGGCTGCTCACTCCGGCGGTGTACAGCGAGCTCGACCGGCTCAGGGATGTCGGGGAGCCGTCACGGCTGGCTGAGCCCGGGCCGGTACTGGCAGCCCTGGCCGCGGGTGACCCAGAGCAGCTGGCGCCGCTGCTGGGCAATGAAATGCAAGCGGCCGCGGTGAGCCTCGACCCGGCACTACGGCGTACGCTGCGCGCCGGTGTGGAGGCGGGCGCTCTGGCGGGCATCGTGTCCGGCTCCGGTCCGACGTGTGCTTTTTTGTGCACCTCAGCGTCTGAGGCGGTCGATGTCGGCACCCAGCTGACCGGAGCGGGTGTCTGCCGCACCGTCCGGGTTGCCAGCGGACCGGTACCCGGTGCCCGTGTCGTGCCCGCACCGATGACTGAAGCCTGAACGGCGTGTGAAATCCGACTCACACGCCGCCACAGTTTGGCGGTTACTTAAGAGGAGTTTAAGATGACTCGCGGTGACGAGTAGCGGTAAGCAGGACCACTCGATTTCGTCGTCTGCCGGGCGCCGCGGTGGACGGCCAACGGATCGACACCGGCCGGGCTTGACGGGCGACGTTCCTGCTGATCGTGCAACCGAGCGCGGGGTTGCTCACTCATCACTGTTTCGAGACCTAACCGCTGCCCAACTGTGCTCGCGCGCCTGCTTCAAAGTAGCCCCCAGCAGGCGGAATATGAGATTCCGGGCGTTGGGGAATGTGCCGGAACCAAGGAGGCCTTTGTGAGCCGGTTTACCGAGAAGATGTACCGCAACGCCCGCGCAGCGACGACGGGCATGGTTACCGGTGAACCCCACGAACCCGTCCGCCACACCTGGGGCGAGGTCCACGAGCGCGCTCGGTGCATCGCGGGCGGCCTGGCCGCCGCGGGCATCGGCCTCGGCGATGCGGTTGGTGTGCTTGCCGGCTTGCCGGTGGAGATCGCCCCGACGGCGCAGGGCCTGTGGATGCGCGGGGCCAGCCTGACCATGCTGCACCAGCCCACACCGCGCACCGACCTGGCGGTATGGGCCGAGGACACCATGACCGTCATCGGCATGATCGAGGCCAAGGCCGTCATCGTCTCCGAGCCCTTTCTGGTGGCCATTCCGGTGCTCGAGGAGAAGGGCCTCAACGTCCTTACCGTCGCCGACCTGCTGGCGTCGGTCCCGATTGACCCCGTCGAGGTCGGCGAGGACGACTTGGCGCTGATGCAAATGACGAGTGGCTCGACTGGGTCTCCGAAGGCGGTCCAGATCACCCACCGCAACATTCATTCCAACGCGGAGGCGATGTTCATCGGCGCCCAGTACGACGTCGACAAGGACGTCATGGTCAGCTGGCTGCCCTGCTTCCACGACATGGGCATGGTCGGCTTCCTCACCATCCCGATGTACTTCGGCGCGGAGCTGGTGAAGGTCACACCGATGGACTTCCTGCGCGACACGCTGCTGTGGGCCAAGCTCATCGACAAATACAACGGCACCATGACCGCGGCGCCCAACTTCGCCTACGCACTGCTCGCCAAGCGGTTGCGGCGCAACGCCAAGCCCGGTGACTTCGACCTGTCGACGCTGCGCTTCGCACTGTCCGGTGCCGAGCCCGTCGAACCCGCCGACGTCGAGGATCTGCTCGACGCGGGCAAGCCGTTCGGGCTCAACCCCTCGGCGATCCTGCCGGCCTACGGCATGGCCGAGACGACCCTGGCGGTGTCGTTCGCGGAGTGCAACGCCGGCCTCGTCGTCGACGAGGTCGACGCCGACCTGCTGGCCGCCCTGCGCCGGGCCGTGCCCGCCACCAAGGGCAACGTCCGCAGGCTGGCCACGCTGGGCCCGCTGCTGAAGGACCTCGAGGCCCGCATCATCGACGACCAGGGCGACGTGATGCCCCCCCGCGGCGTCGGTGTCATCGAGCTGCGCGGCGAGTCGCTGACGCCCGGGTACCTCACCATGGGCGGCTTCATCCCGGCCCAGGACGAGCACGGTTGGTACGACACCGGTGACCTCGGCTACATCACCGAGGAGGGTCACATCGTGGTGTGCGGCCGCGTCAAAGACGTCATCATCATGGCGGGCCGCAACATCTACCCGACCGACATCGAGCGGGCCGCCTGCCGCGTCGAAGGGGTGCGGCCCGGCTGCGCCGTCTCGGTGCGGCTTGATGCCGGCCACTCACGCGAGACGTTTGCCGTCGCGGTCGAGTCCAACGCCTGGCAAGACCCGGCCGAAGTGCGCCGCATCGAGCATCAGGTCGCGCACGAGGTCGTCGGCGAAGTCGACGTGCGGCCACGCAATGTGGTGGTGCTCGGCCCGGGGACCATTCCGAAGACACCGTCGGGCAAGCTGCGCCGGTCGACCTCCGTGACGCTCGTCAGCTAGCGGCGCCGGTTCGCCGCGCGCCGACTTCCGCCGCGAGCGTGCGCAGATTGCCACGGTTTGCGGCGTGTCGCTGTACTACGCACGCTCGCAGTCGAGCGGGGCGCATCACGTCAGTGGGGACAGCCCCGACCGCACCAAGTCCAGACATGAGGCGGTGATGGCTCCCAAATCCTCGACACAGCCGTCGCGCCCCCACGTCTCCACTCCGACGACCATGGCCGCGGCCAGCGTGGAGCCCGCGACGTTGGCCACCAGATCGATATCCGCCACATCGGGGTAGCGCTGCATGACGAAGTCGGTGATCACCGCGGCGAATGACGACTGAACCACGCGTAGGTGGCTCGCGATCTGGTCCCCGGTGATCAATTCGGCACGGGCGAGCGCCGCCTGCCGGACCACCTCGACGTCGTGCGGATAGCTCTCCACGCTGGCCAGCACCGCCTCGAACACTGACTCAGAGCGCGGGCGGCGCGCGAGCGCGTCGGCCAGCCATTCCACCCGGGTGTCGTAATCCTGGAACAGCACAGCTTCCTTGGTGGGAAAGTGCCGGAAAAACGTGCGCTCGGTGACGCCGGCCTCCTGCGCGAGCTGCTGCACTGTGACGTTCCCAAAACCCTCGCTGGCGAACCTCTTCAAGGCCACCTGCCGTAGCGCCTCATGAGTCCTG
>DASZLQ010000237.1:0-25171 GCA_035552295.1 Mycobacterium sp. | reverse complement strand
GGCTCGCAGGGTCTCTGAGGTGGTCAAGGCGGTGGCCCGGGAGCTCGACGCCTAACCGGTTGGTGACTCAGAACGTACCGGTGCGCCGTGAAGCTACCGAGTGGTAACTTCGACATCCGTAGGTCGTAGTATTCGGGCCAGCAGCGGGTACTCACGCCTCGATGTGAGTCGTTAGCGAGGAGGCGGCGATGGCACAGCAAGCGCAGGTCACCGAGGAACAAGCGAGAGCTCTCGCCGAGGAATCCCGCGAAAGTGGTTGGGACAAACCGTCCTTCGCCAAAGGGTTGTTCCTTGGTCGTTTTCCGTTGGAGCTTATACATCCGTTTCCCAAACCGTCTGATGCCGACGAGGAGCGCACCCGCGCCTTTCTCGGCAGGCTGCGGGAGTTTCTCGACACCGTCGACGGCAGCGTCATCGAGCGCGATGCCCAGATTCCCGATGAGTATGTGAAAGGCTTCGCCGAACTGGGCTGCTTCGGCATAAAAATACCGTCCGAGTACGGCGGCCTGAACACGTCGCAAGTTGCCTACAACCGCGCCCTGATGATGATTTCAAGCGTCCATCCCAGTCTCGGCGCATTGCTGTCGGCCCACCAGTCGATCGGGGTACCAGAACCACTCAAGCTTGCCGGGAGCCCGGAACAAAAGCGAAAGTTCTTGCCGCGCTGTGCCGCCGGCGCCATATCGGCGTTTCTGCTCACCGAACCGGACGTGGGCTCAGATCCGGCGCGCCTGGCTTCGACCGCGACGCCGATCGAGGACGGGCAGGCCTACGAACTCGAGGGTGTGAAGCTGTGGACCACCAACGGCGTGGTCGCCGAACTGCTGGTGGTCATGGCCCGGGTCCCCAAGAGTGAGGGGCACCGAGGAGGAATCAGCGCATTCGTTGTCGAGGCCGATTCACCCGGAATCACCGTCGAGCGGCGCAACAAATTCATGGGAGTGCGCGGCATCGAAAACGGGGTGACCAGGCTCCACCGCGTTCGAGTCCCGGCCGAAAACCTGATCGGCCGAGAAGGCGACGGTCTGAAGATCGCGCTAACCACACTCAACGCCGGACGGTTGTCCTTACCCGCCGTGGTGACCGGGTCCTCCAAGTGGTCGCTGAAGATAGCGCGGGAATGGTCCCGCGAGCGAGTGCAGTGGGGAAAGCCCGTCGGCAAACACGAGGCGGTGGGCAGCAAGCTCGCTTTCATGGCTGCTACCACTTACGCGCTCGACGCAGTGCTCGAACTGGCCGGTCAGATGGCTGATGAGGGTCGCAACGACATCCGGATCGAGGCGGCGCTGGCCAAATTGTGGTCCAGCGAGATGGCCGACCAGGTCGTCGACGAGCTGTTGCAGATCCGCGGTGGCCGCGGCTACGAGACCGCGGAGTCGCTCGCCGCGCGGGGGGAGCGTGCGGTACCGGTGGAGCAGGCCGCGCGGGACCTGCGAATCAACCGCATCTTCGAAGGATCGAGTGAAATCATGCGGTTGCTCATCGCGCGTGAGGCGGTTGATGCTCATTTGACTGCTGCCGGTGATCTCGCGAACCCGAAAGCCGATCTGCGGCAGAAGGCCGCGGCGGCTGCCGGCGCAAGCGGATTCTACGCAAAGTGGTTACCGAAGCTGGTTTTCGGTGAAGGCCAACGACCCACGGCGTACCGCGAGTTTGGTGAGCTGGCGACACATCTGCGTTTTGTCGAACGTTCCTCACGCAAGTTGGCCCGTAACACCTTCTACGGGATGGCGCGTTGGCAAGCCGGCCTGGAGCAAAAGCAAGGATTCCTCGGGCGCATCGTCGACATCGGTGCGGAGTTGTTCGCCATGTCCGCGGTATGTGTGCGCGCCGAGGCGCAACGAGTCGCCGATCCGGCCGACGGTAAACAGGCATACGAACTGGCCGAGGCGTTCTGCCAGCAGGCCACGCTACGGGTGGAGGCGCTGTTCCACGCCTTGTGGACCAACACCGACGGTATCGATGTTCGGCTGGCAAATGACGTTCTAGAGGGACGCTATACCTGGCTGGAAGAGGGGATTATCGATCAGTCCGAGGGCACCGGACCGTGGATCGCCCACTGGGAACCGGGCCCGTCCACCGAGGCTAATGTGGCTCGGCGCTTTCTGACGGTGTCTGAGCCGAACGACGCGAAACTTTAGTCGCCGTCGTGCGTGAGGCAGGATTAGCGCTATGGCCACATACGTTGCCGAGAAGGGCGAATTCACCCGCGACACGAACTACATCACCACCCGCATCACCGCCGACGGACGCGACGGCTATCCGGTAGAACCCGGTCGGTATCGACTGATTGTTGCCCGTGCTTGCCCATGGGCTAACCGCGCGATCATCGTCCGTCGGCTGCTTGGCTTGGAAGATGCTCTCTCCATTGGATTTTGCGGCCCGACCCATGACAAACGCAGTTGGACGTTCGATCTCGACCCGAGCGGTGTCGACCCGGTGCTCAAGATTCCACGGCTGCAAGACGCCTACTTCAAGCGCTTCCCCGACTACCCCAAAGGCATCACCGTCCCGGCGATCGTCGATGTCCCAACCGGCGCGGTGGTCACCAACGATTTCGCGCAGATGACCCTGGACTTCTCCACGGAGTGGACCGCCTACCACCGCGACGGCGCGCCGCAGCTATATCCGGAGCGGCTGCGGGCCGAGATCGATGAGGTGAGCAGGAGGGTCTACACCGAGATCAACAATGGCGTCTACCGGTGTGGCTTTGCCGGCTCGCAGGAGGCGTACGAGGCGGCCTACGATCGGCTGTTCACCGCGCTGGACTGGGTCAGCGATCGTCTGTCCAGCCAGCGATACCTGGTGGGCGACACCATCACTGAGGCCGACGTTCGGCTGTTCACCACGCTGGCCCGCTTCGACCCGGTGTACCACGGGCATTTCAAGTGCAATCGAAGCAAACTGTCCGAGATGGCGGTGCTGTGGGCGTACGCGCGTGACCTGTTCCAGACGCCGGGTTTCGGTGACACCGTCGATTTCGTCCAGATCAAGCAGCACTACTACATCGTGCACGCCGACATCAATCCCACCAGAATCGTCCCCAAGGGCCCGGACCTGGCCGACTGGCTGACTCCATACGGCCGGGAAGCGTTGGGGGGCAGGCCTTTCGGAGGCGGAACGCCTCCCGGGCCACCGGTCGAGGCCGAGCGGGTCCCGGCCGGTCACGGGGCGTAACTCCAGGCCGAGCGTCGACTTGTTGGGCGAAATCACGCTGTTTTGCCCCAACAACTCCACGTTCGGCGCTGATCAAAGTGGGTAACCGGCGGCCACCAGGGCATTACGAGTGCGTCCCACGACGATGTGGGATCGGTTCCGCAGCATGTCGGCGCTGATCCGGATGATCGTCCACCCCCGCGCCTCTAGTTCGACCAGTCGATCGATGTCCCGGGTCCGCTGCCTGGGATCGGTCCAGTGTTGTGCGCCGTCGAACTCCACGCCGACCTTCCACTCCTCCCACCCCATGTCGATGCGCGCCACCACTGCGCCCCAGTCGTTGAGCACCTCGATCTGGGTTTGCGGCCGAGGCAACCCACTACCGATGAGGATCAGGCGAGTCTTGGTCTCATAAGGCGATTCAGCGCCTCCGTCGGCCATGAGCAACGCTCGTCGCAATTGCACTAACCCGCGCGCACCCCGATGGCGGTCGGCCAGGAGTTCGACGTCAGCCGTCTTCAAGTCGGTGGCATACATCAGCGGGTCGAGCCGAATCACCGCTGCAATCAAACCTTTTCGCCTGCCCAAATCGAACGCCGTACGCGACGGTGTGGTCAGGCCGACCCCGTCGCGCACACAGGTTTCGTCGTCTTCGAGGGCGTCGCTGTGCAATATGATGCCGCGTGCCTTGTCGCGGCTGCGGCGGTTCAACTCGGCCGGCAGCCAGTCGTCGATCCACGCAGTGCGGTGTAGCGCCGCCGCGGATAACCCCGCCAGCGTCGCGGAACGCCCCGACCACAGCCATGCGGCAATCGCCCGGCTAACGGGTGTCAGCTTCTTCCCGCGAGGGATGTACACGTCGCGATGAACCGCCTCGAAATCGGTTCGCAATCGATGCGGCGTCACGACACCGGCTGCCAGCGCCTCGGTTCCTCTGAATGGCCATTCCAGCGGTTGCATGCCGACACAGTGCCCGGCCGCACCGACACTATTGGCCGAGCGTCGACTTGTTGGGCCCAAACGCCTCGAATCTGCCGAACAACTCGACGCTCGGCGAACGGTCAGAACGTCAGTCGCACTGACCATTCCGCGTGCGGGGCGTCGCGGAGTTCACCAGAGGGATCGACCACCAACGTCAGCAATTGCACCACGATCCCGGTCAGCCGCCCGCGCTGCGGGTCGACCGTTGGAATGGTGACCGCGAGCCGGGTGCCCGGCCGAAACATAGTGGTGGTGGTGTTGACGGGATCCTCGTATACCTGCAATAGCCGCCACGGTGCCCGGGAGATGGCCTCGGGCACCGAGAGCTGCACCGGATAGCGTTCGCTGACCGGTAGCTCGCCCTGCGTCTGCGGTGTCTGGCAATCGTCGAGGTTGAGCACGTTGCAGTACAGGTACGGCCCCACCCGGGTCAGGTGCCCATGCGAATACGCGCTGATCTCCGGTCGCTGCGGGCCGGGGTGGCGCACCAGCAGCCATGTTCCAACCCCGGCGCCCACGGCCAGCAGTGTCACCAGGGCCGCAAGCAGCACGGCCACACCGCGTTTCACTCCGGCACCACCGCCGGCCGCCTGCCAGGACCGCGACGGGTGCGCTCCTGCTCGACCATGACCGGCCGATTACCCCCGAGGCCGGGAATCAACGAGTTGCCGCGGAAGCTGACGATGGTCTGCGCCAGCCCCAGAATGAGCAGGGCACTGACTGCGGTGAAACCGACCCACAATTCCGTGTACACCATGACGCCCAGTGCACCGCCGAGCACCCAGGCCAACTGCAGCGTCGACTCCGAACGTCCGAACCCCGATGCCCGCGATTCCTCGGGCAGGTCATGTTGCAACGACGCGTCCAGGGACGCCTTCGCGATCGCGCTCGACCCGGAGGTGACTAGTGTGGCTATTACGGCCACCAGCAGGTTGCCCGCAACCGCGGCGGCCAAGGCGGCGGTGCACACCGCCACCGTGCAGCGCACCACCAGCACGGCTGGCCTGCCCAGTTGCAGCCGTGCGCTGGTGAAGTTGCCGGCGAAATTGCCGATTGCGGCCGCGGCGCCGATCACGCCGAGCATGCCCAGCTGAACCCAACCGTTGGCTTGGTGCGCCTTGGCGACAAACGCCGGATACAAGAACAGGAAGCCAACCATCACCTTGATGGTGCAATTACCCCACAGCGAGGTGATGATGTTGCGGCCCAAAGGTTGTCGCAGCGTTCCGCCGACCTTCTTGACCTCTTCCGGCCAGCTTCGCCGCAGCGGGTCGCTGTCCTTGCGATAGCTCAGGGTGGCGGGGACCTCACCCGCGGTCACCTCGACCCAGCGCGGAATCCGCATCGACAGCAAGGCGCCGGCGGCCGTAACCGCGAGGACCACGAACAAGGCCCCGGGCAGCTTGAACATGTGGGTGCAGATGAACTCGACGCCGCCTGCGATGGCGCCGCCGGCGATGGTGCCGCCCAGCAGACCGAACACGGTGAGCCGGGAGTTGACCCGCACCAGGTCGATGCTCGGCGGCATCACCCTGGGTGTCACCGCGCTGCGCAGCACGCTGAACGATTTCGAGAACACCATCATCGCCAGCGCACATGGGTAGAGCACCCACGGCGGGAAGCTGCCGGTGGCGCCGTCGTAGTTCATGATCAGCACCACCGCCAAAGCCGTGCGGAGAGCGAAAGACAGCGCCAGCGCGACGCGACGGCCGTGCTGCAACCGGTCCAGCGCCGGGCCGATGAGTGGCGCGACCACCGCGAACGGCGCGATGGTGATCAACAGGTACAGCGCCACTTTCGACTTGCTCTCCCCGCTGGCCGCGGCAAAGAACAGGGTGTTCGCCAGCGCGACGGCCATCGCGGAGTCGACCGCGAAGTTCGCCACCACCGGCCACGTCAGCGCGGTCAGGCCGGACTTGTCGGCGCCGTCGGCGGTGGCCGCCCGCTGGACCATCCAGTACATGCGGGAGCCCATCTCGCGGCTTCGCTGGGCCGCCGCGCGGGTGACGGTGACCCGTTCGCCGGAGGCGGGACCACGCGGCGGCGCGCTGGGGCGGTCCGGCTCTGGCTGCTGGCCCAGCGGCGGGAGATAGCGGTTGGCGCTGGGCATCGACGGCGATCGGCGCGCCCGCCGGTAATCGGGGTCGTCGGCCGGATAGTTGGCCATGCCGGGGTGCTGGTTGCCCGATCCGTTGCGGGTCCGGCGGCCCGGGTGAGAGGCCACCCGGGCCGGATCATCACGCCGCCGTCCAGACACAAATCAATTCTGTCCTATGCCGGCAGGCAACCGGGTGTGGCTCGCCAACCTAGTATTAGAGACGAAGTGCAGAGAGGGGACAGCGTGGCCGGATCCAGCGGGGAATCCGCCGTAGCAACCGAGGCCGAGTGGTCAGCAGGGTTGGCGGCGGTGCTCACGGGTGCGGTCGAGCCGGCCCGGGCGGCCGTCGAGGAGTTCGCTGGCCCCGAGGCGGTCGGGGATTACCTGGGCGTCAGTTACGAAGATCCCAACGCCGGCACCCACCGGTTCTTGGCCCATCTGCCCGGTTACCAGGGATGGCAGTGGGCCGCCGTGGTCGCCGCCTATCCGGGCGCCGAGCACGCGACAATCAACGAAGTAGTGCTCGTGCCCGGACCGACGGCACTGCTGGCGCCCGGATGGGTGCCCTGGGAGCGGCGGGTGCGGCCAGGGGACTTGAGCCCCGGAGACCTACTGGCGCCGGCGGCCGACGACCCACGGTTGGTTCCCGGCTACACGGCCAGCGGTGACTCGCAGGTCGATGAGACCGCCGCCGAAGTCGGGCTGGGGCGGCGCTGGGTGATGGGTGCCTGGGGCCGGTCCGGCGCTGCCGAACGATGGCACAGCGGGGACTACGGTCCCGATTCGCCGATGGCGCGATCCACTAAACGGGTGTGCCGCGACTGTGGTTTCTTCCTGCCGCTGGCGGGATCGCTGGGCGCGATGTTCGGGGTATGCGGCAACGAGCTTTCCGCCGATGGGCACGTCGTAGACAAGCGGTACGGCTGCGGCGCCCATTCCGACACGCCGGCTCCCGCTGGCACCGGCTCGCCTATGTATGAGCCATACGACGACGGTGTGCTCGACGTCATGGAGAAGCCGACACAACCCACGGCAGAGACGGAAGAGGCGGCAGAGGCCGAGCCGGAAGCGGCGGAGGCCGGGCCCGCGCCAGAGACGCCGGACGAGACCCCGGCGGACGCGGCTGACTAGCCGTTTTCGGCGGCGGCTTTGATGTTTGCCAGCGAGGCGTTCATGCCCTCGACTAATTCGCGTTCGAAGTTCGAAGTTCCGCCAAAGAGCGCGTTCACCGAGACGTTCGAAAACGCACTGACACCGTTTTCGGCGTGCCGGCTCTCAGTCAACCGGGTGCCCTGGTCGTTCGGCTCGAGCTCGTAGCTCCAGATGGTGCGATTGGTGTTGACCCGGAACGCCAGCTTCCTCTCCGGTACGACCTCGACGACAGTGCACGTGGTGGTCCAGAACAAGCGGTTGCGGCGGTTGAGGTTGAGGGTGCGGGTGCCCGGGCGTAGCGGGCCGAAACGCTTCATCCAGCGACACTGTGGGCTCCACTCGGGCATCCGTCGAAAGTCGGAGATCAGGGCCCAGACTTTCGAGGCCGGTGCGTCGATGTCGACGTGCGCTTGAAGTAGCGGGGCTACCATTGCACCTCCCGGGTCTGGAATTGGTTTCGAAATCTATTTGTGGTTGAGATAGTTTTCGAGTCCGGATTGCGCGCCACGCGCGCCGCGGCGGACAGCGATGAGCTGCCACACGAAGATGCTGGTACCGAGCAACCCCGTGCCCAGTCCGGCCACGGTCACCGGTCGCCAACTCTGAAGCGCGGGTACGAAGAACGCGACCGCCGCAGCGACCAGCCAGCCCAGGAAGCCGATGAGGACCACGGGCCAAACCTCGAGCAGCATCGGCGGCAGCGGCGGTGCCTCGCGGCTTTCGCCAGGTCCGCTTTCGCCAGGTCCGACAGACATCACGATCAACATAGCCTGCGGTCGGGCGTGGGTACCGCCCGGTTGCGGGTCCGGCAGCAGCTCCCACGAAAGTGTTTCGCCGAGTTTGCCGTGCCGCAGTAAAACGGGGCCACGTCCGTCGTTCGCCGGTTCTTGTTCCTAGTTCTGAGCTTCCGATGTAACCTCGCGCCATGCCTGACAGCGATGCGCGGCTGGCCAGTGACTTGTCGCTGGCCGTCATGCGGCTGGCCCGCCAACTACGCTTCCGGAACCCCTCGTCGCCGGTGTCGCTGTCACAACTGTCGGCGCTGGCGACCTTGGCCAACGAGGGCCCAATGACGCCCGGCGCCCTGGCGATTCGGGAAAGGGTCCGACCGCCGTCGATGACCCGGGTGATCGCATCGTTGGCCGACGAGGGCTTCGTGGACCGCACCCCGCACCCCGTCGACGGCCGGCAGGTGCTGGTCTCGGTGTCCGAGTCCGGCGCCGAATTGGTCAAGGCCGCCCGGCGCGCTCGCCAGGAGTGGCTGGCGGAGCGGCTTGCGACGCTGGACAGCGACAAGCGCGCCACCTTGCGCGAAGCCGCCGATCTGATGTTGGCCCTGGTCGACGAAAGCCCGTGAGCGACGGCCTGGATGTCCAGGACGTCGATGATCCCGACGATCCGCGACTCGACGATTTCCGTGACCTGAACAGCGTTGACCGTCGTCCTGATTTGCCGACCGGAAAAGCGTTGGTGATCGCCGAAGGCGTCCTGGTCGTGCAGCGCATGCTGGCGTCCCGGTTCACCCCGCGCGCCTTGCTCGGAACCGACCGCAGGCTGGCCGAGCTCAAAGAGGACCTCGCCGACGCCCGAGCGCCGTTCTACCGAACCTCCGCCGAAGTCATGGCGCGGGTGGTCGGCTTTCACCTCAACCGTGGTGTGTTGGCGGCCGCGAGGAGAGTGCCCGAGCCGAGCGTTGCGCAGGTCGTCGACGGCGCCCGCACGGTCGCGGTGCTCGAAGGCGTCAACGACCACGAGAACCTGGGCTCGATCTTTCGTAACGCGGCGGGGCTGGGCGTGGACGCGGTGGTGTTCGGCAGCGGCTGCGCCGATCCGCTCTATCGTCGCGCCGTTCGGGTGTCCATGGGTCACGCGCTGCTGGTGCCGTATGCCCGGGCGACCTACTGGCCCACCGACCTTATGACGCTGAAAGAACGCGGGTTTCGGCTGCTGGCGCTGACCCCGCACAGCCAGGCGTGCGCGCTGGCCGACGCGATGGCGGCGGCGCGCGATGACCGTGTTGCGGTGCTGGTGGGTGCCGAGGGCCCGGGATTGACGGCGGCCACCCTGCGATTAAGCGATGTGCGGGTGCGCATCCCGATGTCGCGGGGCACCGACTCGCTCAACGTCGCGACCGCCGCCGCGTTGGCGTTCTACGAGCGGGTTAGGCTCGGCTCGTGAGCGACGAGCGCGGCCAGCGCTCCCAGTCTGAGCCCTGGGCAACGGGTTTGACGGTGGCCGGGTTTGTTGCGGCAGTTACCGCGGCCGCGATTGTGGTGCTCAGTCTCGGGCTCGTCCGAGTGCATCCGCTGCTGGCCGTTGGGCTCAACCTCGTGGCGGCCGGGGGCCTGGCGCCGACCCTGTGGGGATGGCGGCGCACCCCGGTTCGACGCTGGTTTGTGCTCGGTGCGGCGGTGGGCGTGACGGGAGCGTGGCTGACGCTGCTCGCGCTGGCGGTGTCGTAGCTAGCGCTGCCCGCCCGAGCGCACCCCAAGCAGCACGTCCTCCCAGGCCGGAACGACGGGCTTGCCGCGCCGAGTGTGCACTGGCTGCTCTTGGGGCGTGGCGACCGCCGGCTTCACCGGCGTGGCGACCGCCGGCTCGTCGAAGTCGACATGCGCCACCCGCGCCAGCGGCCGCAGCGGACGCTCGAAGTTCGGGTCGATCAACTCACTGGCCGCATCATCGATTGCGGTGACTGTTCCGCCGTGAGCGCCGGGAGTGAAGCAGAAGTGCGCGTTGTTGTCGGAACGGCCGGCCTTCCACGCAAGCTGCACCGTCCAGCGGTTGTCTTCGTTGCGCCAGGCGTCCCAGCTGAGTTTCTCGTGGTCGAGGCCGCGCGTCACCAATGCGGAGCTGACGGTCTCCAGCAGGGTGAGCACCGCGGGCCCGTCGGCGAGCACTGGATGGGCGGCCGTTGCCAGCTCCGCCGCGCGAAAACGCTCCAGCAATACCGGGTGGGCGAACCGGCGGATCCGCGAGACGTCAGTACCGGACGCCGCGGCCACTTGCTCGACGGACGCGCCCGCGCGGATCTTGGCCTGAATTTCTTTGGGACTCAGCATGTTGGTGACTTCGATCTCGAGATGCGGTTGCTCCGCCTGTGCGGGCTCGCCGTTCAGGGCAGCCCGCAATCGGTCGTCGGCCGCCAGCTTGAACTGCTCTGCGGGGTCATCACTCTCGCAGATAATGTATTTGCTGTCGGCATCGAGCCCAACCATTTTGAGTTCCCGCATGGTGTTCTCCTCGCAGGCTCCGTGCAGGTCAGCGACGGACCCGTCACGTGCGCACTCTAGTCCAGCCAACGCCCATCACCTGTGCTGACACGCTGGGCGGTTGCGTGCTGATTGCCGGAGGGTTAAAGGCGTTCGACCACCCAGTCGACACACTGGGTGAGAGCGCTGACGTCGTCGGGTTCTACCGCCGGGAACATTGCGACCCGTAACTGGTTGCGGCCGAGTTTGCGGTACGGCTCGGTGTCGACGATGCCGTTGGCCCGCAAAATCGACGCGACCGCCGCCGCGTCGACGTCGTCGACGAAATCGATCGTGCCCACCACCTGGGATCGCAGGCCGGGATCGGCGACGAACGGGGTCGTGTACGGCCGTTCGTGCGCCCAGGAGTACAGCCGCTGCGACGAGTCGGCTGTGCGCTTGACCGCCCAATCCAGCCCGCCGTTGCCCAGCAACCAGTCGAGCTGTTCGGCCAGCAGCGCCAGGGTGCCGATCGCCGGGGTGTTGTACGTCTGGTTCTTCAGGCTGTTCTCCACCGCGATCGGTAGCGACAGGAAGTCGGGCACCCAACGACCGGACGCGGCGATGGACTCGACCCGGGCCAGCGCGGCCGGGCTCATGATCGCCAGCCACAGGCCACCGTCGCTGGCGAAGTTCTTCTGCGGTGCGAAGTAGTACGCGTCGGCCTCGGTGATGTCGACGGGCAGGCCACCCGCGCCAGAGGTCGCGTCGATGGCAATCAATGCGTCACCCGAGTCCGCTGGGCGCTGGACCGGCACCGCCACCCCGGTCGACGTCTCGTTGTGCGCCCACGCGATCACATCGACCGACGGGTCGCTCTGCGGCTCCGGCGCACTGCCGGGATCCGACTTGATGATGATGGGGTCGCCGATGAACGGGTTCTTGACGACGGCGGAGGCGAACTTCGAGCTGAACTCGCCGTAGGAAAGGTGCAGCGAGCGCTTGTCGATCAGCCCGAAGGCCGCGGAATCCCAGAACGCTGTCGCGCCGCCGTTGCCCAGAATGACCTCGTAACCGTCCGGCACCGAGAAAAGCTCCGCCAGTCCCGACCGCACCCGCCCCACCAAATTCTTGACCGGCGCCTGCCGGTGCGATGTGCCGAACAGCGCGGCCGCGGTGGTGGTCAGCGCCTGCAATTGCTCGGGTCGGACCTTTGACGGACCCGACCCGAAGCGGCCGTCGCGGGGTTTGATGTCAGCGGGAATCTCGAGCTGGTCAGCCATGCCAATCAGCGTAGTGAGCGACGCCTACCCGGCTGCGCGGCGGCCCGATCGCCGAGCCTCACGGCGGTCACATAAGGCCTGGCTGAGCCACCTACGATGCGCCTTACGGTGTGAGCCAGGACACACAATTTGGCTGACCACTGGTCAGCCCACAGTGTCTTGCAAAGTCTGGAATATTCCCGGTACCCGCGGTACTGTCTAGACACAGCACGTCCAAATGTAAACCTCGTTGGGGAGGGCTTGGATATGGCCAGGACGCGAATGGTCCGGCGTTGGCGGCGCAATATGGAAGTGCGCGACGACGTCGACTACGTCAACATGCTTGCCACACTGTCCGAGGGGTCGGTGCGGCGAAACTTCAACCCGTACACCGATATCGATTGGGAGTCACCGGAGTTCGCTGTCACCGACAACGACCCCCGCTGGATCCTGCCGACGACCGACCCGCTGGGCCGGCATCCCTGGTATCAAGCCCAGTCCGACGAGCGCAAGATCAAGATCGGCATGTGGCGCCAGGCCAACGTGGCCAAGGTGGGGCTGCACTTCGAGTCCGTCTTGATCCGCGGACTGATGAACTACACCTTCTGGGTGCCCAACGGGTCGCCGGAATATCGGTACTGCCTGCACGAATCGGTTGAAGAGTGCAACCACACCATGATGTTCCAGGAGATGGTGAACCGCGTCGGCGCCGACGTTCCGGGGATGCCGCGCATGCTGCGCTGCATTTCGCCGCTCGTTCCGCTGGTTGCCGGTCCGTTGCCGGTGGCGTTCTTCATCGGTGTACTCGCCGGCGAGGAGCCCATCGACCACACTCAGAAAAACGTTCTCCGCGAAGGTAAGTCGCTGCACCCGATCATGGAGCGGGTGATGGCGATCCACGTGGCCGAGGAGGCCCGACACATCTCCTTCGCCCATGAGTTCTTACGAAAGCGGTTGCCGCAGTTGACCAAGCGGCAGCGGTTCTGGGTCTCGCTGTATTACCCGTTGACCATGCGGGTGTTGTGCCAGGCGATCACCGTGCCGCCCAAGTCGTTTTGGCGGGAGTTCGACATCCCGCGTGAGGTCAAGAAGGAGCTGTTCTTCCGGTCGCCGGACTCGCGAAAGTGGCTGAGCGACATGTTCGCGGACGTCCGGATGCTGGCCTACGACACCGGGTTGATGGAAACGCGCTCCGCGCGGCTCATGTGGCGGATCTGCAGGATCAACGGCAAGCCGTCGCGCTACCGCAGCGAACCGCAACGCCAGCACCTGGCCGCGACGCCGGCCGCCTAGCGATTCCAGGAGTTTTATGCCGCACGTTATTACCCAGTCGTGCTGCAACGACGGGTCCTGTGTTTTCGCGTGCCCGGTGAATTGCATTCACCCGACACCGGACGAGCCGGGCTTCGCGACATCGGAGATGCTCTATATCGATCCGGTGGCCTGCGTGGATTGCGGTGCCTGCGTGGGCGCTTGCCCGGTTGGCGCGATCGCGCCCGACACCCGGTTGGAGCCCAAGCAGCTGCCGTTCGTCGAGATCAACGCGTCGTTCTACCCGGAGCGGCCCGCGGGCGTGAAGCTGCCGCCGACCGCGAAGCTGGCCCGCGTGCTCCCGGCCGCCGAGGTGCGCTCTCGCCGTCATCCGCTGACCGTCGCCATTGTCGGGTCCGGGCCTGCTGCGATGTACGCCGCCGATGAACTGCTCACACAGCATGGCGTGCGCGTCAACGTCTTTGAGAAGTTGCCCACGCCCTACGGGCTGGTGCGCGCCGGGGTGGCGCCCGATCACCAGAACACCAAGAAAGTCACCCAGCTCTTCGACCGGGTCGCCCGTCATCGCCACTTCCGGTTCTACCTCAATGTCGAGATCGGCAAGCATCTAAGCCACGCCGACCTGCTGGCCCATCATCACTCGGTGCTGTACGCGGTCGGTGCGCACGACGACCGTCGACTGGACATCGAAGGCATGGGCCTTCCGGGCACCGGAACCGCTACCGAAGTGGTCGCATGGATCAACGGGCATCCCGACTTCACCGATCTGCCAGTCGATCTCAGCCACGAACGAGTGGTGATCATCGGCAACGGCAATGTCGCACTCGACGTGGCCCGTGTGCTCACCGCAGACCCGGACGACCTGGCCCGTACCGACATCTCTGACCATGCGCTGGAAGCATTGCGCGGCTCGGCGGTCCGCGAAGTGGTGATCGCCGCCCGGCGCGGACCGGCCCATTCGGCGTTCACGTTGCCCGAACTGATCGGGCTCACCGGCGCGTCCGACGTCGTCCTCGATCCGGGGGACCACCAGCTGGTGGCAAGCGATCTCGCGTCTGTCTCGGACATGTTGACCCGGAACAAGCTGGAGATCTTGAGCAAACTCGGCGATGCTTCGGCGCCGCCCTCGAGCAACCGGCGCCCGCGAATCCGGCTGGCCTACACACTCACGCCCCAGCGCGTGCGGGGCCAGCAGCGCGCCAGCGGCGTGGAGTTCTCGGTCACCGGCACCGATGACGTGCGCCGACTCGACGCGGGCCTAGTGCTCACGTCGATTGGCTACCGCGGCAAGCCGATTCGCGGCCTTCCGTTCGACGAGTCCGCGGCTGTCGTGCCGAACGCGGATGGCCGTGTCGTCGATCCCGGTTCCGGTGCACCGGTGCCCGGCGCATACGTCGCGGGATGGATCAAGCGCGGACCGACCGGCTTCATCGGCACCAACAAGTCCTGCTCTTTGCAAACCGTCCACGCCCTGGTCGCCGATTTCAACGCCGGCGCGTTGACCGACCCGCTGGCCGAGCCGGAGGCGCTGGACCGACTTGTGTACGCCCGCCAGCCCGACGCAGTCGACTCCGCGGGGTGGGGTGCCATCGACGCCGCCGAGATCGCACGCGGGGGAGACGACGGACGACCCCGCAACAAGTTCACCGATGTCGCCGACATGCTCGCGGCCGCGGCGACCGCGCCGCCGGCGCCGCCCGTGCGGCGCCGGCTGCTGGCCAGACTGCGTGACTTTTAGCCGCTTGCCTGCCCGGACATGGCCGCTTGGATCTCTTCGGGGCTGACCTCGCGCACCGGCTGTCCCAACGACCAGTGGTGGCCGAACGGGTCGGCGACCATGCCGTAGCGGTCTCCCCAGAACTGATCCTCCAACGGAGCCACCACCGTGGCGCCCGCGTCCAGCGCCCGCTGGAACTTTGAGTCGACGTCGGTGACCGTCAGGTGGATGGTGACCGGAGTTCCGCCCAGCGATGTCGGGGTCATCGACTTGCCGCCAGACATTTCCGGGAAGTCGTCGTTGAGCATCACCAGGGAGCCGTTGATGCGCAGCGCGGCGTGGACCAGTTTGCCGTCGGGACGGGGCACTCGGCCCAGCTCCTCGGCGCCAAAGGCCTTGACGTAGAAGTCGATCGCCGCGGCGGCGTTGTCGACGACGAGGTGGGGGGCTACTGCGGGTTCGACAGGGATCGCCATGGTGTCTCCTTATTGTTGGTGTCTAGGCCAGTTCCAGGCCGACCGGCTCACGGATACTGACCGCGGCCGCGATGAGAATTCACCGCGACGGCGTCAGTTAATCGCGAGGCACCGACAATTTTCCGACGGTTCAGGCGGTGGTGAGAACCCGATCCCAGCCTTTGACGGACTCCGGGCTGCGCGGTCCGGGTCCCACGTAGATCGCCGACGGACGAACCAGCTTGCCCAGCCGCTTCTGCTCGAGAATGTGCGCGCACCACCCGGCGGTGCGGCCACAGGTGAACATCGCCGGCATCATGTGGGCCGGCACTTGGGCGAAGTCCAGGATCACCGCGGCCCAGAACTCGACATTGGTCTCGATCGGGTGATCCGGACGGCGCTCACGCAACTCGGCCAGCGCAGCCTGCTCGAGCGCGACCGCCACCTCGTAGCGCGGTGCACCCAGCCGTTGTGACGCGCCCCGCAGCACCCGCGCCCTGGGGTCTTCGGCGCGGTAGACCCGGTGCCCGAACCCCATCAGCTTCTCGCCGCGGTCCAGAACTCCCTTGACCAGGCCGCGGGCGTCGCCGGTGCGCTCGACTTCCTCGAGCATCGGCAGCACCCGGGCCGGCGCCCCGCCGTGCAGTGGCCCGCTCATCGCCCCGATCGCCCCGGACAGCGCTGCCGCCACGTCGGCGCCGGTGGAGGCGATCACCCGTGCGGTGAACGTCGAGGCGTTCATGCCGTGTTCGGCGGCCGACACCCAATAGGCATCGATGGCCTCGACATGCCGGGGATCGGGCTCGCCCTGCCAGCGAGTCATGAAACGTGCTGTCACCGTAGAGCATTCGTCGATAACTCGCTGCGGAATCGCCGGCTGGTGGATGCCGCGCGCCGACTGCGCTACATAGGACAGCGCCATCACCGACGCACGGGCCAGCTGCGCGCGGGCGGTAGCGTCATCGACGTCCAGCAGTGGCTTGTACCCCCAGATGGGAGCCAGCATCGCCAGACCCGCCTGCACGTCGACGCGGACGTCGCCGGTGTGGATCGGTAGCGGGAACGGCTCGGCCGGGGGCAGTCCGCGGCCGAACGCACCGTCCACCAGCAAGGCCCACACCTCACCGAACGTGACCCGCTGGTTCACCAGATCCTCGATATCGACGCCGCGGTAGCGCAGCGCGCCGCCATCTTTATCCGGCTCGGCAATCTCGGTGGTGAAGGCGACTACGCCGTTGAGGCCAGGGACGAAATCTTCCGGGACCACAGTCATAGGAAAATTCTCGCACCTCCCCTTCGGGCCGATGCTACCGGCCGGTAGCACGCCCCGAGTAGCGTTGGCGCGATGGCAGGACCAGACGACGAACACCTGCAACGGATGCGAGTCGAGTACGGGTCGGTCGAGCGGGACGGCGGCCCCGACCTCGACGCGGACTGGCTCGATGACGGTTGGCTTGCCTTGTTGCGCAAGTGGATTGATGACGCCGAACGCTTCGGAGTCCCCGAACCCAACGCCATGGTGCTCGCGACAGTCGCCGAGGGTAAGCCAATGAGCCGATCGGTGTTGTGCAAGGGGGTAGACGAGACCGGGATCACTTTTTTCACCAACTATGACTCCGCCAAAGGTATCGAGCTGGCGGCGACGCCATACGCGTCCGCGACCTTCCCCTGGTACCTGCTGGGACGACAGGTGCACATCCGCGGCCCCGTGACCAAGGTCGACCCGCAGGTCACCGAGGACTATTGGTCCAAACGGCCGCGCGGCTCACAACTGGGCGCGTGGGCGTCACACCAGTCCCGGCCGATCGCGTCGCGCGCTGCGCTGCTCGACCAGCTGGCCGAGGTGACCGCGCGCTTCGCCGACGACGAGCGCATCCCGGTGCCACCGGGCTGGGGCGGATACCTCATCGCACCTGACGTAGTGGAGTTCTGGCAGGGCCGGGAGAACCGGGTGCACAACCGGATCCTCGTCACCGGCGGACATGTCGAGCGCCTGCAGCCCTGAGCCGCCCGGTGACGAGGCGCGCCGTGCCGCCCGATGACGAGGCGCGCCGCGAGGCCTAACAGCTCGAGATAAGGCGGGGTTTACCTCAGCGAAAGCCACAAGCTCAGCAGACCCCACCCCGGGCAGGCACGCCGCCGCGATAACGACTACCTTCAGCTATAAGCACCTAGTCAAGGGCAGCCATACCAGCCAGAGCGCAAAGGGGTTCTCGTGGCCGACACCGACGAAACCGCAACCCTGAAGTACCCAGGGGGCGAGATCGACCTGCAGGTCGTCCGCGCCACCGAAGGAGCCGACGGAATTGCGCTCGGCTCGTTGCTGTCCAAGACCGGATACACCACCTTCGACAATGGCTTCGTCAACACCGCATCGACCAAGAGCGCAATCACATACATCGACGGCGACGCCGGCATCCTGCGGTATCGCGGCATTCCGATTGAGCAGCTCGCCGAGAAGTCGACCTTCATTGAGGTCAGCTACTTGCTGATCTACGGCGAATTGCCAGACAAAGGCGAGCTGGCCGAATTCACGCACCGGATTCAGCGGCACACCATGTTGCACGAGGACCTGAAGCGCTTCTTCGATGGCTTCCCGCCCAACGCGCACCCCATGCCGGTGTTGTCCAGCGTGGTCAATGCATTGAGCTCCTACTACCCGGACTCGCTCGACCCGATGGACAACGGTCAGGTCGAGCTGTCGACCACACGCCTACTGGCGAAGCTGCCCACCATAGCCGCGTACGCCTATAAAAAGTCGATCGGACAGCCGTTCCTCTACCCCGACAACTCGCTGTCGCTGGTGGAGAACTTCCTGCGGATGACCTTCGGGTTGCCGGCCGAGCCGTACCAGGCCGATCCCGAGGTGGTGCGGGCCCTGGACATGTTGTTCATCCTGCACGCCGACCACGAACAGAACTGCTCGACGTCGACGGTTCGGTTGGTGGGCTCGTCGCGGGCCAACCTGTTCACCTCGATCTCCGGCGGTATCAACGCGCTGTGGGGCCCGCTGCACGGCGGCGCGAACCAGGCGGTGCTCGAGATGCTGGAGAGCATCCGCGAGAGTGGCGACGACGTCGGAGAATTCGTGCGTAAGGTGAAGAATCGCGAAGCCGGCGTCAAATTGATGGGCTTCGGCCACCGTGTGTACAAGAACTACGACCCCCGGGCCCGCATCGTCAAGGAGCAGGCCGACAAGATCCTGTCCAAGCTCGGCGGCGACGACGACCTGCTCGACATCGCCAAGGAGCTCGAAGAGAACGCGCTCACCGACGACTACTTCGTCGAGCGCAAGCTCTACCCCAACGTCGACTTCTACACCGGCCTGATCTACCGGGCGCTCGGGTTCCCCACCCGGATGTTCACCGTGCTGTTTGCGCTGGGCCGGTTGCCCGGCTGGATCGCGCACTGGCGTGAGATGCACGACGAGGGTGACAGCAAGATCGGCCGTCCGCGCCAGATCTACACCGGCTACACCGATCGCGATTACGTCGCGATCGACGCACGGTAGGACGCGGGTTTCCCAGCGACACAGGCAAACCCGTAATCAAAGAGAAGCCAGCACCGCCATCGCGGCGTTGTGGCCTGCGATGCCCGACACCGCTCCGCCGCGGCGCGCGCCCGACCCGCACAGCATGATGCGTTCGTGCTCAGTGGCGACCCCCCATCGGCGCGCCGGGGTGTCCAATGCGTCGTCGTCCGCGAACGGCCACGACAACGCGCCGTGGAAGATGTTGCCTCCCGTCATCGCCAATGAGCGTTGCAAATCCAGGGTGGTCGTCGTCTCGATACACGGCCGCCCGTGTGCGTCATTCATCAGCACGTCCTGAATCGGTTCGGCCAAAACGGAATTCAGCGACGCCAGCACCAAGTCGGTCAGCTGCTCGCGCGCGGCATCGGAGTCAGTGCCGTCAAGCAACGAGTGCGGCGTGTGCAAGCCGAACACCGTCATCGTTTGAGCGCCCGAGTCACGCAGCTTGTCCGACAGGATGCTGGGGTCGGTCAGCGAATGGCAGTAGGCCTCGCACGGCACCGGATTCGGGAGTCGCCCTGCCACCGCCCGCGAATACGCCGTATCCAGCTGAGTCCACGTCTCATTGACGTGAAAGGTCCCGGCAAATGCTCGTTCGGCCGTGGCGCCGTCATCGCGCAAGCGCGGCAGCCGCCGCAGCACCATGTTTACCTTCACCTGCGCACCCTGCGCCAGTGGCGCCGGTTGTTCGCCGAGCAGGCCGGCCAACACCGCGGGTGTCACGCCGGCCAGCACGAACCGGCCCTGGACGGTGTGCTCTTCATCGCCGCTGCGGTAGTGCACCCGTCCATTCGGATCGACAGCGTAAACGTCTGCGCCGGTGGTGATTTCGGCACGGTGGCCGACGGCTGACGCGGCCAGAGCCGCGGTCACCGAGCCCATTCCGCCGATGGGGACGTTCCAGTCGCCGGTGCCCCCGCCGAGCACGTGATACAGGAAGCAGATGTTCTGGGTCAGTGAGGACTCGTCGACACGGGCGAAGGTGCCGATCAGTGCGTCGGTGGCGATCACGCCGCGAACCAGGTCGTTGCGCACCGCGTCGGCGATGGCGCGCCCGATGGGCTCATCGACGATGGCCCGCCACGCGGCGGCCGCATGGGGATCCCCGCCGTCCAGGACGTGCCGGCGGGCCTGCTCGCGGGTGCGCAGCGGTTCGAGCAGCGTCGGCCAGAGCCGTTCGGTCATCAGCCGGCACCGACGGTAGAACGCCGCGAAACCGCGCTCATCACCGGCGGCGCCGATCGCTGCGAACGTGTCGCGGGTCTGCCCACCGTGCGAGCCGACAAGCAGGCCAGAGCGCCCACCGGTCGCCGGCTCCGGGGTGTACGACGAGAATTGCCGCCGGGCCAAGCGCACCTCGGCGCCCAGGTCGTCGACGATGCGTGGGGGCAGCAAGCTGACCAGGTACGAGTAGCGCGAGACGCGCACCTCGACGCCGTCGAAGGCCTGCGCCGAGACCGCGGCTCCGCCGATCTGCTCCAGTCGCTCCAGCAACCGCACCCGAAGGCCGGCCCGGGCCAGGTAGCCGGCCGCGACCAGGCCATTGTGGCCGCCGCCAACCACGACAACATCGAAATCTCGGGTGCCGTCGACCGCCATATTCCGGGGGTGCTCCTAGCCGAGGTATCCCTCAACCTGGCCGGGCGGACGCACGGCCGCCTCCCGCGGGTCGCCACCCGTCTCGCGCAGAGCGCGACGCTGCCGCAGCAGGTCCCAGCACTGGTCGAGTTCGATCTCCACTTGGCGCAGGCGTACGTGCTCCTCGGACTCGGTAATGTCGCGGCGCTGCAGCTGCTCCCTCAGCGCTTTCTCCTCGGCGACCAGGTCGCGCATGTACGCCAGGGCGTCGCTGTCGGTTGATTCGTTGCCGTTACCCATCGTTCTAGTGTGCCCGAGACCAGCGATCGCCACGCCGACGCTAGCTCGGGCCGGGCAGGCGCAGCACCAGCCGCGCGCCGCCGAGCGGGCTGTCTTCCAGCGCCGCCGTCCCGCCGTGCAGGTGTGCCTGCTGGGCTACCAACGCGAGTCCCAGACCCGACCCCGAATGTGAGGCCGTCGACCCGCGGGAGAACCGCTCGAACACCACTTGGCGCTCACCTTCGGGCACTCCGCCGCCGTTGTCGTCGACGGCGATCTCCACTCCGGCCCGCGAGCTGACCGCCGACAGCTGGACCTTGGTGGCGCCGCCATGCCTGACGGCGTTGGCGATCGCGTTGTCGACCGCGAGGCGCAACCCCGCCGGCAATCCCACGATGATGCAGGTTGGCGACGGCACCAGCGAGACATCGAGGTCGGGATAGATCCGGGTCGCGTCGTGGGCGGCGCGGTCCAGCAAGTCGGTGATGTCGACCGGCACATGATCGTCGAACGTCGACAGTTCGCCCTGGGCCAACCGCTCCAGCGCGCTCAGAGTGGCCTCGATCCGCGACTGGGTGCGGACGACGTCGTTGAGCACTTCTTTGCGTTGGTCGTCGCGCAGATCCAGGGTGGACAGCACCTCCAGGTTGGTGCGCATCGCGGTCAGCGGAGTACGCAGCTCATGGGAGGACACGGCGGCAAAGTCGCGCGCCGACGCGAGCGCCTCCTTGGTCCGAATCTGCTCATTCCAGATGCGCTGCAGCATGCCCCTCATCGCCTCGGCGATCTCGACCGCTTCGCTGGCACCGTGCACTTCGACCCGCGGCGCCTCGTCTCCCGCGTCGATCGATCGGGTCTGCTGAGCGAGCTGCTTGAACGGGCGCACCGCGAAAGCGGCCAGCAGCCAAGCGAATACGGCCGCGGCGCCGATGGCGAAACCGCAGATCAGCATCACCCGTCGGTGCAAGTTGTTGGTCTCGGCGATGGTGGCGTCGTAGGTAGCGCCTACGGCGAGCGACGCCGGCTCCGGCCCGGGAATCTCCACCGTCCGCACCCGGTAGCGCACCCCGTTGACGTAGGTGTCGGCGTAGTCGACGTCCAGCTTGGGCAACGTCACATCGGAATTCGACTTGATCAGGTCGCCGCGGCGGATCGTCATGATGGCGTCGCGGTCATTGGGCGAGCGAGGAATTTCGGCAAGACCGCGCGGCAGGAAGGGGATCGCGAAACCCGCGGCTTCGTCGAGACGGCGGTCCAGCCGTTCCTTGCGGTCGTTGGTGATACCGACCCACACCACCGCGCCGACGATCAGCACCGGAATCGCCGCGCCGATGGCCGTCGCGACCACCACCCGGGTACGTAGCGACGGCGTACGAGCGAAGATCCGCGACAGGATATTCATGGCCTGCTTCGATCCGGTTACTGCATGCGCAGCACGAACCCGACTCCTCGGACGGTGTGCAGCAGCCTGGGCCCACCGTTGGCCTCCAGCTTGCGGCGCAGGTAGCCGATGAACACGTCGACGACGTTGGTGTCGGCCGCGAAGTCATAGCCCCACACGAGCTCCAACAGCTGC
The DNA here is from genome assembly GCA_035552295.1 of Mycobacterium sp. GTDB lineage: Bacteria > Actinomycetota > Actinomycetes > Mycobacteriales > Mycobacteriaceae > Mycobacterium. The sequence continues at coordinate 2,922 of DASZLQ010000237.1, read as the reverse complement.
GCGCGGGACAGTACCGCGGTCTTGTGTTCGGCCAGTATCGCCAGCAGGTCGAACTCCCGCTTGGTCAGATCGACGTCGGCGCCGTTGACCCGGGCCCGCCGGCCGGGGATGTCCACCTCCAGCGGCCCGACGGTGATGGTTTCCGAGGAGGACGTCGCGGTGGCGCCGCGGCGGCGCAGCAGCGCCTTCACCCGAGCGACCAGCTCGGCCAGCACGAAGGGTTTGACCAGGTAATCGTCGGCGCCGGCCTCCAGGCCTGCCACCCGGTCGTCGACGGAGCTGCGCGCGGACAGCACACAGACCGGTACGTCGTTGTCCATGGCGCGCAGTGCCGTGACGACGCTGACGCCGTCCAGCACGGGCATGTTGATATCGAGCACGATCGCATCAGGCCGGGTCTCGGTGGCGCGGCGCAAGGCCTCGGCACCGTCGACTGCGGTCGATACCTCGAATCCGGAGAGGCGCAGTCCACGTTCCAGCGAGGCAAGCACGTCGGAGTCGTCGTCAACGACCAAGACCCGAGGTGAGGTCACACCAGTGTCCATGTCACCCATTTTGCCGGATTGTTGCCTATCGCGGTGGGATGTCACCCGCCGGGTCGCGGGGGAGTGGACCGCTTGCGAGCAGTCCCCCGCAACCGGGAGGTGCCCCCAGCAGAATCGCATCAAACTCGCGGATTTTGTGCGATTCCGGTCTGCTCGCGCAACATATCACCGGTGGTTGAGGCCGCTCAACTGCAACGCCAGCTGCCGTCGCACGGTCGGAACCCGCGCGGCCAGCCGCATTCCAGAATTGCGGATCGGGCGCAGCGGCCGGGGCAGCGTCGCGGTCCGGGTCAGCCGCCCGGTCAGTTTCAGCACCTGCTCGGCCCGTCGACGCTGGGCGGTGGCGTAGGCATCCAAAGCGGTGTCCGAGCCGCCGCCCAAGACTTCGGACAGCCCGTTGGCCAGCGAGATAGCGTCGGTGATACCGAGATTCATGCCCTGACCGCCGGCGGGGCTGTGCACGTGGGCGGCGTCGCCGGCCAGCAGTATGCGTCCGGCGCGGTAGCTGTCGGCGACGCGGTGGTGGATGCGGAACCGCGTTCCCCACAGCAGTTCGGTGACCACCGATTGGCCCGGCCCGAAGCCCCGGGTGTCCATCAGTGACTGCACGAATTCCGCCGACGGCACCTTCGGTGCATTCGCCGCAGGAGCGACGATGCGGAAGCTGCCGCCCGGCAGTGGCGCCAGAACGTTCAGGCCTTCGTTGGCGTAAAACAGGATCACCTCCTCGTGGGGCGCCTCACCGGCCAGCCGGACGTCGGCGAGTGTGAAGGATTCGGCGAATTCGCCGCCGGCGAACCCGATTCCGGCCTGCTCGCGGACGGTGCTGTGCATGCCGTCGGTGCCGACGATGTAACTGGCCCTGATGGTGTGGCCGTCGTCGAAACTGGCCGTCACGCCGTCCGCATCCTGGGTGACGCGGGTCAGCGTCTTGGGCCGGATCACCTCACCGCCCAATTCGTTGAGCCGCTCCAGCAGCAGTCGCTCGGTGTGCTCCTGGGAGAGCATCAAGGTGTAGGGGTGCTTCGTCGGCAGGTCGCTGAAGTCGACAGGGATCAGTATGTGTCGGCCCTCCCGCATGGTGAATCGCGGCGTAATCAGCCCGGCTTTGACCATGCGCGGGGCCACGTCGAGGTCTTCGAGCACCTCCAGCGTGCGGGCGTTCACCGCGCACGCGCGGGTCGTGTTCTGACCCTCCGGCAACTTGTCGACCAGGATCACCCGGGCTCCGTGGGCGATCAAGGATGCGGCCACTGTGAGGCCGGTGGGGCCGGCGCCTACCACCAGGACATCGGTGTCGTTCATGGTTGGCTTCTTTCTGTGTCGTAAAGTCAACGCTTGTTGGCATAACTCCATGCTGGCGCGCCGTGCGACCATTGTCAACAGTTGTTGGCCTACAATTGTTGACATGAGGAGATCGTCGGAACAGACCAAGGCCGCGATCCTGGCGGCGGCCCGCGAGCGGTTCGGCGCAGCCGGCTTCCAGGCCGCCACGATTCGCGCGATCGCCGCCGACGCGGGGGTGGATCCAGCGATGGTGATGCGGTACTACGGGAGCAAAGACAAGCTGTTCGCCGCTGCAGCCGAGTTCGACCTGAAGTTTCCCGACTACGCGGCGACCGACCCGACGCAGGTGGGGCGGTCGCTGGTCCGGCACTTTCTCGAGCGCTGGGAAGGCGACGAGGCGCTGGTGATCCTGCTGCGGTCCAGCGCCACCAACGGAGCAGCCGCGCAACGGATGGGGCAGATTTTCGGAACCCAACTGCAGCCGCTGGTTGCCAGGCTGGTGCCCGCCGGGCAATCCGGTGTGCGGGCGGGGCTGATCGCTACCCAGATCCTGGGTATGGCGTTGTGCCGCTTCGTGTTACGGCTGCCGCCCGTCGTGGAGATGACGCGAGACGAGATCGTGGATTGGCTCGGGCCGACGATACAGCGCTACTTCGGCCTGCCGGAGGGGCCGTTCACCGAGACTTAAACCAGGGTCCGGCATTCAACAAGTTGGTGTAAGTGTCGCGGTATCGACTGAAGCTCAAGGCAATCCGATGCGCCGGTAACGCTGCAATCGCGCGGCCAAGCGCTCGGCATCGGGCGTTCCACGCAGCGCGTGCAGTTCGGCGGCTATGGCTCGCGACAGTCGTTGGGAGAACTCAACCGGCTCGTCGGCGGCATCCGGATGTTCCGGCACGATGACGTCGACAATGCCGGACCGCAGCAGGTCGGTCGACCGAATGCCTTGGGCAGCAGCAAGTTCAGGGGCATGAGCGGTGTCGCGGAAAACAATCGCGCTGGCTCCCTCCGGTGGTAGCGGTGCCAGCCATCCGTGCAGGGCGGCCAGTACCCGGTCGGCGGGCACCATCGCCAGCGCCGGGCCGCCGCT
>DASZLQ010000236.1:0-5385 GCA_035552295.1 Mycobacterium sp. | reverse complement strand
CCTCAAAGATCTTTATGCCCCTGGCGCGGCGCTCGCGGGTCGATGAAACTTGGGGCTGCGTCGCCCGCTGACGTCGTGTTGCCTTGGTGCGGGTTGAGCCCGTCTTAAAGATTGACGCTGGAGCCTGTCCCGGTTGGGTACTCCGGGTTGCTGCCTGTTCGAGCGCGAGTTTCAGACTCTTATGTTGTTGCGGGTTCCGCGGTCGACGCGCCTATTGGCCGTTCCGAAGGGGGCCCATGATATGGAGATCGTGTATGAACGAGTCGCCGCGATCGACGTTGGCAAGAAAATCGTCGCGGTGGCGGTGCGGACGCCGGGTGAGCGAGCCGGGAAGCGTCGACAGGAGGTGCGCAAGTTCAACACCTACTACCGGACGCTGACCACGATGGTGGCCTGGCTGGTCTCCGAGCGCGTCACGCATGTGACCATCGAAGCAACTGGCGTGTACTGGAAGCCGGTGTTCCATGCCCTGTGCGAGGCCGAGCGGCCGCTGGAGGTGCTGCTGGTCAACGCCCGACATGTCAAAAACGTCCCAGGTCGCAAGAGCGATGCCCTTGATGCCATGTGGCTGGCGGAATTGACCGAGTGTGGGTTGCTGCGGGGTAGTTTCATCCCGCCGCCGCAGATTGCGGCGATCCGAGAGTTGACCCGGTATCGCAAGAAGCTCATCGAGGCGCGCACCAGCGAGCTGCAGCGCCTGGCGAAGGTCCTCGAGCCGCTCAGCCGGCACCGCGCAGATCTCCGAATGCATCACCGCGTTGACCTGCGAACACCACGCGGTGGCCGCGCGGCACCCCGATAGCTGCCCACCTCTCGATAGGCGGCCAGTACATCCATCCGTTCCTCGCGTTCTTCAATAGAGATCCCCTGCGCGGTCGACCCGATGTCTGGTTGGCACCGACACCGTGACCGCGCAGGCCACCCACCCCGGACAAGACACGCGAGGAGCGGGGACCTCTAACTGACCAAAAACGGGGACCTACACCCGGCCACCAGTGGGGACTTTTCCATGGCCACGGACAACATGAAGGAGTTCTCCCTATGATTAGTGCGCAGCAATACCTGGAATGCGTCAGAGTGGATCGCCAATCCATGAACGCGGCCCGGTGGCTCCACAACTTTGATCGGGCACGGCCACTCGGCGTGCCTACGTGTGGGTGGCCCGTAGCTGCCTGATTCTCGCTGTGTCTTCGGATCAGCGGGAAGGAAGCTACGGGCCTTGCAGCACGGTACGTCGTTGTTGTTTGGGCTGGCCGGGGTGGCGGTGGTGTGTGTCGAGTCGACCGCGGATGGGGGTCGATCGGTTGAGGTGGTGACCGATGATCCTCGGCTGGGTGCTGCCCGGACTGCGGCACCGCGTCCACGTCGGTGAAGGCCAACGTGATCACGTGGCCGAGGGATCTGCCCTATGGGGAGACGCCGCTTGTGGTGGTGTGGCGTAAGCGGCGGTGGCGCTGCCGGCGGGTGGATTGCGCTCAGGATTCGTTTACTGAGCAGATCGCGCAGCTGCCGGCTCGGGCGCGGACGACAGGCCGGTTGCGTCGAGCGGTGGCCGTCGCGGTGGAGGCTGGCCGGTCGGTGGCCGAGGTCGCGAACGCGCATGGGCTGCGGTGGCCGACGGTCCAACGGGCCGTCGATGCGCGCGCCGAGTTGGCGCTCGGCGAGCCGGCGCCGACTCCGCTGTTGGGGATCGACGAGACCCTTTTCAGCGCGGTGCGCTGGGTGCGGGCGCCTCATGGCTCGTGGGTGCGGGTGGAGCCGCGGGAGACCGGGTTCGTCGACCTGCGCTGCCCGCGCCGCGAGGGTGACCAGGGCCTGTTAGGACAGGTCGCCGGCCGAGGTAGCAGGTCGGTGCTGGGCTGGCTTACGGCGCGCAGCGAAGCTTTCCGCGACACCATCGAGGTGGTTGCGCTGAATCCCTCGGCGCCGTATGCCACCGCCATGCAGGCTGCGCTGCCACAGTGTTCGGTTGACGGATTGGTCAATTTTGGATCGATCATCCGGAAGGATCGCGCCAGTGCGATGCTCAGGCCACCGAACAGCTCTGGTAGCAGTTGGTCGGTCTCTTCGGAGAATTTGAAGTCAGCCGGGGGCCGCCGCACCGACTGACGCAGTAACTCGCGGATCTCCGCGGCCTCATCGAGCTTGTCAAACTCGCGCATGCGCTCCTGGACGCCCTTGGTGATCAGTAAGTCCTGCGGTGCGATGACGTCCCGCCCGTTCCATTTGGCCGAGGCGCGCCCGGTAATGGCGATGTCGTCGGATCATCCGGTCGACAAAGTCGCGGAACCGTCGCACATCATTTCTGTCAATGTCGATGCTGGCAACCGAGCGGAAGAACCGCGCGAACACTGGGACACCCGACGGATGGGTCATGCCTCACCTCCCGCTCGCGTCACCGCGATGGTGGCAGTGCAGTCGGAGCAGCCGGACCGCTCCGGCAGGTGGAAATGTTGCCGACCGGTTCACTCCCGCAGGCCGACGCCGCCGGGAGCGGTAACCGTCACGGTGATCTGCGGCGCGCTTGCTTTCCCGTTGCCTTGAGGAGAGTCGCAAGTGATTACGGACATTGCGGTGGAACGGGTGGAGTTCCGTTGCCCGGAGTCGCACTGGCAGTCCATTGTCGACTATGACGTCGTGACCTGCACCGACGCCGACGGAACCGAATTTGAGTTCTATTCCAAGGACGGTGTGCCGACCTTGTCCCCGTACACCGTCGACGGGGCGCCGCTGTGCCCCGTATGCCACCGTGCGGTGGTGGGAACGGCAATCGCTCGGCGCCTTGTCCCCGTTCCCCCCGGAGACGACCGGACGCCACGGCAGCCCGTCTCCGATGGGGAAGCACATCGCGCCCAGCGGCGCAACGTGCCGCTGCTGCCTAGCACATCAACACGGCCGGAGGCCATCAGCTATCCGGCTGGGGCGGAAGCGGGAACCGCAACGACGCCGCAACCAGGTGCTCCTTGAGGACGGTGTCGGCGCCGACGTGCTTGATCGAGCCGCCCTCATCGATGACCACCTCGAACCAGCTCGTCGATGATGTCGGGCACCTGCCGAACCGGGCGTTCACACAACGGGCAAGTCTGGCCGTCCAGCGCTAGCCAGCGGTCATGGTCGCAGATCACGCCCGGTGTGACCGCTTCGTCTTGGACCATCAGTTGACTCACCGCGGCGACGCTGCCGGCCCATAAGCACGGTGGTAGGCCGACTGTGGCCAGGCCGCCGGCGGCTGCCGTGTCCACAGCTTCGGCCACCAGGCGTTGTTCTTCGGACCGCTCGTAGCGATCGACGACCGCGCTGGCCCGCTGTTCGACGTCCCCGACGGTGAACGTCGCCTCGTCGACAGTAAAAGTGCCGGCCACCCGCCCGCGCAGGTCCGACGGGAGGAAGTCAAGGAAGCGGGGCAACTCGGGCTGGGGACCGCCGATGGTCAACAGCTCACATCCGTGGGTCTGGAGCAGCTCCTCCAGCATGGTGACCACCTGGCGGAAGTGCCGCTTGGTCAGCTCGTCGGCTTTGTGGTCGTTGCGGCCGGGATCGGCCGACAGCCGCAGCGTCCCGGCCTCACCCCACTCGTCTAGGTAGAACTCCCACATCCGAGCCGAGTCCCGGTGCACCACGGCAACACCGCACCGGTGGTACTCGTCCGGCACGGCCAGCAACGAACGGACCCATGGCGTCTCGTCGACGATGACGCGGTCGCGAATGCCCCGGGGCAGTTGCACTTGTTCAAAGAACCCGCGACCGCTGCACGAAAACAGCGCGACCGTGCCGGGTGGCCAGCTTTGCTGCTGCGCGTGATCCTTGGCCATCGGTCGGATTTCGTGCAGCCGGCTGTCCACCTGGCTACGGACCATGGCGCCGCGGCTGCTCAGATCCGTAGGTACCCGAACATACAGCGACACGACCGGCAGCCCGTTACCCGTGAACCTGACGATGCGATTGATCGTTTCCGTGGTGATCATCGGATTCGTGGATGCTCAGGGCGCCTGGTCTGCTCGGCGCTGTATCTGGACGAACTGGTCGGCAAGCCATACCAGGACCGGGCCGTTCGCGTCCACTCCAGGCATGAGGTGCAGTGCCTCGTACGCCTCGCCGATGCACTTCACGACGAGGTCACGCTCTTTGCTTCCGATGTCAGCCTGTGTCGTCATCCTCATCTCCTCACATATCGCTACATATCGGTATCGACTACGCGCCGAGTTGATCTCTCCAGCTTGCGGTCGATGTCCATCTCGACGTTGTGCCGCAGGGCCCGGGAGATCGGGCAGCTCATCGCGGCGGCCTCGACGATGCGGTTGAACTTGTCCTCGTCGATGCCCGGCACCATGGCGGACACCGTCAGCGATATCTGGCCTATCCGGGGGTCGCCGCTGGGCAACTGGTCCAGCTTGCAGTCCGCGTCGACCCGCACGTACTCGGGTGGATGGTCAGCGGCCGTCAGCGCGGCGCCGAGAGCCATCGCCAGGCTCGCACTGTGCGCGCCGGCAAGGAGATCTTCTGGGGTGCTCTCCTCGGGGGACCCCTCTCGCTGGCCGGACAGCGACATGTAGTGCGTCGGCGAATGCCGCCACAACACGACGGCGAAACAACGCCGCAAACTCCACCAGAAGCTCGCCGCGTGCGCGGCCGTCAGGCCAATCCAGACGGTTGTCGCCGTCCGAATGGTCCCCACCGTCTGGCGCTGCGCCACGCGTCCGTTGACCATGTCAATCCTTTTTGTTGCCTTCGGTTATCGAGCCATTGAGTTGTCTACTTGTCACGGTCGCGGTGGAAGAACCGCCGCAGGAAGCGCGGAAGGTGCTTGCCCGCACGGTCGTCGGCGGCTGATTGGCCCGTTGTGTCGCTGGCCGGCGCGTCATCAGCACGGGTGCCGTCTTCGGGGTAGGGCATGTCGTAATGCTGGTAAAGGCGTCGTTCGTCGTCGGGCGACAGCTCACCACCGCGCTCGACTGAAGGCGCGTCGCGCACTTCATCACCGGTCACCGATACCTGCAGGTCATCGCTGTCGTCGGAGATCCGCGCCTCCCGCAGCGGCACGAAGCACAGGGCTGCAGCAGCAGGTCCGGTGGCGACCAGTGCCCACGCGGGCCGGTCGTCGTCACTGTCGACATAGAATTCTTCGATCGTGCCGATAGGGTTTCCGTCCGGGTCGTAAAGGACACGTCCCTCATAGGTGACCCATTCAATCGCCTGTGTCATTTAGTTCTCCTCACGATTGCTGATCGAATTTCTTTGCAGCGCTGAGTAATCAGGCGAGGACCCGCTCGACGGCAGCGACGATGATGTCCGGGCGGGCAGCGACCGGAATGCCGCGAACGAATACGCTCGGTGTCCCGGCTACCCCCCGCGCCGTCGCACGTTCGGTCACAAACGATGGCCAGG
>DASZLQ010000235.1:0-5774 GCA_035552295.1 Mycobacterium sp. | reverse complement strand
TACCAGTACCTGAAGTGGTGGAAATTGGTGTTGGTGATCCTCGGTGTGTGGTTCGCCACCGGCGAGGTCGGGCTGAGCCTGTTCTATTGGTGGTATCACACGATCGACAAGACGCCGGCGGTCTTCATGGTCCTGATCTATGTCGTCGTATGCGTGGTGGGCGGCGTGATGCTGGCGATGGTGCAGGGCAGACCGTTGATCTCGGCGTTGTCGCTCGCGGTGATGTCGGGGCCATTTGCCTCGGTCGCCGCCGCGGCGCCACTCTACGGCTACTACTTCTGCGCGCGGACGGGCCACTGCCTGATCGGCGTCATCCCCTACTAGTCCGAGCCGCGAGTGGGGCCGCCCACTAGTGTGGGCTCGTGACTTCTCACTATGACGTCGTCGTCCTCGGGGCCGGGCCCGGTGGATATGTCGCAGCTATTCGTGCCGCACAGCTGGGCTTGAACACCGCCGTCGTCGAACCGAAGTACTGGGGCGGAGTCTGCCTTAATGTCGGCTGCATCCCGTCCAAGGCACTACTGCGCAACGCCGAGCTCGTCCACATCTTTACCAAAGAGGCCAAGACTTTTGGTATCAGCGGGGAGGCGAGCTTCGATTACGGGATCGCCTTCGACCGCAGCCGCAAAGTGGCCGAGGGCCGCGTCGCCGGCGTGCACTTCCTGATGAAGAAGAACAAGATCACCGAGATTCACGGGTACGGCAGATTCACTGACGCCAACACGTTGTCGGTTGAGCTCAATGACGGAGGCACCGAAACCGTCACATTCGACAACGCCATCATCGCCACCGGCAGCAGCACCCGGCTGGTTCCCGGTACGTCGCTCTCGTCCAACGTGCTCACCTACGAAGAACAGATCCTGTCCCGGGAGTTGCCGGAGTCGATCATCATCGCCGGAGCCGGCGCCATCGGCATGGAGTTCGGCTACGTGCTGAAGAACTACGGCGTCGACGTCACCATCGTGGAGTTCTTGCCGCGGGCGCTGCCCAACGAGGACGCCGAGGTGTCCAAGGAGATCGAGAAGCAGTTCAAGAAGCTGGGCGTCAAGGTGTTGACGGGGACCAAGGTCGAGTCCATCTCAGACGATGGCTCGGTGGTCAGGGTGACGGTCAGCAAGGACGGTCGCACCGAGGAGCTCAAGGCCGAAAAGGTATTGCAGGCCATCGGTTTTGCGCCCAACGTCGAGGGCTTCGGACTGGATAAAGCCGGGGTCGCACTCACCGACCGCAAGGCCATCGGCATCAGCGACTACATGCGCACCAACGTGCCGCACATCTATGGCATCGGCGACGTCACCGGGCTGCTGCAGCTCGCGCACGTTGCCGAGGCTCAAGGTGTGGTGGCAGCCGAAACCATAGCTGGCGCGGAGACTTTGGCGCTCGGCGATTATCGGATGCTGCCGCGTGCGACGTTCTGCCAGCCGAACGTCGCCAGCTTCGGGCTTACCGAGGAGCAAGCCCGCGACGAGGGCTACGACGTCATGGTGGCCAAGTTCCCGTTCACCGCGAACGCCAAAGCCCACGGCGTGGGCGACCCCAGCGGTTTCGTCAAGCTGGTCGCCGACGCGAAGTACGGGGAGCTGCTCGGCGGCCACTTGGTCGGCCATGACGTGTCCGAGCTGCTGCCCGAGCTGACGCTGGCGCAGAAGTGGGACCTGACGGCTACCGAGCTGGCCCGCAACGTCCATACCCATCCGACGATGTCAGAGGCGCTGCAGGAGTGCTTCCACGGCCTGACCGGCCACATGATCAACTTCTGACAGCGCATGAAGACCAGCGAGACCCGCGAGACGATTGTCGGCGCCATTGGCGGTGTGGCTATCGGTTATGTCCTGTGGCTGGTAGCCATTTCGATCGGGGACAACGCGACGGCCGGCCGGTGGGGTCCGCCGGTGTTGCTGATGTCGGTTGCGCTGGGAATCTGCGCCGGGGTGTGGGGTTGGTGGCTGCGCCGGCGCGGTAAGCGGCTGTGGGCCGCGTTTGCCTTCGGCCTGCCGATACTTCCCGTCGTACTGACGTTGGCCGTACTGGCCGACATCTACCTGTAGCTAGTGCGGATTGTCCAGCGGAATGTCGAGTGCGGACATCGTCGCGGCGAGGCCGTCGTATTGGCTTGTAAGCAAGCAGAATTCGATCAGTTGTCGCCGATCCAGGTGAGTTGCCAGCTGCTGCCAGGTAGCGCCGCTGATCGTCCGGTCCTTGACGAACTCATCCGTCGCCTTCAGCAGCGCCTGTTGCCGGTCGCTGAGTTGGGGCCCGGGAGCCGCTGACACGTCGGGCCAGGCGAAAATCGTGGCCTGCATGTTGGCATCCAGCCCTGCCTTGCGGGCCATCCGGCGATGATGCTGCAGCTCGTATTCGCACGACCGCAGGTGCGCGACACGCAGGATCACCAACTCGGCGTCGACCGGCCGCAGTCGGCCGCGTAACAGCCGGGCGCCATAGAAGGCCCAGGCCCAAAACAGCAACTGGCGCTGACCCAGGGTGGTGAACAGGTGGAACTCCGGCGCCCGGACCGTGCGCGCGCCCAGCTTTGCGATCGCCCAGTTGATCGGTCCCAGCTCGCGGAACCGCCCTGGCGGGATGCGACCGACCTGACCGTTTCCAGGCTCACTCACGCTTGCTTCACCAGATACGGGGACACGGTGCTGCGGTGTTCGTCGAGATCGAGTGCGCGTCCCAGCGCGGGGAACGCCCGCTGCGGACAGTTGTCGCGTTCGCAGACACGGCAACCCGCGCCGATCGGTGTGGCGATCTCCCCCGACAAGTCGAGTCCTTCCGAGTAGACGAGCCGGTGGGCGTGCCGAAGTTCGCAGCCCAGCCCGATCGCGAAGGTTTTACCCGGCTGACCATACCGCGCGGCGCGGCGCTCCACGGTACGGGCCACCCACAGGTAGTTGCGGCCGTCGGGCATCTGGGCGATCTGCACGAGGATCTTGCCCGGGTTGGCGAACGTTTCGTATACGTTCCACAACGGGCAGGTGCCGCCGCTCGAGGAGAAGTGAAAACCGGTGGCGGACTGGCGTTTTGACATGTTGCCGGCTCGGTCGACCCGGATGAACGAGAACGGCACGCCCCGCATCGATGGCCGTTGCAGCGTCGAGAGCCGGTGCGCGATGGTCTCATAGCTCACCGAGTAGAACGCCGAGAGCCGCTCGACGTCGTAGCGGAAATTCTCGGCGACATCGTGGAATTGGCGGTAGGGCAGTACCGCGGCCGCCGCGAAGTAATTGGCCAGCCCCAACCGGGCCAGTGTGTGAGACTCGTCGCTGGTGAACTTGCCCTCTTCGACCATTCCGTCGATCAGGTTTCCGAACTCGAGGTAGGCCAGTTCGGCGGCCATCTTGAATACCTGCTGACCCAACGAGAGGTGATTGCTGATTTCGAGCGTCTTGGTTTCGGGGTCGTAGCGGTGCAGCACGGTGTCACCAAGATCGATGCGCCGGTTGATATGCACGCCGTGCACCTCGGTGAGCCGGCGGGTCAACTCGCGGGCCAGGTCGCCGTGATGCAACCGCATCTGGGTCGTGAGGTCCTCGGCGGCGGTGTCCAGCTCGTGCAGGTAGTTCTGGCGCTGATAGAAGTAGTCGCGCACCTCTTCGTGGGGCATGGTGATCGACCCGCTGCCACTGCCGTCGAAGAACCGCTCCTCGGTGGCCGCAGCCAGCTGCGCGGTGGTGATCCGGTAGCGCCGGTGCAGGTTGACCACCGCCCGGGCCAGGGCGGGATGAGCGCTGACCATTTCGGCGACCTCGGGCGGCTCGACGTCGATCCCCAGGTCGCGATCCATCGTCACCTCGCGCAGCTCGGCGACGAGCCGGGTGTCGTCATGGGGTGCGAAGAAGGTCGCGTCCACTCCGAACACCTCAGTGATCCGCAGCAGCACGGCAACCGTCAACGGCCGGACGTCGTGCTCGATCTGGTTGAGGTAGCTGGGCGAGATCTCCAGCATCTGGGCCAGCGCTGCCTGACTGAATCCGCGCTCACTGCGCAACTGGCGAACGCGCGAGCCGACGAATGTTTTGGACACTTAACTAAGCGTACCCGCCGCTGTGAAGAGACGGTTTGCAGAGTTGGCAAAGCGGTAGGATTGGTCGCGATTGGTGTTTCGGAGATGCCATTTGGCATGATTCGCGTCGGGGCCCCGCGGTAAACGTGGGGTCCAGACGAGGAGGAAACGGGGAGCGAAGCCGTGAGCCTGGACAAAATAATGATGCCCGTGCCCGACGGCCACCCCGATGTATTCGATCGCGAATGGCCGCTGCGTGTCGGCGACATCGATCGCACCGGCCGGCTGCGGCTGGACGCAGGTGCCCGTCACATCCAGGACATCGGTCAGGATCAGCTGCGTGAGTTGGGCTTCGAGGAGACCCACCCGCTCTGGATCGTCCGCCGCACGATGGTTGACCTGATCCGCCCGATCGAGTTCCAGGACATGCTGCGGTGCCGGCGCTGGTGCTCCGGCACTTCGAACAGGTGGTGCGAGATGCGGGTCCGCATCGACGGCCGCAAGGGCGGCCTGATCGAATCCGAGGCGTTCTGGATCAACATCAACCGGGAAACCCAGCTGCCGTCGCGCATCGCCGATGACTTCCTGGCGGGTCTGCACAAGACCACCTCGGTCGATCGGCTGCGGTGGAAGGGCTACCTGAAGCCGGGCGGCCGCGACGACGCAACTGAGATCCACGAGTTCCCGGTCCGGGTGACCGACATCGACCTGTTCGACCACATGAACAACTCGGTGTACTGGAGCGTGATCGAGGACTACCTGGTCTCGCACCCCGAACTGCTGCAGGGACCGCTGCGCATCACCATCGAGCACGAGGCGCCGGTTGCGCTGGGCGACAAGCTCGAGATCATCTCGCACGTTCACCCGGCCGGCTCCACCGATCAGTTCGGTCCTGGCCTGGCCGATCGCGCTGTTACAACGCTCACATATGCCGTTGGCGACGAGACGAAAGCCGTCGCCGCGCTCTTCTCTCCGTAGCCGACACGGCTCGATAAGCGACGTGCTCAATTTCGCGCGTTGACCTGCGGCTTTGGGGTTACTGGCCGGTAGCTTCTGAAACGGTTAAGTTTTACGGCGCCTTCGCAAAATTTGCAAAATCGCGGAAAGTCGTGGCCGAAATTGGCAAATGAAACGGGTGGACCCGCATAAACAAGCTGTGCCATGGTCGAGTTAGCACGCCAGTGAAGTTGAGCCTCCAGCAACCGCCGGACGGCGGAGTGGCGTCAACCATTCACCCTTGATGATTCTGAAGGAGTTAAGCCCGATGTCTGTCGTTGGCACCCCGAAGAGCGCCGAACAGATCCAGCACGACTGGGACACCAACCCGCGCTGGAAGGACGCCAGCCGCACCTACACCGCCGAGGATGTCGTCGCCCTGCAGGGCAGCGTGGTCGAGGAGCACACCCTGGCCCGCCGTGGCGCGGAGGTGTTGTGGGAGGAGCTGCACGACCTGGAGTGGATCAACGCGTTGGGTGCGTTGACCGGCAACATGGCCGTCCAGCAAGTTCGCGCCGGCCTGAAGGCCATCTACCTGTCGGGTTGGCAGGTCGCCGGTGACGCCAATCTGTCCGGCCACACCTACCCCGACCAGAGCCTGTACCCGGCCAATTCGGTCCCGCAGGTGATCCGCCGGATCAACAACGCACTGCTTCGCGCCGACGAGATCGCCAAGGTCGAGGGTGACCGGTCGGTGGAGAACTGGCTGGCGCCGATCGTCGCCGACGGCGAGGCCGGCTTCGGCGGCGCGCTCAACGTCTATGAGCTG
>DASZLQ010000234.1:0-12252 GCA_035552295.1 Mycobacterium sp. | reverse complement strand
GTGTTGGTCGCGCTGGCGATCGCCGTCGCCGTGTTGCTGATCGGGCGAGCCACCGGGAAGCCGGGTCGCACCCTCGACATAGGTGCTGTCGCAACGTTTTTGGTGCTGACGGTGCTCACCTTTACACTGAGCGACTCCTTCATGCAGGGCTGGATACAGCCGCTGAGCAACGCCGGAATCTTCCTGGTGGCGCTGATTAGCCTGCTGATCGGCAAGCCGTTCGTGCGTGAGTTCGCCGCAGCCGAACAGCCTGCCGACGTTGTCAAGACCGAGCTGTTCGGCCGGATCGTCACCGTCGTGACCTGGATTTGGATTGTGGCCTTCGCCGGCATGACGGTGTCGTCGGCGGTCCCACCGATTGTGCAGCGCCTCGGTGGAGAAGAAGCAACGATCCTCGACACCAAGTCTCCGCTGTCGTTCGTCTGTTACTGGGTCATTCCGTTCTCCCTGCTGGGCATGGCGGCCCTGGCGTCGCGGTACCTGCCCGACCGGATGCTTGTCGGTATCGACGACATCGCGCGGGAAACCTCGTTCGTTGCTTACGACGAAGCCACCATCGATGAGCTGTACTACCTCGCCCAGGAACATGCCAACCGCGAGGTCGGCCCGGGCAAGGAGGCCTACAGCGTCAAGGTCGGAGGAATGGGAAGTCCGCTGACCGGAGACGAGTCGCGAAAGTCGTGGCCCTCGACCTACAAGGTGCGCGACAAGGGACACTGAGCGTTCTGCCGCACGTGCTGTCAGGCGCCAATCGGCCGGAGGCGGAAGACCCTGATCTCGCGAGGTGCGCAGCTGGCCCGGTAGCGCTCGTAACCGGCGTAGAAGTCGACGGTCGCGGCCCATGCCGAGGCGCGGGCGTCGCCGGTGAGTAGCTCGGCCCGGTACCGCGCGGGCGGACCCATGAACTCCACGGTGCACTCGGGATGCGCCAGCAGGTTAGCGCTCCAGGCCGGATGAGTTGGCCGCCCATAGTTGGACCCGATCGCCAGCAGCCCGTCCCCGTCGTCGAGCAAGGCCAGCGGTTGCGTGCGCGGCTGTCCGGACTTGGCGCCGGTGGTCGTGACGAGTCCGACCTTGTCGAACCCGGCCGAGCTCAAACGGCCCCCGGTCCGGGGGATCACGGCTTTGTCGATACGCGGCGCCACGTGCAGCAGGAACCGGTAGCCGGCTCGAGTCATCAGCGCGCGCTCCATCAGCGCCTCGTCGAGCCGCAGCCGCCGCCCGCGAACCGGGCTTTCGCGCCGAAGCGACATGAGATAGACGGTAACGGATTCGGGATATGCGGATGGGCCGTTTGCCAATCCGTCCATGTCCGCCCCCAACGCAGTTCGGATAGGTTGGTGGCGGCGGGGCGACCCAAGGCGAGCCGCACGCGCCCCGCATCTCGGTGCGGCCACAAAGGAGCACGCGATGAATGCGTTCAGCCCAGATGCCATTCGCGCAGAGACGATCACCATCACCGGCCACGGCGGCGACGAGATCGAGGCCTACCGGGCCATGCCACTTGCCGAGCCGCTTGCCGGGGGATCGCGCGGCGGAATCGTCTGGATCCACCACATGCCCGGCTACGACCGGGAGACCAAAGAGTTCGTGCGGCGGCTCGCGGTCAACGGCTATCACACGGTGGCCCCGAATCTGTATTCACGCGAGGCCCCGGGCGCTGCGCCCGACGATGCCGCCGCGGCGGTGCGGGCCGCCGGCGGGGTTCCCGATGAGCGACTGGTCGGCGACGTCGCCGGAGCGGTGGAGCATCTGCGCTCATTGCCGGGTGCGAACGGGAAGTTCGGCGTGATCGGGCACTGCTCGGGTGGGCGGCACGCATATCTGGCGGCGTGCTCGTTGCAGTTCGACGCCGCGGTGGACTGCTACGGCGCCTTCATCGTCGAGGAACCGCCCGAGGGCATGCCCAGGGCCATGAAACCGATCCTGAACCTGGCATCGAACCTGACCTGCCCGCTGCTGGGCCTATTCGGGGTCGAGGATCGCTTCCCGACACCCGCCGGGGTGGCCGCGCTGGACGCCGAGCTGACCAAACTGGACAAGCCGCATGAGTTTCATTCCTACGAGGGCGCGGGGCACGCTTTCTTCTCCGTCGACCGGCCGGCGTACCGGGTGGAGGCCGCGGTTGACGGCTGGCGCCGCATCGACGATTTCTTCGCCACCCACCTGAAAGGCTAGGTGTCTGAAAGCCATGTGCACATATCTCACCGAACACGTCGAGATCGACGGCAGTGGCAAGGGCGCAACCGGATGGTTCGGCGCCAACCGCGCGACGGTATACGTCGACCATCCCGTGCATGCGCGCTATGGCCACACGGTCAACATCGACGTCATCAATCCGCAGCTGGGTCCGTCGGCCCGGGTCGCTCTCGAACTCACCGAGGAGAGCGCGCTGGCGTTGGCCGACGCCATCCGAAAAGCGATCGCCCATGCGCCGGCCGGGCTGGCCTCCAAGGATCAGTAGGTGTCACATGACTAACGACATCGGGGACCGTGACTACCCCCAAATGGCCGCTACGCGTGGACGGATCGAGCCCGCCCCTCGCCGGGTCCGGGGCTTCCTCGGCCACGAACTGGTTTTCGACACCACCTCGGCACGGTATGTGTGGGAATTGCCTTATTACCCAGCGTATTACGTGCCATTGGCCGATGTCCGAGAAGGGTACCTTCGTGACGAGAACCATCCGCAGACAGTGCAGCTGGGCCCATCGCGGCTGCACTCCCTGGTCGGGGCCGGCCAAACCTACCAATCGGCCGCCCGGGTGTTCGACGCAGACGGGGACAGCCCGGTGGCGGGCACCGTGCGATTCGAATGGAATCCGTTGCGGTGGTTCGAGGAAGACGAGCCGATCTACGGCCACCCGCGCAATCCGTATTCTCGGGTCGACGCGCTGCGCTCACACCGCCACGTCCGGGTGGAACTCGACGGGGTTGTGCTCGCCGACACCCGGTCGCCGGTTTTGCTTTTCGAAACCGGTTTACCCACAAGGTATTACATCGATCCGACCGACATCGCCTTCGAGCATCTGGAGCCCAGCTTGACGCAGACGTTGTGCCCGTACAAGGGAGTGACGTCGGGCTACTGGTCGGTGCGGGTAGGCGACACGGTGCATCCCGACCTCGCGTGGACTTACCACTATCCGCTGGTGGCCGTCGGCCAGATCGCCGGCCTGGTGGCGTTCTACAACGAGAAGCTCGACATCACCGTCGAGGGTGCTGCGCTGCCACGGCCGCAGACCCAGTTCAGCTAGCTCGTACGCATACCGAAATCAATATTTAAAGCGGCGCACACACACACGAAACATTCTCATTCGAGGCTTCACCCGTCCACGGCGTCACTAATCACCGCAGCTGAATTTCAGCTCGTTGGCTCGAATTGGGGTGTGCCTGAACCATGTTGCCCTATCCCGATTGGCTGAATCCCGGAGACAACGCCTGGCAGTTGGTGGCGGCGACTCTGGTCGGCATGATGAGCATTCCGGGCATCGCCGTCCTGTACGGCGGCCTCGTGCAGAAGAAGTGGGCCGTGAACACGATGCTGATGGCCTTCTCCGGGTTCGCGCTGGTGCTGGTCGTGTGGGTGCTGTGGGGTTTCAAGATGGGCTTCGGCGAGCCGCTGAAGCTCGGCCCCGGCATGCTGCAATCGGCGGTGGGCAAACCCAGGACGATCTTGAGCAGCAACAACCAGCAGATCGCCTACATCCCGTTGCTGGACGGCGCCATGCCGTCGTTCCGCTTCTCGGAGACCACGCTGGCGTACTTCCAGTTCGTGTTCGCCGCCATCACCCCGCTGCTGTTTCTCGGCAGCGTGATCGGCCGGATGAACTTCAAGGTGTGGCTGATCTTCGTGCCGCTGTGGTCGACATTCGCCTACTCGGTCAACGCGTTCCTGTTGTGGGGCGGCGGCTGGTGGTCACACGCCGGCGCCCTGGACTACAGCGGTGGGTACGTGATTCACCTCGCCGCCGGAACAAGCGGATTCGTCGCCGCCGCGGTGATCGGTCCGAGGCTGGCGCGCGACCGGGAGCGCGCCGTGCCGAACAACCTTCCGCTGGCCGCGGTCGGTGCCGGCGTCCTGTGGTTGGGCTGGAACGGATTCAACGGCGGTGACCCGTACTTCTCGGGGGCCGACGCATCGTTGGCGGTGCTCAACACCAACCTCACCACCGCCGTCGCGTTACTCACCTGGGTGCTCTGGGACATCTTCGCGAGCAAGCAGCGCAAGCCGACGTTCCTCGGCGCTGTCAACGGCATGATCACCGGCCTCGTCGCGATCACCCCGGCGGCCGGCTTCGTCAACAGCTTCGGCGCGATAATCATCGGCGTCGTCGCCTCTTCCCTGGTCTGGATGTCGTGGAACTGGCTCGGTAAGACGAGGCCGTTCAAGAAGGTCGACGACACCCTGGGCGTGTTCCACACTCACGGCGTGGCGGGCTTGGCGGGCGGGTTGCTTGTCGGCGTGCTCGCGGACCCGCACATCGTTGAATACCTGGGCGGCAGCACGGGGACGGATGTGACCTTCGCCGGTTGGCTGTGGGGGCATCATCCCAAACAGATATTGATCCAAGCCGGCGCAGCGGGCACGGTAATCGTCTGGGATGCCCTGGTCACCTTCATCATCTTGAGAGTCCTTGGCCTCTTTATGAAGTTGCGGTTGCCCGACGAGGTCTTGGAAACCGGCGACCTTGGTGTGCACGACGAAGAGGCTTACCCCGACGAAACGCTGGTGACGGGCCGACGGGTCGAGCCCTTGGCGGCGACGGGTGCTCATGCGGTTGCCACTAAACCCGCCGAGCCGGTTGACGGGTGACGCCATGAAGCTCATCACGGCGATCGTCAAGCCATTCACACTCGATGACGTCAAGCACGCCGTTGAGTCCGCCGGCGTGCTGGGTATGACCGTTACAGAGGTCCAGGGGTACGGCCGGCAACGCGGGCACACCGAGGTCTACCGCGGAGCCGAATACACCGTCGACTTCGTCCCGAAGGCCCGAATCGACGTCGTGGTCGACGACGAGTATGTCGAACGAGTCGTTGGGGCCATCGTCACAGCGGCCCGCAGCGGCAAGATCGGCGACGGCAAGGTCTGGATTTCTCCGGTGGAGAGTCTGGTCCGCATCCGGACCGGTGAACGCGACCACGAGGCGCTTTGACGTCGATCGCCGTTGAGCGCTATCGGGACAACGCCTTTCGCCGCACCGGTGTTGGTTGGGCCGGGGAATCTAGTGTGCGGCTTCCTGGTTCGACTGTCCTGCAGCGATATTGAGAGACCGGGCCTAGACGGTCGTGTACTCGTCGCGGGCGAGGTCGAGCGGTTAGCTGCCGCGATCAGTTTCGTCGTCCCGCGTCGCGGTTAGCGAATTGATTCCGCTACCGACACGCGCGACAACGCATAAATGTGACGTTTGCCTCTTTTTACGATTAATTCTAAGAAGTTCTTAATCGGTGACTTGTGAAGCGTGTGCGCCGACGGTTAGCGGATATGCCCAAATCGGCTGCTGAAAACCCTATACCGCGTTCGCTGTCGCGCGAGCCGACATTTGCGCGATATGCGCAATCTAAGCGCAGCCTGAGTCGACGGCGTGACGTGGGTAACAGCGCTCAAATTGAAAACTTTTCCGCCGAAATTCGGTCGGTAAAGTTCGACCAAAGCAGTCACCTTTAGGTGCTGGAATCCGGTTGGTCCCGTGTCGCGCACAGCCCTCGTGAGAGCTGCCGCGCGCGTGGACACCCGACGAAAGGCGGTGCCAGCGTGAGCAGTGTGAACGGCCGAAAGGCGGCCCATGATGGCCGGGATGGCCAGGTCCTCGAGCTCGGCACCACGCCCGGTTTCCCGATCGTCGTCGAGATTGCCGTGCACAACGGTCCCATCAGCGGCATTGCCACCAGCCCCGATGGCACCAGGCTGTTGGTGACCAACTATGGCCGCGACAGCGTCTCGGTCATCGACACCGACACCTGCCGGGTTGTCGAGACCGTCGCCGACCTCAACGAACCGTTCGCGATCGCCATGGGCAGCGAGGACGCCGAGCGCGCATATGTCAGCACGGTGTCTACGGCGTATGACTCGATCGCAGTCATCGACGTGCCCACCAACACGGTTGTCGCGACTCATCCGCTGGCGCTGAGCGTGAGCGACCTGGCGGTAAGCCCCGACGGAAGGCACGTCTACGCCAGCCGAAATGGCGCTGGCGGCGCTGACATCGCCATGTTGGACACCACGACCGGCCGCTTCGAAGCGCTCGAGGTCGCAACCACGCCGGGAACCACCACCGAATGCGTGCGCGTCAGCCCTGACGGCGGCCGCCTGTACGTGGGCACCAACGGTCCGGCCGGCGGTCGGCTGGTCGTGATCGGCCCGCGGGACAACGCCGAGCAAACCGGCTTGCGCGTCATCGGCACCATTGAGATCGGTTTGCCGGTCCGCGACGTCGCACTTTCCCCCAACGGTGCCATCGCCTACGTGGCCAGTTGCGCTCCCGAGTTGGGCGCAGTGATCGACGTTATCGATACTCGCACCAACAAGATCATCGGCACGCGCAAGATCAGCGAGATCGGTGGCATCCTCACCGGTTTGACACTCAGCCGCGACGGCGACCGCGCCTACCTGGTCAGCGATGACGGCATCGCGGTGCTCTGCACCCTGACCCACGACGTCGTCGGCACCGTGACAGTGACGAATCAGCCGTTGTGCGTGGTCGAAAGCCCGGACGCGAAATACCTTTACATCGCCGACTGCTCGGGCGCGGTCACCGTGGCGGCGGTCGCCTCGATAGTCGCGTTGGGTACCGAGAACACGGCGCCCGAGACTCAAATCCCCACCGACTGGGTCACGCCCGAGTTGCTGCAGTACGAGCCGGCACTCGCCTAGCCGGCAATCAGCTCATAACCCGGAGCCTGGGTAAAACGCGCGTTGTCGGGGGAACCCGTTCCCCATAGTCGCGCGCGGCGATAGCATTCGCCCGATTGATCATCAGGCGGTGCTGCGCCGAGACCCATAAGGCGGTACATCGATGGACAGCACGATGCAGGACTTTCCGTTGACGGTCGCCGCGATCATGCGGCACGGCTGCGGTGTCCACGGAGCACGCACGGTCACGACTGCCACCGATGCCGGCTACCGGCACATCAGCTACCGCGAACTGGGTCAGCAGGCGGCCCAGCTGGCAAACGCATTACGCCGCCTTGGCGTTACCGGAGACCAGCGCGTCGCGACGTTCATGTGGAACAACGCCGAACACCTGGCGACATACCTCGCGGTGCCGTCGATGGGCGCTGTTCTGCACACCCTCAATATCCGGCTGTTCCCCGAGCAGGTCGCCTACGTCGCCAACGAGGCCGAAGACCAGGTCGTGGTGGTCGACCTGTCACTGGCCAAACTGCTCGGGCCGGTGCTGGCCGAGCTGGAAACCGTTCACACGGTGATCGCGGTCGGGGAGGGCGACACGGCACCGCTGCAGGAATCAGGCAAGAGCGTGCTGCGCTACGCCGAGGTGATCGACGGTGAGGCGACCGAGTTCGACTGGCCGCGGATCGACGAGACGTCGGCGGCCGCGATGTGCTACACCAGCGGCACCACCGGCCACCCCAAAGGTGTGGTCTACAGCCACCGTTCGAGTTTCCTGCACACGATGGCGGCGTGCACGACTAACGGGATAGGGGTCGGATCCAGCGATCGCGTGCTGCCGATCGTGCCGATGTTTCATGCCAATGCGTGGGGGCTGCCTTACGCCGCGTTGATGGCAGGCGCCGACTTGGTGTTACCCGATTGCCGCCTCGATGCCCGATCGCTGATCGACATGGTCGAGCAGCTGCGGCCCACCGTGGCCGGCGCGGTGCCGACCATCTGGAACGACGTCTTGCATCGCCTCGAGAAGGACCCAGGGCACGACATGTCGTCGCTGCGCCTGGTGGTCTGCGGTGGCTCAGCAGTCCCCGTGTCGTTGATGCGCACCTTCGAAGACAAGCACGACGTCCAGATCCGGCAGTTGTGGGGCATGACGGAAACATCGCCACTGGCCACCATGGCCTGGCCGCCGCTGGGAACGCCGGAGGACCAGCACTGGGCGTTCCGCGCGACCCAGGGCCAACCGGTGTGCGGTGTGGAAATGCGGATCGTCGACGACGACGGGCAGGTGTTGCCCAACGATGCCGACGCGGTGGGGGAGGTGGAAGTCCGCGGACCGTGGATCGCCGGTTCCTACTACCTGGGACGTGACGAGTCCAAGTTCGATGCCGGCTGGTTGCGCACCGGCGACGTCGGCCGTATCGACGAGCAGGGCTTCGTCACCCTGACCGACCGGGCCAAAGACGTCATCAAGTCCGGCGGGGAATGGATCTCCTCGGTCGAGTTGGAAAACTGCCTGATCGGGCACCCCGACGTGTTGGAGGCCGCGGTCGTCGGGGTTCCCGACGAGCGCTGGCAAGAACGACCACTTGCCGTTGTCGTCCTCAACGAAGGCGCGTCAGCGGGCGCCGGCGATCTACGAATGTTCCTCGCGGACAAGGTCGTTCGCTGGTGGTTGCCCGAGCGGTGGGCCTTTGCGGACGAGATTCCCCGCACCAGCGTGGGCAAATACGACAAGAAGACCATCCGATCCCGCTATGCGGAGGATGCCTACCAGGTCATCGAGGCGCGGGACTGAAGGACCCCCGCGCCGATGGTGTAGAACGAGTTCATGAGTCTGCGGGTCATTCAATGGGCAACCGGCTCGGTCGGTGTGGCGGCGATCAAAGGTGTGCTGGATCATCCCGAACTCGAACTCGTCGGCTGCTGGGTGCATTCCGAAGCCAAGGCCGGTAAGGACGTCGGTGAGATCATCGGCACGTCGCCGCTGGGGGTGACCGCGACGAACAACATCGACGACGTGCTTGCGCTGGACGCCGACGCGGTGATCTACGCACCGCTGTTGCCCAACGTCGACGAAGTTGCCGCACTGCTGCGCTCGGGCAAAAATGTCGTCACCCCGCTCGGCTGGTTCTACCCGAGCGAAAAGGAGGGCGCCCCGCTGGAAATCGCCGCGCAGGCCGGCAATGCGACGCTGCATGGCGCGGGCATCGGGCCCGGGGCGGCCACCGAGCTGTTCCCGTTGCTGTTTTCGGTGATGTCCACCGGCGTGACTTTCGTTCGCTCCGAAGAGTTTTCAGACCTTCGCACCTACGGCGCACCGGATGTGCTGCGCTATGTGATGGGCTTCGGCGGGACACCGGACAGCGCGTTGACCGGGCCGATGCAAAAATTGCTCGACGGCGGCTTCGTCCAGTCGGTCCGGCTGTGCGTCGACCGGTTGGGCTTCGCCGCCGATCCCGAAATCCGCTCGTCGCAGGAGGTTGCCGTCGCGACCGCACCGATCGATTCGCCCATCGGGGCGATCGAGCCGGGCCAGGTCGCCGGGCGTCGCTTCCACTGGAAGGCCGTCGTCGGCGACAAGGTGGTCGTCCAGATCACCGTGAACTGGCTGATGGGCGAGGAAAACCTTGATCCGCCTTGGTCTTTCGGACCTGCCGGGGAGCGCTACGAGATCGAAGTGCACGGCAACCCGGGCGCCTTTGTGACGGTAAAGGGATGGCAGCCGGAGAGCGTGGAGGCGGGACTGAAAAGCAACCCGGGAATTGTCGCGACCGCAGCTCATTGTGTGAATGCCATCCCCGCGACATGTGCGGCGCCGGCGGGAATCCAAAGCTTCTTCGATCTGCCGCTCATCACCGGCCGGGCCGCCGCCGGTTTACGGGCAGACAGTTGAAAGGCGTTACACCCATGGCACAGTCGCTCGTCGTCGAGGAATCCCGAGTCATACCCGTCCCTGCCGCCGAAGCTTTTCACCGCACACTGCCGGCTCCGCTTCCAGAGGTCTTCAAGCGCTGGTACGGGCCGATCCCGCCGGTCAAGGAGGTGCGCGAGCAGACGGGTGCGTGGGATGCCGCAGGCCAGACCCGCACCGTGCGGCTGGCCGGTGGCGCCAGCATGCGCGAGGAGCTGACCAGCGTCGACCCACCGCGAGCATTCGGCTACCGGCTCACCGAAATCAGCGGTCCCATGGCGTTGTTGGTCAACCACGTCGGAGGCGAGTGGTTTTTCACCGCCGTCGCCGACGGCACCGAAGTCACCTGGCGTTGGAACATCCATTCAAAGTCACCGCTGAGTTCCTGGCTGCTCCCGGCGTTCGGCGGGATCTGGAAGGGCTACGCGCGGCAGGCACTGCGGGATCTGGCGGCGACGCTGACGGGCTGATTTCGCTACGGTCGGGGTCATGTGTCGACTCTTTGGCCTGCACGCCGGGACGGACGCGTGTACCGCGACGTTCTGGTTGGTGGACGCCCCCGACAGCCTGGCCGAACAAAGCAGGAGGAACCCGGACGGCACGGGCCTGGGTGTCTTCGACGAGCACGGCCGGCCCGAGCTGCACAAGGAGCCCATCGCGGCCTGGCAGGACGCTACCTTTGCCACCGAGGCACACCAGATGACCGGCACGACGTTCATTGCGCATGTTCGTTATGCGACCACCGGTTCGCTCGACATCCGCAACACCCACCCGTTTTTGCAGGACGGCCGGATCTTCGCGCATAACGGTGTGCTCGAGGGGCTGGATGTCATCGACGAACGGCTGCGCGAGGTCGGCACCGATGACCTGGTACTGGGCGACACCGATTCCGAGCGGGTGTTCGCGTTGATCACCGCCTCGATCCGCGCACACCGGGGCGACGTGACAGCGGGTCTGGTCGATGGGATCACGTGGCTCGCGGCGAACGTGCCGATCTATGCGGTCAACGTGCTGCTGAGCACGGCGACGAACATGTGGGCACTGCGATACCCGGAGACCCATGAGCTGCATGTCTTGGAGCGTGATGACGAACCCCAAACAGCGTCGCGCGGTCCCGAATTCGACCTACGCACCAAGCGAATTCGCGCGCGATCAGAACATCTGTGCACTCGGCCGTCGGTGGTGTTCGCATCCGAACCCATGGACGACGACCCGCGCTGGCGTCTTCTTGAATCCGGCGAGCTGGTCAACGTCGACGCCGCGTTGCGGGTCACCCGCAGTGTGGTGCTACCCGACCCGCCCAGGCATCTGCTCCGTCGGGAGGATCTGAGCGGGCCAGTCCAGGACGCGCAGCACGCCGTGGCGAACACCCGGCGCCTCGCCTGACGCCGGCTGGCAGAGTGGGTCGACGTGGCAACCAGACGCGCGCTCGTGCTAGCCGGCGGAGGGATAGCGGGGATCGCCTGGGAGACAGGTGTTCTACGGGGTATCGCCGACGAGTCGGCGGAAGCGGCACGGCTGCTGCTGGATTCGGACGTCCTGGTGGGGACCTCGGCCGGTTCGGCGGTCGCCGCCCAGATCAGTAGCGCCACCACGCTCGAGGCGTTGTTCGACCGGCAGGTCGCCGAGACGTCCGCTGAGATCGATTCCGGCGTCGACATCGAGGCCATCACCGAACTTTTCCTGGCCGCCCTGGCCGCACCCCACGAAAAGCCGTCGGACCCAACAATGGACAAGACCTGCCAGCAGATGCGGCGGATCGGAGCCGTCGCGCTGGCGACCAAAACGGTTGCCGAGCCGGTCCGTCGCCAGGTGATTGCGCAACGGTTGCCGTCACACGACTGGCCCGACCGGATATTGCGGCTCACCGCGATCGACACCGCGACAGGAGAATTGGTCGTTTTCGACAACGAGTCAGGTGTCGAGCTCGTCGACGCGGTGGCGGCCAGTTGCGCGGTGCCCGGAGCGTGGCCGCCGGTGACAATCGCGGGCCGACGGTACATGGACGGTGGGGTGGGCAGCTCGGTCAACCTCGGCGTCGCCCGCGACTGCGACGAGGCGGTGGTGTTGGTGCCCTCCGGCGTCGACACCCCGTCGCCGTTCGGCGCGGGGCCGGTGGCCGAGATCGCGGCCTTCGCCGGCACGACGTTTCCCGTGTTCGCCGACGGCAACTCGTTGGCGGCTTTCGGATCCAATGCACTGGATCCGCGCTGCCGCATTCCCTCGGCGATGGCCGGACGCGAGCAAGGGCGGCGCGAGGCCGGCGCCGTCGCAAAGTTCCTGGGCGCTTAGAAAGTTCGCCGAAGCGCGCCGATCTCAGCCCTCGATCGTGGGTGGGACCGGCCCGCCATTCTCGCTCTCGAAGGCGTCCAGGGCCTGGGTGGCCAGCTCGCGGCCCGCGGCGATCACCTCCACCGCGCAGTGAAATTCCAGGCTTCGGCATGTCGTGCGCGGCACCTCGATCAGCAGGTCGGCCGGATAGGCCGCCAGG
>DASZLQ010000233.1:0-1847 GCA_035552295.1 Mycobacterium sp. | reverse complement strand
GACGGCGTGCTGCACGGCGACCACCTCGGCCTGATCCCGGGGCCGGGTTCCGAGCCCGGGGAGTCACGCGAGTATCAGCCCGGCGACGATGTCCGGCGGATGGACTGGGCGGTCACCGCCCGCACCACCCACCCGCACGTTCGGCAGATGATCGCCGACCGCGAACTGGAGACCTGGCTGGTGGTCGACATGTCGGCCAGCCTGGACTTCGGCACCACGGTCTGCGAGAAACGTGACCTGGCGGTGGCGGCCGCGGCGGCGATCACGTTCCTCAACAGCGGCGGCGGTAACCGGCTCGGCGCGATCGTCGCCACCGGCGCGACCAGCACTCGAGTGCCGGCCCGCTCCGGACGCCAGCACGAGCAGACGCTATTGCGGACCATTGCGACTACGCCCAAGGCGCCGGTCGGGGTTCGCGGGGATTTGGCGACGGCTATCGATGCGCTGCGCCGGCCGGAACGCCGTCGTGGAATGGCCGTGATCATCAGCGATTTCCTCGGCCCGATCAACTGGATGCGTCCGCTGCGGGCGATTGCGGCCCGCCACGAGGTGCTGGCCATCGAAGTACTCGATCCCCGCGATGTCGAACTGCCCGATGTTGGCGACGTCGTGCTGCAGGACGCCGAATCGGGGGTCACCCGCGAATTCACCATCGATGCCCAACTGCGTGACGACTTCGCCAAGGCGGCCGCGGCGCATCGCGCCGACGTGGCTCGCACGATTCGCGGTTGCGGGGCACCGGTATTGACGCTGCGCACCGACCGAGACTGGATCGCCGACATCGTTCGTTTCGTCGAGTCCCGCCGGCGCGGGGCGATGGCGGGCCGCCAGTGACACTGCCACTGTTCGGGGCGATGTCGCTGTCCGGCTTCGAGCACTCGTGGTTCTTCCTTTTCCTTCTGGTCGTCTTCGGCTTTGCCGCGCTGTATGTCCTGATGCAATTGGCGCGGCAGCGCCGGATGCTGCGATTCGCCAACATGGAGCTGCTGGAAAGCGTCGCCCCGAAGCGGCCCGCTAAATGGCGGCATGTGCCGGCGATCCTGCTGGTGGCGTCCTTGGTGCTGTTCACCATCGCGATGGCGGGGCCGACCAATGACGTCCGGATTCCGCGCAACCGCGCGGTGGTGATGCTGGTGATCGACGTGTCGCAGTCGATGCGGGCCACCGATGTCGCGCCCAACCGGATGGCGGCCGCGCAGGAGGCCGCAAAGCAGTTCGCAGACGAGCTGACGCCGGGCATCAACCTTGGACTGATCGCCTACGCGGGAACCGCGACGGTGCTGGTGTCACCGACGACCAACCGGGAGGCGACCAAGAACGCGTTGGACAAGCTGCAGTTCGCCGACCGGACCGCCACCGGGGAAGGGATTTTCACTGCGCTGCAGGCCATCGCGACGGTCGGCGCGGTGATCGGTGGTGGCGATACCCCGCCGCCGGCGCGCATTGTGCTGTTCTCCGACGGCAAGGAGACGATGCCGACCAATCCGGACAACCCGAAGGGCGCCTTCACCGCCGCGCGCACCGCCAAAGACCAGGGCGTGCCGATCTCGACGATCTCGTTCGGCACCCCCTACGGCTTCGTGGAGATCAACGACCAGCGCCAGCCGGTGCCGGTCGACGATGAGACGCTCAAGAGGGTCGCCCAGCTCTCGGGTGGGAATCCCTACAACGCCGGGAGCCTGGAAGAGCTCAAGGCCGTGTACGCGTCGCTGCAGCAGCAGATCGGCTACGAGACGATCAAGGGCGACGCCAGCGTGGGCTGGTTGCGGCTGGGTGCGTTCGTGTTGGCGCTGGCGGGGTTGGCGGCGCTGCTGATCAACCGCCGGCTGCCGACCTAGCCTTCCGCG
>DASZLQ010000232.1:0-22122 GCA_035552295.1 Mycobacterium sp. | reverse complement strand
GCCAGGGTGGTGGTGACGATGATGGATGCCGGCAGACCATTGTGTTGACCGAGGTCTCCCGACGCCAACAGCGCGCGCAGTGCCGCATTGAGCGCGTCGTGCTGCCGTTGAGCGGGGCTGCGGATGTCTTTTTCGATGGCGTCTTCAGACGGTGGGCCGTCGACGCATGGGGTGTCGTCGGTGGGGTTGCACATGCCGGGAGCGGCCAGTTTGGCCAGCACGGCCTCGAGGGTGGCGCGGGTTTCGGGGGTCAGCCAGCCGCGCAGCTGCGACATCCCATCGGCTTGCTGGTTGCCCAGCGACAGGCCGCGCCGCCGCGCCCGGTCTTCGTCAGCGAAGGTGCCGTCGGGATTGAGGCAATCGGCCAACGTATCGGCCAGTCCGGCGAGCTGTTCGGGCCGAAACTGGCTGCCCTGCTTGGCCAGCCGGGCTTCGACCTGTTCGCGGGTTTCCGCGTCGACCCAGCCCGGCAGCTGGTGGAAGAAGCGTCGGATCACCGCGACCTGCCCGGCACCGAGCGTGCCCTGGCGCTGGGCGGCCGCGGTGGCTGCCAACACCGGCGCCAACGGCTCACCGGTCAGGGCCCGCCGCGGCCCCAGATCGGCGGCCTCCCGTATCCGTCGGCCGGCCTCGGCCCGGCTGACCAGTGTCCACTCGGCGATCGCGTGGGAGAGCTTGCCGCCCAGCTCTTCTGGGGTGGCCTGGCGGGCAAGGGAATTGATCAGCCGATGCTCAGGCGCCGGTATCCGCCGACGCAGCCGCTCATAGCGTTCCAACAATGCCAGCTGCTCCGGAGTAGTCAATGCCTCGAAGTCAAATCCGGCCGTCCCGTCGAACGCGGCATCCAAGGTATCGAAAGCCGCCGACAACGCCTCCCGATCGATAACCCCGCTCGAACCCATACCGCAAAACTAACCGAGGCCACCGACAAAACCCGCGCCAAGAGACCAGTGAAATTAAAGTGACGCAAGTGATTTCAGGGATTAAGGCAAGCCCGGCGAAACTCAGAACTCTAGTCCGGAAAACATGATCCGGTTGGGGTCGTACTTCTGCCGAACAGACGTTAGCCGCGACAAGTTCGAGCCGAAGTAGCGGGCCGGAGGAGTATTGGCCTCGAGGTAGTTGACGTAGCCGCCGGACGAAAACTGTTGCACCGCTCGGTGTGCGGAACTCAGCCATTGATTCGCGGCGGAGACCTGGTCGCCGGTCGGCGACGTTCGGCACTTTCGCCGCCACCGACAGCGAGGTCGTCCGGCTCGATTTTCAGCCCGCGTCGGCGGTTGAGGTGCTCGTCGGCTGGCAGTCCTGGCTGAGTGCCGCAGACCGAAACACCTGGGGACTCGTCGATCTTGCGGTCGGCACGAGCCTGCTTGCTCGTGGCGAACTGAGCGCCGTTGGCCGGCAACACAACACTGCCGCCGATCGAAGAGGCCAGTGCACCCCAGCCGGCACCCGGATCCGCCGCTGCGCGCGTGGTGGCGAATACCGCCCCGCCTGCCAACACTCCGACGGCGCCGCGAAGAAACTTCTGGCGGGAGATCGCACGGTCGGACGGACGGCTGCGATTCGTCGTCATGCGCGGAGATTCTGGACGATTTCACCCGGAAAATCCGGCGTCGCTGCGCGTGTCAGATCACGGTGTGGCTTCGATCCACCGAGTCCGAACCGGCGGTGCCCTACAACGGTTTCGCCCCGATAGCCGATATCTCACGCACATCGCGTTCACGAAACGCATAGTGTGCAAACCTTTACCTCACCGTGTTGTAAATGTGACAGTTATATACCAAGGTTCCTAGAGTGATTTGAGTGTCATAAGTGCACTCCGCGACAGATGGGGAAGCTGTCATGAAGGCTCGGGAACGAACGCAGGATTGTATCTGGCTGTTTCGCCATCAGCCCCTGACCATTCGCTTGCTGGCGGCAGCCGCCTGCCTGCTCACCGCGGCCGCGGCCTTTGCGGCGCCGGCCGAGGCAGACCCGAACGACGACAACTTCATCGACGCGCTGAACCATGCCGGCGTCGACTTCGGCCAACCTGGAAACGCGATGGCCGTGGGCGGGTCCATCTGCCCGATGCTCGCCCAGCCGGGCGGGAACATGGCCGCGGCCGTGCAGCGCGTTCGGGGCAGCGGTCTGTCGCCGGCAATGGCCCAGATGTTCACCACCATCGCGATACAGACGTACTGCCCGACGGAGATGGCAAACATAGCCAACGGCAACCTGTCAGGTCTGCCGCAGGTCCCGGGCATGCCGGGGGGGATACCGGGCATGCCGGGAGGGATACCGGGCATGCCGGGAGGGATACCGGGCATGCCGGGAGGCATGCCCGGTATGCCCGGTATCCCAGGGGTCTAACGCGTCCCCAGCGGGTCGATGGTCGACGCTATATAGATCATCGCCGCCCCGACCATCGCGGTCGTCACGAAGTCGGTGCCCTTACTACGCACCACCAAAAGGCCGGCCCGCTCTTCGGACAACAGCAATCGCAGCACCGCCGCTATCCCAACTGCGATACCGATCAGCAGGGAACCACGGCGCCAGAAGTTCGCCCCCACCAGCACGAGAGCCGCAGTGAAAATCAGCCCGACCGACAGAATCGGCCACTGCGCCCGCAGGACGGACCTGGCGGTCATCGCTGCTCGGCCAGCTCGACGACGTTGGTCAGGAGGAACGCCCGGGTGAGCGGGCCGACCCCGCCCGGATTCGGTGACACGTAACCGGCGACGTCCCACACGTCTGGATGCACATCGCCGACCAGTCCGGTGTCGGTGCGGCTGACGCCGACGTCGACGACCGCGGCGCCCGGGCGAACCATGTCGGCGGTGAGCAGATGCGGCACGCCGACGGCCGCCACGATGATGTCCGCCTGCTTGGTTAACGCGGGCAAGTCGCGAGTTCCGGTGTGGCACAACGTCACCGTGGCGTTCTCGGAGCGCCTGGTGAGCAACAGCCCCAACGGGCGACCGACCGTCACACCGCGACCGATGACGACGACGTGTGCCCCGGCGATCTCGACGTCGTAGCGCCGCAGCAGGTGCACGATGCCGCGCGCTGTGCACGGCAGCGGTGCAGGGGTGGACAGCACCAGCCGACCCAGATTGGTCGGGTGCAGCCCGTCGGCGTCCTTGGCCGGGTCGACGCGCTGTAGCGCCGCGTTCTCGTCGAGATGCTTGGGCAGGGGCAACTGCACGATGTAACCGGTGCAGTCGGGGTTGGCGTTCAGCTCGTCGATCGTCTCGTTGAGCACGCCGGCAGTGATCTCGGCGGGCAGGTCACGTCGGATCGAGTTGATGCCGACTTTCGCGCAATCGGCGTGCTTACCGCGAACGTAGGCCTGCGAGCCCGGGTCATCACCGACCAGGATGGTGCCCAGCCCGGGCGTACGATCTGCAGCGGTCAGCGCGGCTACCCGCTGCTTCAAGTCGACGAAGATCTCGTCACGGGTGGCCTTGCCGTCCAGCGTGATTGCGCCCACGCCTGACAGTCTGGCACGCCCGACCCGCTGGCCGAAGATGGCGACCCGCGTCGCCGGCTACGCCCGACGCGTAGGCTCCTCGCATGTCTACCCCTCCGGATGTGTTGAGTCCGGCCAAACTCGGCCCCGTGACGCTGCGCAACCGCACCATCAAGGCCGCGACGTTCGAGGCACGTACGCCCGACGCGCTGGTGACCGATGACCTGATCGAGTACCACCGGCTGCCGGCCGCCGGTGGGGTCGGCATGACGACCGTCGCCTATTGCGCCGTCTCCGCCGGCGGTCGCACCGAGGGCAACGGACTCTGGATGCGCCCGGAAGCGGCCCCGGG
Organism: Mycobacterium sp.; assembly: GCA_035552295.1. Classification (GTDB taxonomy): domain Bacteria; phylum Actinomycetota; class Actinomycetes; order Mycobacteriales; family Mycobacteriaceae; genus Mycobacterium. The sequence continues at coordinate 18,316 of DASZLQ010000232.1, read as the reverse complement.
ACTGCGCCGTCTCACCGACACGATCCACGCCGAGGGCGCCGCGGTGAGCGCTCAGATCGGCCACGCCGGTCCGGTCGCCAACGCCAGGTCCAACAAGGCCACCGCCCTGGCGCCGGTGCGGTTCTTCAATCCGATCGGGATGCGATTCGCCAAGAAGGCGACTCGCGACGACATCGACGGCGTGATGGCCGCACACGCCAACGCGGGCCGGCTGGCCATCGAGGCCGGCTTTGACGCCGTCGAAATCCACTTGGGCCACAACTATTTGGCGAGCGCATTTTTGTCTCCGCTGATCAACCGTCGCAACGACGAATTCAGCGGATCGCTGGAGAACCGGGCCAAGGTCGCCCGCGGTTTGGTGATGGCCGTTCGCCGCGCCGTCGACAAAGAGGGAACGCCGATCGCGGTCACCGCCAAGCTCAACATGGCCGACGGTGTCCGCGGCGGGATCACCACCGACGAGGCGCTGACTACCGCCAAGTGGCTGCAGGACGATGGCGGGCTGGACGCGATTGAACTCACCGCGGGCAGCTCGCTGGTCAACCCGATGTATTTGTTCCGCGGCGACGCGCCGATCAAGGAGTTCGCCGGCGCCTTCAAGCCACCGCTGCGCTGGGGGATGCGCATGACGGGCAAGAAGTTCTTGCGCCAGTACCCCTACCGCGACGCCTATCTATTGCGTGACGCCAAGCTGTTTCGCGCCGAGCTGTCGATGTCGCTGATCTTGCTCGGCGGTATCACCAATCGCGAAACGATGGACCTGGCGATGGCGGAGGGATTCCAGTTCGTCGCCATGGCGCGGGCGCTCCTGGCCGAGCCCGACCTGATCAACCGGATCGCCGCCGACGGGGCCGCGCACACCGTGCATTCGGCGTGCACGCACTGCAATCAATGCATGCCCACTATCTACAGCCGCACCCACTGCGTCGTGACAGGAGCGCCCGACGCTGCCGGGTGACGGCAGTTGTACGAGCTACAGTTGTTGCGATGACTGCACCAGCCCCGCCAGCGCTAACCGTTCGACACGACGGGTCGGAACGTACCTTCGCTGCGGGTCACGACGTGGTGGTTGGGCGCGATCTGCGCGCTGACATGCGCATCACGCACCCGCTGATTTCGCGTGCCCATCTGCTGCTGCGCTTCGACCAGGGCAGGTGGCTGGCGATCGACAACGGTTCGCTGAACGGGACTTTCGTCAACGGCCGGCGGGTGCCGGTGGTCGACATCCACGACGGCCAGACCCTCAACATCGGAAATCCCGACGGGCCGCAGCTGACCTTCGAAGTCGGCCGCCACCAAGGGATGGCGGGACGCCCGCCCCGGACCGAGTCGATGGGCATCCCCGTGGCGGCACACGCGGCGGGAACGGCGTGGCCGGCCGCGCAGGCGTCGGGACAGCCGGGCGCTCCGCTCGCAGCCCCACCCGGCCCTTCGGGACGCGCCCCGAACTGGGCCGCGCCCCCGTTGCGGCGACCACATCCCGGCGCACTCCAGCCGCCGGGGCAGCCCGTGTACCCGCCCAGCGGTGGGGGGCGGCCGCCCGCGTATCCGGCCAGCCCGCCGCCGGCGCCCCAAAACTTCCACCCCCGCGCACCGCACACCGAGTTGTCGCCCAGCGCCGCCAAGCCACCAGAGGTGGCGAACCTGGCGACGAAGATGTTCCACGCGTTGTTACCTTCCCGGACCGGCTCGCTGCAGAAGCCGGCCAGCGCGGTCACGATCGGGCGTGCCACCGACAACGACATCGTCATCCAGGATGTGCTGGCGTCACGCAATCACGCGTTTTTGACCCAGACGCCGCTGGGCACCGAGATCCGCGACGCACACAGCGTCAACGGGACGTTCGTCAACGGTGTCCGGGTCGGGTCCGCGGTGCTCACCGAAGGCGACGTGGTCACCATCGGAAACGTCGACCTGGTGTTCACCGGCGACACCCTGGTCCGCCGCACCGAAGCCGCGACCCGCACCGGCGGCCTGGAGGTGAACTCGGTCTGCTTCACCGTCGACCACGGAAAGCAACTGCTGGATCACATCACGTTGACTGCCCGTCCCGGAACGCTGACCGCCATCATCGGTGGGTCCGGCGCCGGCAAGACCACGCTGTCGAGGCTGATCGCCGGCTACACCACCCCCAGTTCCGGCACGGTGACGTTCGAGGGCCACAACATCCACAGCGAGTACGCGTCCATGCGCAGCAGGATCGGGATGGTCCCGCAGGACGACGTCGTACACCGCCAGCTCACCGTCAACCAGGCACTGGGCTACGCCGCCGAGCTGCGGCTGCCACCGGACACCAGCAAAGCCGACCGCGAACAGGTCGTCGCCCAGGTGCTCGAGGAACTCGAGTTGACCAAGCACGCCGACACCCGCGTCGACAAGCTCTCCGGCGGTCAGCGCAAACGCGCCTCGGTGGCCCTGGAACTGCTCACCGGGCCGTCGCTGCTGATCCTGGACGAGCCGACCACCGGGCTGGATCCGGCGCTGGACCGCCAGGTGATGATGATGCTGCGGCAGCTGGCCGATGCCGGCCGTGTGGTCCTGATCGTCACGCACTCGGTGTCCTACCTCGACGTCTGCGATCAGCTGCTGCTGGTGGCGCCGGGGGGCAAAACGGCGTTCCTGGGCCCGCCCGGCCAGATCGGTGCGGCCATGGGAACCACCAACTGGGCCGACATCTTCGCCAAGGTGGGCGCGGACCCGGACGAGGCCAATCGCCGCTTCCTCGCCGAAAACAAGGCACCGTCGGCCGCCCCATCCGAATCCCGCCCGGGCGACTTGGGCGAGCCGGTACACACTGACGTGTTGCGCCAGTTCTCCACCGTTGCGCGCCGTCAAATGCGGCTGGTGGTCTCCGATCGTGGTTACACGGTGTTCTTGGCGCTGTTGCCGTTCCTCATCGGTGTCCTGACCCTCACCGTCCGCGGCAAGAGCGGATACGGCATGTCGGACCCGCTGGGCAACAATCCCGCCCAGGCCGACCAGATTCTGGTCATGCTCAACGTCGGCGCGGTGTTCATGGGTACCGCGCTGACAATCCGCGACCTCGTCGGCGAGCGTCCCATCTTCCGGCGCGAACAGGCGGTCGGCCTGTCGACCGCGGCCTATATGGGCGCCAAGATAGTGGTGTTCTCCGTGTTTGCCATCGTTCAGGCAGCGATCGCCACCACGATCTCGATAATCGGTTGGGGTAAGCCGCTTTCGGGCGCCGTGCTCCTGGGAGACGTCAGACTCGAGCTGTTCGTCACCGTTGCCGCGACCTGTGTGGCTTCGGCGCTTCTCGGCATGGCCCTGTCGGCGCTTGCCCAATCGCAAGACCAGATCATGCCGATGCTGGTGGTGTCCATCATGTCTCAGTTGGTGTTCTCCGGCGGCATGATCTGGGTGACCGACCGGTTCGTGCTTGATCAGTTGTCCTGGGCGACGCCCGCCCGGTGGGGCTTCGCGGCGTCGGCGTCGACTATCGACACCCACCGGCTGATACCGGGACCGACCGACCCGAAAGATCAGCACTGGGACCACAAGGCGAGCGCATGGTTGTTCGACATGGCGATGCTGGGGGCTTTGTGCGTGGCCTACAGCACCATCGTGTGGTGGAAGATCCGGCTCAAGCGGCACTGAATTAATGAATCGGCATTAATGAATCGGCGTTAATGAATCGGCGTTAATGAATCGGCCCGCGCAACCCGTGCTGACGGTTCGGTCCAACCGATCCCAAGTCAGCTTTGCCCCGGGCGGCGACGTCGTCGTCGGAAGCGACCTGCGCGCCGACATGCGGGTGGCCCACCCGCTGATCGCCCGTGCGCATCTGCTGTTGCGCTTCGACCACGGCCGCTGGATCGCGGTCGACAACAACTCGCTCAACGGGGTGTTCGTCAACGGCCAGCGAGTGCCGAAGGTCGACATCCATGACGGCCAGAGCATCAACATCGGCAAGCCCGACGGGCCGCGGATCACGTTCGAAGTCGGGCATCACCAGGGCAACGTGGGCTCGCTACCGCTGACGACGGAGTCGATCCCGACGATCGTGCCGCCCGGCGGCCCGCCTTCGGGCGCCGCTCGGGGCCCGGCGTCACGACCGCAGCCCGCCGCACCCCGTCAATCCTCGCCACCGGCGCAGGCCCCGCACGCGCGCCACTATTTGCCCGGCGCGCCGCAGCCGGTTCCGATCGTCCAGCCAAAAGCCCCGACCCGGGCGGTACCACCGCCCGCGGCCCAGTCGGGGCACGCCACCCGGATCGGTGCGAGCCGCGACATGTTGCAGGCCCCGACCAGGATGATCAGATCCCTGCGACCCGAATCGGCAGCATCTGTCCCCGGCGCCGCCCGGATCGGTCGCGCGGTCGACAACGACATCGTCATCCACGATGTGCTGGCGTCGCGCTATCACGCGTTCCTGGCTCCGACGCCGATAGGCACCGAGATCCGCGACGCCAACAGCATCAACGGGACGTTCGTCAACGGGACCCGGGTCGGATCCGCGCTGCTATCCGAGGGCGACGTGGTCACCATCGGCAACGTCGACCTGATGTTCACCGGTGGCGTCCTGCTTCGCCGCCAGGAAGCGGCGACGCGCACCGGCGGCCTCGAGGTGCGCCAGGTCGACTTCAGCATCGACGGAAAGAACCTGCTCGAGAAGGTCTCGATGACGGCGCGGCCCGGCACGCTGACCGCCATCATCGGCGGATCCGGCGCCGGCAAGAGCACGCTGTCGCGGCTGATCGCCGGGTACGCCACCCCCACGTCCGGCACGGTCACCTTCGAGGGCCACAACATCCACACCGCGTATGCGACGCTGCGCACCAGGATCGGGATGGTCCCCCAGGACGACGTCGTACACCGCCAACTGACGGTCAACCAGGCGCTCGGCTATGCGGCCGAGCTGCGCCTGCCGCCCGACACCAGCAAGGCCGACCGCGAACAGGTCGTGGCCCAGGTTCTTGACGAGCTGGGGCTGACCGAGCATGCGGACACCCGGGTCGACAAGCTCTCCGGCGGGCAGCGCAAACGGGCCTCGGTGGCACTCGAGCTGCTCACCGGACCGTCGCTGCTGATCCTCGACGAGCCGACCTCGGGCCTGGACCCAGCGCTGGACCTGCAAGTCATGACGATGCTGCGGCAACTGGCCGACGCCGGTCGCGTGGTGCTGGTGGTCACCCACTCGCTGACCTACCTCGACGTCTGCGATCAGGTGCTGCTGATGGCGCCGGGCGGCAAGACGGCGTTCCTGGGCCCACCCACCCACATCGGTGAGGTCATGGGGACCACCAACTGGGCCCACATCTTTGCGAAGGTCGGCGCCGACCCGGACGAGGCCAATCGCCGCTTCCTGGCCCAAAACAAACCCCCACCGCCCCCCGAGGCCGAAGCGCCGGCGGCCGAACTGGGCGGGGCGGCGCACACGAGCGTGCGTCGCCAGTTCTCCACGATCGCCCGCCGCCAGGTTCGCCTGGTCGTCTCCGACCGTGCCTACTTCGTGTTCCTGGCGCTGCTGCCGTTCGTCATGGGTGCGCTGTCGCTGACGGTTCCCGGCGACACCGGTTTCGCCATTGCCGACCCAACTGGTGCCTCCGCCGGCGAACCCGCGACGATATTGATGCTGCTCACGATGGCCGCCGCCTTCATGGGTACCGCGCTGACGCTCCGCGACCTCATCGGCGAGCGTCCCATCTTCCGACGAGAGCAGGCGGTCGGCCTGTCGACGGGGGCCTATCTAGGCGCCAAGGTCGCCGTGTTCTGCGTGTTCGGCATCATCCAGGCAGTAATCGCGACCACCATCGTGATACTGGGCAAGGGTGCGCCGACTCGGCCGGCCGTGCTGCTCGGCAATGCCACCTTCGAGCTGTACGTCACCGTCGCGGCGACCTGTGTGGCCTCGGCGATGCTGGGCCTGCTGCTGTCGTCGCTGGCCCGCTCCAGTGAGCAGATCATGCCGCTGCTGGTGGTGTCTTTGATGATGCAGATGGTGCTTTCCGGCGGAATGGTGCCCGTCACCAATCGGATGTTTCTCGATCAGCTGTCCTGGGTGGTGCCCTCGCGGTGGGGGTACGCGGCGTCGGGATCGACAGTGGATTTGTGGACGGTGTCGCCCGGTCCACAGAGTCCCCACGACAGCCACTTCAAGCACACGTCCGGCGTCTGGCTCTTCGACATGGCCATGCTTGCGGTGTTGTCGCTGTTCTATACCGGCATCGTGTGGTGGCGGATACGGCTGAAACGCTGACCCGCTAGTCCGGTCCGGCGTCCACGCCCCCGTCCAGGCGCAGCCCGTGAGCGACCGCATAGGCCACGGCTTGGCCGACGTCCACGCGTGCTCCGGCCAGCGTGGCGGTTCTCCACAACGAGGGGTCCACGGTCGCGCCGCGCAGGTCGGCGTCATCGAACCGGGTGCCGGTGGTGCGCGCGCCGGACAGGTCGGTGCCACGCAGCACGGCCTTGCGCAGGTCGGTTTCCACCAGGCTGGTCTCTCGCATCCGGCAGCCACTCAAGTCGGCGCCGCACAGGTCGTTGCCGCCCAGCACCGACAGCGTGAAGTCCACCTCGTCGAAGGTCAGCGGCCGCAGCCGACATTGCACAAAGACCGAACCCAGCATGCTGCACTGTGCAAACCTGCTGTGCCACAGCAGCGTTCGCTCGAACGTGCAGTTGCGAAACGCCGATCCGCGGTGCAGCGATTCGGCTAAGTTGGCGCCGCTGAAATTGCATTCGGTGAACACGGCGCGTTCGGTGCGCAACCGGCTGAGGTCTTCGTCGGTGAAATCGCGGCCGGTGAATTCGCAATCGGCCCACTCCAACGTGGTCAGCTGCCCGCCGGAAATGTTGCGGTCAGGCTCTGCAGCGCATATTCGCTCACCGCGATCAGCGCGTCGGTCGCCGACCTGCGATCCCGGGCATCGACATTGATCACCGGAATGTGTGCCGGCAACGTCAGCGCTTCGCGCACCGCGCCCGCGGGATACCTTTGCGCGCCGTCGAATTCATTGACCGCGATCAAAAACGGCAGGTTGCGATGCTCGAAGAAATCGACCGCGGCAAAGCTGTCCTGCAGGCGCCGGCAGTCAACCAGGACGATCGCGCCGATTGCGCCGCGGACCAGGTCGTCCCACATGAACCAGAACCGGCGCTGGCCCGGGGTACCGAACAAGTAGAGCACCAGGTCCTCGTCCAGGGTGATCCGGCCGAAGTCCATCGCGACGGTGGTGGTCCGCTTGTTGGGGGTTGCCTCGAGCATGTCGACGCCGGCCGAGGCGTCGGTGACCATCTCCTCGGTGCGCAGCGGCATGATCTCCGAAACCGCCCCGACGAACGTAGTCTTTCCGGCACCGAACCCGCCCGCGATGACGATCTTCGTCGAGGTAGTGGCTCCCTCATCAGGGTGCGCCTCAGAGTGCTTTAAGGCCACGCAGCGTCCTTCCTATGAGTTCGTGGCGCTCATCGCGCGTCGAATGCTCGGTCAAGGTTCGATGCACCCGAACGTATCCGGATAGCACCAGATCACCGACCAAGACGCGCGCGACACCGAGCGGCAGATCAAGCCGGGCCGAGATCTCCGCGACGGACGGGCTTTTGACGCAGAGTTGAATGATCTTGCCTCTCGCATCGTTGGGTGGCCACCGGTGAGCCAGCCCCGCCTGCAACGTCTGAACCGGCGCTTCCAGGGGAAGGTCGACGTTGGTGCCGGTCCGTCCGGAGGTCAGGGTGTACGGACGGACCAGGTGCGCCTCACGTGAAGGCGGCCAGGACTCGCGTTTGTCCATCGCGGCTCACGAATGTGCAGAAGACCGGCGGGAGGACTGCACGACGCCGCCCACCCGTTCGACAAGGATGGCCATCTCATAACCGATCTGACCGATGTCGCACGACGTCACGGCCAGTGTGGCCAGATGCGAGCCATCGCCGACCCGCATCAACAACAGATAGCCGTTCTGCATCTCGACGACGGACTGCAGCACCTGCCCGCCCTCGAACAGTTGCGCGGCCCCGGTCGCGAGGCTGGCCAGCCCGGAGGCCACCGCGGCCAACTGATCGGCCCGTTCGCGCGGCAGCTGCTCACTGGCGGCGATGGGCAGCCCGTCGACGGATACCAGCAGCGTATGCGCCACGCCGGGGACCTCGCGGGCGAACTTCGTCACCAGCCAGTCCAGTGAGTTGTCTGGTGACGTCATTCTTGATCGGGTCCTTGATTCGTTTCACGGGCATGCGACCGTCCGATTCGCACACCGCCGAAGTGGCTGCTGAAGGAGGCACGAACCGCGTCGGGGTCGCGCGCCGCGGCCGCGTGTTGCGGCTCCCGGCCGGACCGGCTGGAACCGAATCCGCCATTCGATCCTACGAGGGAGCCGTCGTCCTCCTGGTTGGGGCGGTCCTCCTCGGAGAGACCGACACCATTGGCCGCCCCCGGCACCAGCCGGGCGCCGGGTGTGCGCACCGGCAGGCCGTGCTCGGCGGTGTGCGACTCGACGGGCTTGTCCTCGGCCTCGGCGGCCAACGACCAGCCGCGGTCCCACACCGACTGCCAATCCAAGTCGGGGCTGTTGACCAGGTCGTGTGGATCGCCCAGCATCTCGGCGAGCATTCGCCGGTAGATCACGTCGTCGTCGCTCGGGGCTGTCGGGCCCTCTGGGATAGACGGGACAGACGGGATAGACGGGATCGAGCTAACCGCTGAGACGGCGTCCGGGCCGGCGGATTCGGCAGCCGGCGCATCCGCCCCATCTCCGGCATCCCGCGACCGCGCGGCAAAGAATGCCGAGGTGTCCGATACCGCCGCGACCGATGTCGCGGGTGCTTCCGACGGCTCTTGTTTCGGCTCTGGCTGGTTCTGGGCCTCCCACCATGGCGTCGCCAACTCACGTCGGTGCCGGCGCGGCTGATCGGCGGGCGCGGCGGGAACTTCGGTGATACCGCTGGAACCCGGGTCGCGGCGCGGCAGCAAGGCGATCGGTGGCACCGCCGGCTGGGAACCATTGTGACTGGACACCGTGGCCGCGGCGGCGTCCCGTCCGGCGGCCTCACCAGCAGGGTCCGTCGTAGCCATGGCGTTGGCGAGTTGGGTACTCGGCGATGACACGCCCCGGGCCCGTGCTCGCGCCCCGGCCGCCCGAGAGGCGGCACCCACGAGCACCGTCGGCGGTAGGTAGGTCTCGGCCGTCGTACCGGAGGCCGCTTCATGGGGCCCCGGACCGCGCAGCCCGACCCGGATGCCGTGCCGGGCGGCGATCCGGCCGACCACGAAAAGTCCCATATGGCGGGCATTGTCGGGGGTGACGTCGCCGCCGGCCTGAAGCCGCGTGTTGGCGATGCGCCGATCCGCGTCGTTCATGCCCAAGCCGGCGTCGGCGATCCGCAGCACAACTCCTCCGTCACCGCCGGGTGCTCCGGTAATCCGCACGGATGTCGTCGGCGGCGAGTAGCGCAGGGCATTGTCGATCAGCTCGGCGAACAGATGGATGGCGGCACCGGCAGCCGCACCGAGCAGCGTGGCCTCGGGCACCCGGGCGATTTCGACACGGCGGTAGTCCTCGACTTCGGAAACGGCGGCGTTGATCACCGTCGCCAGCGGCACCGGCTCACGCTGGTCACGCGCCAGCTGTGCACCCGCGAGCACCAGCAGGTTGGCGCTGTTGCGGCGCAGCCGGGCCGCCAGGTGATCCAGCCGGAAGAGGCTGTCGAGGCGGTCGGGATCCTCTTCGTTGCGCTCCAGCCGGTCGATGAGCTGCAGCTGCTGATCGACCAGGGACCGGCTGCGCCGCGACATGGTCTCGAACATGTCGTTGACCAGCAGTCGCAATCGCGCCTCGTCACCGGCCAACAGCAGGGCCTGGGTGTGCAGTTCGTCGACGGCATGGGCAACCTGGCCGATTTCCTCGGTGGTGTACACCGGCAACGGCTGCGGGATCGGCTCGACACCACCGGCCTTGACCAGGGCGACCTCCTCCTCGAGGTCGGTGTGGGCGACTTTGAGCGCGCTGTCGCGCAGCACCCGCAGCGGCACGACGAGCGCGCGCGCCACCAGCAACACGACGGCCAGTGCGATCACGATGGCGGCCAGCACCAGGATGCTGTCGCCGATGGCGGCGTCGCGGCGGTCATTGGCCTGGGCGTGCACCGATTTGGTCACCGACGCCGTGGCGTCCTTGATGACCTGTTCGGCGATCCCGTCGGTGGTCCGTATCGAGCGCAGCAGCTCGGGATTGTCGACCAGCGGGCTGGCCGGATCGGACATGATCGCCATCCGGGTCACCATTTGCTGCTGCAGCGTCTTGGCTTCCGGCGAGCTGGCCCCCACCACTTCGCTCATCCCGAACAGCGTCGACGGTTCGGTACCGGCCAGGGTGATCATCGAGGTGCGCAGTTGCGGCTCGGGCAGGTCCGCGCCCCGGGTCACCAGGATCTCCTGCATGGTCATCTGCCCGCGGGCCCCGACCGCCCTGCTCAGCCCCTGCGCCGCGGCCCGGATCTTCTCATCGTCGACACGCACCGAGGCATTGATGACGTCCTCGGCGGTCAACAGCAGCGGCGCATATGTGGTCACCCGCTCCCGCAAACCAATGCTGTTATCGGCCACCTTGTCCAGCAGCGCCTGACCGCCGTTGAGCAGGGTGCTCACTGCCGACCGGACGTCGGGTGTCACGTCGGTGTCGGCCAGTCGCCCCGCCAGCTCTCCCTTGCGGGCCTCGAAGTTTTTCTTCGCGCCCTCGGCGTCGCGGTTGGTGGAGCTCGCCAGCAGTGCGACATCCAGCGCGGACATGTATTTGGTGATCGCCGGTAGCACGTCGGCGCGGGCCGCGGCCAGCCGCAGACCGCTGGAGTTGGCCATCGCACCGTTGACCCGCAAACCAGCGAAAACCGTCGCCAAAACCAGCGGGACCAGCACAATCGCCAAGACTTTCCACCGGACCGGCCAGTTGGTCAGCGACCAGGCCGGCGGACGCTTTACCGGCGCCGGTCCGCCGGCGGGGGCATCTGTGAACTCGGGGGGAACCGCCTCGACCGAGTCGGCCGGGCGGGCGAACATGGTCATGCGGTCGCGGCCGCGTGACCGGCCGCTGCGCTGATACTCAGCGCTGAAGGAAAGAGCCTCATGAAACTTCCTGCTTTTATTCGCACCCGGCCCGCGCAGGAAGGCGCGAGCGGAAAACGCCTGGCAATCCGACGAGTATGACAGCCCGCGGCCCAGGTCACCAGAATTGTTACTGAGCAGACAGAGCCCTTCAAGGTTTCTCCCTACACCGGCAAGCAAATCTGGCAAACACGCTTGGTTACCGGCACGAACGCTTTGTCATGATCAGCAGATGTTCCGGCTGCTGTTCTATACCCCTCGCATCGCCCCCAACACCGGCAACGCCATCCGGACGGCGGCCGCCACCGGCGCAGAACTGCATCTGGTCGAGCCGCTGGGCTTCGACCTGTCCGAACCCAAGCTCCGGCGAGCCGGACTGGACTATCACGACCTGGCCTCGGTCACCGTGCACCCGTCGTTGCCGGCCGCATGGGACGCGCTGTTGCCGGCGCGGGTGGTGGCGTTCACCGCCCACGCGACCACCTCGTTCGCCGACATCGGTTACCAGGCCGGCGACGTGCTGATGTTCGGGCCGGAACCCAACGGGCTGGACGCGGCGACCCTGGCCGACGCCCACATCACCCGGCAGGTGCGCATCCCCATGCTCGCCGGCCGGCGGTCGCTGAACCTGTCCAACGCCGCTGCGATCGCGGTGTACGAAGCCTGGCGTCAGCACGGCTACTCGGGAGCGATCTGACTATCGCTGCGATGAGTGCGGCGCCCTGGGCGAGTCAGCATTGATATGGCTACTTTCATCACGATCGGCTACGGGGACGCGGACGGATACAACCGTGTGAGCGACGAATGCAAAAAGGCCGCGCACGACCGGGACGACGCATTGCGCGCGGCCGGGGCGCGCATCGGCATCGCCGGAGATCCCGTTCAGGTGCGCAATCCGGACAGCGCCGGGGTGCGGATCGAGCCCGGGCCCTACCTGCAATCGGCGCTGCCGATCGCCGGGTTCGCGCTCTTGGAGGCCGACGACCTCGACGCGGCGATCGAACGGGTGAGCCAAACCCCCTGTGCGGTCGCGCACGGGGTCGTCGAGGTGTGGCCGCTGACGACCTAGGGCCTACCAGGTATTCCAGTGCGTGAGGCTCTGGGCGGGCAACCGCTTGGCCGGCCGGAAGTCGGTGCCTTTGGTGTAGGCGATCGGGAACAGCCCACCCTGGCTGTATTTGTCGTAGGGAATGCCGAGCACCTCGGCGGCTTGGCGCTCGCCGTCACGAAGCAGGTGCAGCGTCGTCCAGCAGGAGCCCAGCCCCCGCGAGCGCAGCGCCAGGCAGAAGCTCCAGACCGCGGGGAACAGCGACGCCCAGAACGACACGCCGCCCAACGGTGTCTGGTCGTCTCGGCCCTGGATGCAGGGGATCATCAGCACCGGCGCCTCGTGCATGTGCTCGGCGAGATAGGTCGCGGAATCTCTGACCTTGCCCATCCGCTCGCCGCGAGTGTCCCCCTCGGCGTACTCGGGTGACGGGGAGCTGAGGTAGCCCCGGGCATTTGCCAGGTAGATGTCGCCGATCGCCTTCTTCTTTTCGGCGTCCTCGACGAAGACCCACTGCCAGCCCTGCGAGTTGGAACCGGTGGGCGCCTGCAGCGCCAAGTCGAGGCATTCCATCAACACGTCGCGAGACACCGGCTTACCGAATTCGAGACGCTTGCGGACCGAGCGGGTGGTGGTGAGAACTTCGTCGACAGACAGGTTGAGGGTCATGTTTGGAGACTACATTCGGCCTATATTCGGGCTCATGACAGTCGAACTCACACAAGAGGTTTCCGACAGGCTCACGTCCGACCACTATGGCTGGCTGACCACGGTCGCCAAATCCGGACAGCCGGTTCCGCGGCTGATCTGGTTCTACTTCGACGGTGCCGACCTGACCGTGTATTCAATGCCGCGGGCCGCCAAGGTCGCCCACATCAAGGCGCATCCCGAGGTCAGCCTGAACCTGGATTCCGATGGCAACGGTGGCGGCATCATCGTGGTCGGCGGGATCGCGACGGTGGACGCCACCGACGTCGACTGCCGAGACGACAAACCGTACTGGGCGAAGTACAGCGAGGACGCCGCTAAGTTCGGACTTACCGAGGCGATGGCCACCTACAGCACTCGCCTGAAAATCGCCCCTGCCCGGGTGTGGACGACGCCCACGGGTTAGGACGCCTGCTCGCCCGCACGCCGAGCGTGCGTGTTTGTACGCGACATGCCCGGTATTGCTGGCATTCTGCGCACGCTCGGCGAAGACCTCAGCGGAAGTCACGTGACTTCGAGCCGACCGCTAAGGTGATGCGGCCCAACCGTTCGGCCACGACAGTCACTGCGCCACTGGCATTTTGGACCTGACCGCGGATCAGCAGCGCCGGTGCCGTGTTCGCCAGCTTGCGGTGTCGCGCCCACACTCCGGGCGTGCAGAGCACGTTGACCATCCCGGTCTCGTCCTCGAGGTTGAGGAAGGTCACCCCTTGGGCCGTCGCGGGTCGCTGCCGATGGGTCACCGCACCGGCGATCAGCACGCGGTCGCCGTCGGGCACCGATCCCAGCGCTTCGGCGGGCACCACCCCCATCGCATCCAAGTCGGCACGCAGGAACTGCGTCGGATAACTGTCCGGCGAGATGCCGGTGGCCCACACGTCGGCGGCGGCCAGCTCCAGCTCACTCATCCCCGGCAAGGCCGGGATATGCGACGACGACCCCACACCGGGTAACCGGTCCGGCCGCTGTGTGGCGGCCGCTCCGGCCGCCCACAACCCCTCCCGCCGGGACATACCGAAGCAGCCCAGCGCCCCGGCCGTCGCCAGCGCTTCGGTTTGCGGCACGGATAGCTGTAGCCGGGCGGTCAGGTCCAGCAGAGAAGCGAACGCGCCGTGGCTCTTTCGCTCCTCGACCAGCTGCTCGGCGAGATCGTCGCCGATATGGCGGACGGCGCCCAGCCCCAGGCGAACCTGGGTTCCGGCGTTCTCGAGTGTGGCGTGCGCCAGGCTGGCGTTGACGTCCGGACCGTGCACCACCACACCGTGCCTGCGCGCATCGGCCACCAGTGACTGTGGGGAATAGAAACCCATCGGCTGTGCGCGCAGCAGCGCGGCGCAGAACGCCGCCGGGTGGTGCAGCTTGAACCACGACGAGTAGAACACCAGTGACGCAAACGACAGCGCGTGGCTTTCCGGGAAGCCGAAATTGGCGAATGCCTCCAGCTTTTCGTAGGTCCGGTCGATCACTTCGTCGGTGGCGCCGTGCAGCGCGCGCATGCCGTCGTAGAACCGGCCGCGCAGCCGCCGCATGCGTTCGGTCGAACGCTTGGACCCCATGGCGCGCCGGAGCTGGTCGGCCTCGGCGGCCGAGAAGCCGGCGCAGTCGACCGCGAGCTGCATCAGCTGCTCCTGGAAAAGCGGCACTCCCAGCGTCTTTCGCAATGCCGGTTCCATGGAGGGGTGGTCGTAGACAACCGGATCGATGCCGTTGCGTCGCCGGATGTAGGGGTGCACCGACCCGCCCTGGATGGGCCCGGGACGGATCAGCGCAACCTCCACCACCAGGTCGTAGAACTCCCGCGGCCGCAGCCGCGGCAGGGTGGCCATCTGCGCCCGCGACTCCACCTGGAACACGCCGACGGAATCGGCGCGCGCCAGCATCTCGTACACCGCCGGCTCGGACAGGTCGAGCCTGGCCAGATCCACCTCGATGCCCTTGTGCTCGGCCACCAGGTCTTTCGCATAGTGCAGCGCCGAGAGCATGCCCAGCCCGAGCAGGTCGAACTTCACCAAACCGATTGCCGCGCAGTCGTCTTTGTCCCATTGCAGGACGCTGCGGTTCTCCATGCGCGCCCACTCCACCGGGCACACGTCGGCGATCGAGCGGTCGCAGATCACCATGCCCCCGGAATGGATTCCCATATGTCGCGGCAGGTTCCGGATCTGGGTCGCCAGGTCGATCACCCGCTCGGGAATGCCGTCGATGTCGGGCGCTGAATCATTCGAGTTGGGGTCAAGCCCGTTCCAGCTGCTGATCTGCTTGCTCCACGCGTCCTGCTGCCCTTGCGAGAAGCCCAGGGCGCGGGCCATGTCGCGCACCGCGATCCGCCCCCGGTAGGTGATGACATTGGCGACCTGCGCGGCGTAGTCGCGGCCGTATTTGTCGTAGACGTATTGGATGACCTTTTCGCGCTGGTCCGACTCGATGTCCATGTCGATGTCGGGAGGACCATCGCGGGCGGGCGATAAAAAGCGCTCGAACAACAGCTCGTTGGCCACCGGGTCCACCGCGGTGACGCCGAGGGCATAACAGACCGCGGAGTTGGCCGCCGATCCCCTGCCCTGACACAGGATGTTGTTGTCCCGGCAGAACCGGGCGATATCGTGCACCACGAGGAAGTATCCCGGGAAGCTCAGTTGCGCAATGACTTTCAGTTCATGCTCGATCTGGGCGTAGGCCCGCGGCGCGCCGTCAGCCGGTCCGTAACGGTCGCGGGCTCCCGCCATCACCAACTGCCGCAGCCAGCTGTCCTCGGTGTGCCCGTCGGGTACGTCGAACGGCGGCAGTTGCGGGGCGATGAGCGCCAGCCCGAACGCGCACTGCTCGCCAAGCTCGGCGGCGGCGGTCACCACCTCGGGCCGCTGCGCGAACAGCCGGGCCATCTCCTCACCGGACCGCAGATGAGAGCCGCCGAGCGGGGCCAGCCACCCGGCGGCGGAATCCAGGGACTGCCGGGCCCGGATCGCCCCCATCGCCATGGCCAGCCGGCTGCGCGACGGGTGAGCGAAGTGCGCTCCGGTGGTGGCGACCACGCCGACACCGAACCGCGGCGCGAGGGCGGCCAGCGCCGCATTGCGTTCGTCGTCGAGCGGATGACCATGATGGGTCAACTCGATGCTGACCCGCGCGGCGGTGAACCGGTCCACCAGATCGGCCAGGGCCCGCTGTGCCGCATCCGGACCTCCCTCGGAAAGCGCTTGGCGCACACTGCCTTTTCGGCATCCCGTCAGGATGTGCCAGTGCCCGCCCGCTGCCTCGGTCAGCGCATCGAAGTCGAAGAGCGGCTTGCCCTTCTCGCCGCCGGCCAGATGCGCCGCGGCCAGCTGCCGCGACAGCCGCCGGTAGCCTTCCGGGCCGCGGGCCAGCACCAGCAGATGCGGCCCGGGCGGATCCGGCTCCTCGGTGCGGGCAACCGACCCCAGCGACAGCTCGGCGCCGAGCACGGTACGCACGTCGAGTTCCGCGGCCGCTTCGGCGAACCGCACCGCCCCGTACAGCCCGTTGTGGTCGGTCAGTGCCAGAGCGCGCAGATCCAGCCGGGAGGCCTCCTCGACCAGCTCCTCCGGCGTGCTGGCCCCGTCGAGGAAGCTGTACGCCGAATGCGCGTGCAGCTCGGCATACGCGACGGACGAGCGGACCCTCCGGTTGTCGTCCGGCGGCTCATACGTCCCGCGCTTGCGCGACCAGGGGACGTCCTCAGGCGGCTCGACCGCAGCCGGACCGCCCGCACGGCGCGGCTTGCCGTCGAGCACCCGCTCCATTTCCGCCCAGCTCGGCGGACCGTTAAACCAGCCCACGCCTCACATACTATCGAATGTATGTTCGATTTAACGCGCGGTCTTTAACGCGCCGTTGTTAAAGCGGTTGTTTAAACCGGTCTTCAACTTCTAAACACGTTCTTAACTCTTCGGGGCCTACCGCCCTAAACATGCTGCACAGATACTGGTACCAGGGCACAAACGACGGCGGGACTGAGCATGGCGCAAGCGAACACACTGGATACCGGGTTCCGCACGCCTGGCGACCCCGATCGGCGGGCCGGCCTCGCGATCGGGGCGGTCGCCATCGTCGACGGTGCTGTCCCCGACTATGAGCTACTGAAAAGTGTTCTTGGCGAACGGATCCAGTCGATACCGCGATGCACACAGATGCTGCGGATCCATCCGTTCAACGGCGCCCGGCAGTGGGTCGACGATCCAAGATTCGACCTCAGACATCATGTGCGCCGGGTCGCGATTCCCCGCCCGGGCGATGACGCCGAATTGTCCCGTGCGATCGCCCATGCCCTGGAGCGTCCCGTCGACCTCGACTTCCCGCTATGGGAGTGCTGGATCATCGAGGGCCTGAAAGCCAATCAGTGGGCGATCTTGATGAAGGTCCACCACTACCTGGCCGACGGCATCTCGGCGGCCCAGCTGCTCGCCAGGCTCTGCGACGACGCCGACAGCGATATATTCGCCAATCACGCTGATTCCAAACAGGTTTGCCCTTCGCAAGTCCAGAGGCGGAGCTGGGCCGATGCCGTATGGCGAGCTTCAGCCGTTGCCGGCACGGTCACCAGCAACCTCGCGGGGGCGATCTGGCCCGCGGCGTCGTCGACCGCCCCGGTCACCACCATGAGGCGATACAGCACGGTGCGCGTTCCGCTGGCAGCCGTCGACGATGTGTGCGGCAAGTTCGGCGTGACCACCAACGACGTCGCGCTCGCCGCCATCGCCGAAGGCTTCCGGACGGTTCTGCTGCATCGCGGTGAGCAACCGCGCGCGGACTCGCTGCGCACCCTGGAGAAAACCGACAATCGAATCTCGGTCATGTTGCCGTATCTGCCCGTCGAACACGACGATCCCGTTCAGCGACTGCGTACCGTGCACAACAGGCTCAACCGACCCAGCCAGGGTAACCGGCGCCAAACGCCAATCTTGGCCTTGGCAACCGCCTATCCGCCATTTATGTTGTGCGCCAAGGCTCTTCAAGCAGTACTGGCCCGGCTACCGCAATCCGGCATCGTGACACTGGCGACCAACGCGCCGGGACCACGCCACCGGTTAGGGCTGATGGGCAAGAAGGTGCAGCGCCTGCTGCCGATCCCGCCGACGGATCGGCAGCTGTCCACCGGGGTCGCGGTGCTCAGCTATGGCGATGAGCTGGTTTTCGGGATCACCGCCGCCTACGACGCCGGACCCGAGCTCGAGCAGCTCGCTGCCGGCATCGAACGCGGGATGGCACGTCTGACGGCGCTTTGCCACGACTCCGTCCTGCTGTTCACCAAGGACCGCCGCAAGCGCCCACCCCGCGCGATGTCCAGCGGTGTTCAGCGCGGACGGCCGTCGCCGCCGGCACGAGCGCGCCACTGACCCAGGCTCGGCGGCGTTGATCACCGTGAGAAGGTTGGTCGTGCGCAACTTGGGGCCGGTCATCATCGACCCGCGCCGCCATGACGCGGTGCTGTTCGACCTCGACGCAGTGGTGACGGCCGAGGGCAGCGCGCTGGACTCGGCGGT
>DASZLQ010000231.1:0-4164 GCA_035552295.1 Mycobacterium sp. | reverse complement strand
GCTGTTGAGTCGATTGTCAACCAACGCGTTCGGGGGTCCGGGGTCGGGGTGGTTCTCATTATCGCGACGAGATTGCCGCGAAGGTCGTGATCGGCGCCAGGATCACAGCCATGACGGCAATCTCGGCGCAAAGGGATTGCTGCTAGCCGTCTTTCATCCGGCGGGATACCCCACGGATTTGATCTCGGTGTACTGGTCGAATCCGGCGACGCCGTTCTGACGCCCGACCCCGCTGTACTTATAACCGCCGAACGGAGTGTCGGCGCCGTACGGAGCGCCGCCGTTGACGCCCATGAAGCCGGCCCGGATCCGGCGGGCCACCGCCAGCGAATGCTCCAGCGAGCCCGACATCACGTTGCCCGCCAACCCGTACGCGCTGTCGTTGGCGATCCGGATTGCGTCCTCCTCGTCGTCGAAGGGGATAACCGCCAGCACCGGGCCGAAGATCTCCTCCTGAGCGATCGTCATGGAGTTGTCCACGTTGGTGAAAAGCGTTGGCCTGACGAAGAATCCCTTGTCGAAGCCGGTGGGCGCATCGGGCCCGCCGACCAGTGCGGTGGCGCCCTCTTCGACGCCCTTCTTGATGTAGCCCAGCACGCGTTCGCGTTGCTTCTCCGAGATCACCGGACCGCACAGGGTGGCGGGGTCCTGCGGGTCGCCGCACGTGACGTTCTCGTAGATGCTCTTGAGGATTGCCACACCCTCGTCGTAGCGAGACCGCGGCAGCAGCATTCGGGTGGGATTCGCGCAGCCCTGCCCGGCGTGCATACACGGCGCGATCCCGATCGCACACGCCATCCCGAAATCGGCATCCTCGAGCACGATGGTGGCCGACTTGCCGCCGAGCTCCAAAAACAGCCGCTTCATTGTCGCCGCGCCCTTTTCCATGATCCGCTTGCCGACCACCGTCGAACCGGTGAACGAGATCAGGTCGACCTTGGGCGACAGCGTGAGCTCCTCGCCCACAAAGTGATCCGACGCGGTGACGACGTTGACCACACCGGCGGGGATATCGGTCTTCTCGGCGATCAGCCGGCCCAGCCGGGTCGCATTGAACGGAGTGTTGGGCGCCGGTTTGAGCACCACGGTATTTCCGGTGGCCAGCGCCTGGCCCAGCTTGTTGATCGTGACCTCAAACGGGAAGTTCCATGGCACGATTGCGCCGACCACGCCCACCGGTTCCCGCCATACCTTGCGCGAGGTCAGCGTGCCGGTGAGGCTGATCGTCTTGTCGCCGAGGTCGGTTTCCCAGGGGTATTCGTCAATCAACCGCGCGGGATAGCGCAGCCCGTCTTCCAGCGGGGCATCCAGCTGGGGACCGAACGTGATTGCCCGCGGCGATCCGGCCTCGAGGATCAGCTCCTCGCGCAGCTCCTCCCGCTCGGCGTCGATCGCGTCGTGGAGTTGCAACAGGCAGCGCTGACGCAGGGCCTTGTTGGTCGACCAGTCGGTCTCGTCGAAGGTCCGCCGGGCTGCGTCGATGGCCCGGTGCATGTCCTCTTTCGACGCGTCGGCGAGCTCCCCGAGCGATTCCTCGGTTGCCGGGTTGATGTTGGTGAAGGTGCCCGCCTGGCCCTCGACGAGCTTGCCGTCGATCATCATTTTGGGCTCGAAGCGAACCTTTACAGCCTCGGTCATATCTGTCACTCTCTTCTGAGTCGTTGAGGGGCTACGGAGAGCCTTACTGGAAACTAGCCGATTGACAAGGTGCAACCTTTGCGGGGCTGGCTACTGGGGATCGAACAGCACCGGGACCGAAGTCGGCGACCGGAAAACCTGTCCGCGAATGTGCGGGTCATCCCCGTGTGGGTCCAGTCGAAGATTCGGTAGCCGATCCAGCAGCAGGTTGATGGCGGTGCGCATCTCGAGCCGCGCCAGGTGCATGCCCAGGCAGACGTGCACACCGTGCCCCCACCCAAGGTGTCCCCTGGCCTGTCGGTAAATGTCGAATGCGTTGGGATCGGGGTAGCGGTCTTCCTGCCGGTTGGCGGATCCCAACATCGGCATCACCGTCGAGCCGGCGGGTATCGGCACCCCGCCGAGTTCGGTGTCGCGGGTGGCGACCCGGGTGATGGTCAGCAGAGGTGGCTCCCACCGCACACCCTCTTCGATGGCCTGCGGCAGCAGCGACCGATCCGCCCGGATGGCGTCCAACTGCGCAGGATCTGACAGCAGCGCCAGGAGCAGGCTGCCCAGCGCGCGATACGTGGTTTCCACACCGGCGGGCAGCAGCAGCCGAAGGAACGAAAAAATCTCCTCGTCGTCGAGCTTCTCCCCGTCGATTTCAGCCTGGGCCAGCCCGCTGATCAGATCGTCCTTCGGTTCGGCGCGGCGGGCCTCGAGGATCGGTGCGAAGTAGTCACATAACGCAGCCGACGCCGCGAGCCCGCGTTCTGGGTTCAGGATCCAGCTCAGCAAGGATATGGACCAGCGCTGGAACTGCGGGTAGTCCTCCTCCGGCAGGCCCAGCAGGCCGGCAATGATTTGGCTGGGATAGTCGAACGTGAATTCCTTGACCAGGTCGGCCTTGCCCTTCGCGGCGAACTTGTCGATCAGACCATTGGCCACGCGTCCGACCAACTCGTCTTCCCAACGCGCCAAGGCCTTCTGCGAGAACGCCTTTGACACCAGTGACCGCAGCCGGCCGTGCACCGGTTCGTCCATGCCGAGCATCACGCCTTCCCCCAGCACGGGGCCGAACGCGGCGATGACGGCCGCCGACGAGAACGTTTCGTTGTCGCGCAGCATCTGCTGGGCTTCCTCGTGGCGGTAGACGATGAAGACCGGCTTGGACTCCTCATGAGGCATCCCGGAGGTATCCAGGCGCTGGACCGGCTCCTCGCGGCGCAGTCGCGCCAGTTCCGTGTAGGGGTCGCGGACGTCGCCAGAGACCGCATCGTCGAAGGCGCCGAAATCGTCTAGATCGTCGAAAAGCTGTTCCATTCTCATCCCTCATTTCCCTTGCGGCGCTTTGCAGCAAGCGACGCCAGGCGCTGCAACACCGGCGCCGGAAGAACGCGTGCGGCAAGCACCATCGCCTTTTGACCCGCGGTCAACGGCACCGCGCCGTCCCTCATCGAGCCCTGTCTGGGTATGCCCAGCGCGATCCGGGATACGTGGTGCATGCCCGAGGCCGGGAGGATCCTGTTGAACGCCAGCAGCATGGCGGCATCCGGGCCAACACCGCGACGGCGGAACGCCCCCCGGTCGCCCAGCGCCTTGAGTAGGCCGTCGGTGAACCGCTCGGGTGGCCTGGCGAAACGGATCGCGAACCGTCCGCGGGTGTTCATAGTGTTGTGCAGCCGGGCGTAGGGACCGTCGAAATTGCGATCATCGGTGGTGCCTGCGTCGGTGATGATGTCGGTGTCGTACGTGCCAGTCACCAAAACGGTGACACCGAGACCGAAGGGCGCGATCTCGCACGCCATCGACTCACCCCACCGCTCCAATGCTCCCTTGGCCGCCGAGTACGGCGCGGTGCCCGGCTGACCACGGACCCCGGCCGCACTGGATATGAGCACGATGCGTCCTTCGCCCGCCGCCCGCATCGCCGGCAGCAGAGCCTGCGTGAGCGCGACGGGGCCCAGGACGCTAGTGGCGAACATCTTCTGCCACAGCTCCATATCGGTCTCTTCAACCATTCCGGCGGCCGAGATCCCCGCGTTGTGCACAACCGCGTAGGGTGCGCCCACGGCTTCGTCAATTGCCTTGGCCGCAGCGGAGATTGACGCGGCATCGGTAAGGTCGAGTTGCACGCCGATCAGCCGGTCGTCGTCGTCGGCGGCTCCCATTTTGTCCCGAATAGCCTCGCGCAGCAGCGCCATCCCTCGATCGGGTGTGCGCATCGCCGCAATCACGCGCCACCCGTCACGGTAGAGGCGAACCGTCGAGGCGAAGCCCAAACCACGGGAAGCGCCGGTGACGACGACGCTGCGAGGCTCAGCCATTCTTGCTCGGGGTTGCACAGGCACCCTCACCGGGCGGTGGCGGCTGCACATCGGGTCGGCCATTCGGTTGCCCGCTCATCCAGGTCGACCAGATGCCGACCGAGTACGGGCCTCGCGCTCCCGCCTTCTCGTAAAAACCCTGCGGGTCATACACTTTGGCTTCTGGATAGGGCCACGGGCAGGCAACCGAGGTCGCCGCTTTGGTGGCCTTGATGAC
>DASZLQ010000230.1:0-14236 GCA_035552295.1 Mycobacterium sp. | reverse complement strand
CGCCGAGCACACCGGCCAGTGGCAACAAATGCAGCGCCGGCATGGAATCGGTGACGGCGGTCGCGACAGGGGCGCAGCCCAGTGCGGCGCCCACCAACTGGTACGGATCGTCGCCGTCGACCCAATCACGCACCGTCAGGCCCAGTTCCGCGACGGCCGATCGGTTGAGTGACGCCAACTCCAGCCGCGGCACCACGACCGTCGGATCACCGGAGGCCGGCAACACCAGCGCGGTGAGCCGCTCGAACGTCTGGGCTCGCGAGCCGATCAGGTAGCGCAGGTCGTAGCCCGGGGTGATCACCAGGCCGGCCAAGCCGGCGTCGGCGGTCGCGGCGGCTGCCGCGGCCAGCCGGCGGGCATACACCGCGGCGTCGAATCGGTCAGAATCCATGGCAGCCAGGCTAACCGCGTCGACGTTCGGCGGCGTGAGACCATAGCCGGCATGCCCGCACCTGTGTTGCTGCTCGACGGCGCCAGCATGTGGTTCCGCTCGTACTTCGGGGTGCCGTCGTCGATCACCGCTCCCGACGGCCGGCCGGTCAACGCCGTGCGCGGATTCATCGACTCGATGGCCGTGGTGATCACCCAGCAGCGCCCCGCCCGACTGGCGGTCTGCCTCGACCTGGATTGGCGACCGCAATTCCGGGTGGACCTCATCCCGTCGTACAAGGCGCATCGGGTGGCTCAAGAAATCAGCGGGCCGGCAGACGAGC
The DNA here is from genome assembly GCA_035552295.1 of Mycobacterium sp. Lineage (GTDB taxonomy): Bacteria > Actinomycetota > Actinomycetes > Mycobacteriales > Mycobacteriaceae > Mycobacterium. Next base: position 13,523 of record DASZLQ010000230.1, on the reverse strand, counting down.
CCGACATCGAGGAAGTGCCCGACGAGCTGACCCCGCAGGTCGAGATGATCATGGAGCTGCTGGACGCCTTCGGGATCCCGACGGCTGGTGCGGCAGGTTTCGAGGCCGACGACGTGCTAGGCACGTTGGCGGCACGGGAACGCCGTGACCCGGTCGTGGTCGTCAGCGGAGACCGCGATCTGCTGCAGGTGGTGGCCGACGATCCCGTCCCGGTTCGGGTGCTCTACCTGGGCCGCGGGTTGGCCAAAGCCACCCTGTTCGGGCCGGCCGAGGTAGCCGAGCACTACGGCGTGCCGGTGGATCGGGCCGGGGCGGCCTACGCCGAACTGGCGCTGATGCGCGGCGATCCATCCGACGGCCTGCCGGGTGTCCCCGGCGTCGGTGAGAAGACGGCAGCCACCCTGCTGGCTCAGCACGGCTCGCTGGAGCAGATCCTGGCTGCCGCACACGATCCCAAATCCAAGATGGCCAACGGGCTGCGGGCGAAACTGGGGGCCGCCACCGCTTACATCGAGGCCGCGGGCCAGGTGGTCCGGGTCGCCACCGACGCGCCCGTCAAACTTTCGACGCCCACCGACGAGCTACCGCTGGCCGCCGCCCACCCTAGACGCACCGCCAAGCTGGCGACCGAATTGGGCGTCGGGTCGTCGATCGGCCGTTTGCAGAAGGCGCTCGACGCGTTGCCCGCGTGACGAGCCACTGCGGCCGACCTACTGGGGCCGGCCCACCTCGTAGGTGCCCTTGTTGTCCTGGAAGGTCACCGTCACGTGCTTCTGCGCGCCGTCGATGCTGACGGCGCAGTCGAAGGTGCCGCCCTTCTTGACGGTGGGGTCTTGGCCCTTGTTGCACTTGACGTCTTTGACGTTCTTCGCGCCGTAGCCGTTGGTCTCGTCGCTGAGGATCTGCTGCACACCGGCCTGCGCCTTGTTGACGTCCAGCTTGGTGGTGACGAAGAACCCGGGCTCCCAGAAGCCGAGCACCAACACGACCGCGATGAGCAGAAAGGCGATCACGCCGACGACGCCGCCGATCAGCGCAACCGAACGCTTCTTACCCGGTTGCTCGTAAGGCGGGTACTGCTGCGGGTACTGGCCGGGCTGACCGTATTGACCGGGCTGGGGCTGGCCGTATTGGCCCGGCTGGCCGTACTGATCGGGCTGGGGCTGGCCGTACTGGCCGGGCTGACCGTACTGCGGCTGGCCGTACGGACCGGGCTGGGGCTGACCGTACTGGCCCGGCTGGCCGTACTGGCCGGGCTGACCGTACTGCGGCTGGCCGTACTGGCCCGGTTGGCCGTACTGGCCGGGCTGTTGCGGGTATCCCTGCTCGGGCGGCTGCTGGTACTGCGGGTACTCCGCGGGCGGCGTGTATGCCGGGGCATGCCACGTAGCGTCCTGGGCCGGCGGCTGCTGCTGCCACGGCGATCCCACCTGAGTCGGTTCCTGGGACCGATCGACACCCTCGCCGGGCGGTTGCCACTGCTGGCCCGGGTCCGATCCGTGCGGTCCGCTCATCGTCTCTCCTCAGTCGCCTCTTGGTCTTTGGATTCAAAGGTAGCTCGGGGCCAGCCTACCCGGCGTCAACTGCGACGACGCCGCGCCGAACGTCATTGATAGCGCGCTTGGCGGTTGCTCGCAGCTCAGCATCCGGGGGGGCGTTGCGGACCTGGTCCAACAGGTCGAGCACCTGCCGGCACCACCGTACAAAATCCCCCGCCAGCAACGGCGAACCGGTGCCGGCCGGGTCGGCAGCGGCGAGCGCCGCGGCCAGATCGCCGGTCCGCGCCCAGCGATAAATGACGGTGACAAAGCCGTCGTCGGGTTCGCGACTCGGGGCGATCCGGTGGGTTTGCTCGTCGGCGCGCAGCGCAAACGACAGCTTCGACGTCTGATGCAGCGCCTGACGCAATCGCGGTGTGGGCGCCTCGGCGGCAAACGGGCCGCTGGGGCCGTCGCCGCCCCGGCTCTCGTACAGCACCGCCGAGACCACCGCCGCCAACTCCTCCGGTTTCAAGTCCGCCCAGGCGCCGGTGCGCAGGCATTCGGCGACCAACAGGTCGCTCTCGCTGTAGATGCGGGCCAACAGCCGGCCGTCGTCGGTGACATGCGGATCGGTGGCCGGGCCTTGGATGAACTCACGCTCGGTGAGCAGACCGACGATCCGGTCGAAGGTCCGAGCCAGCGAATTCGTCTCTGCGGCGACCTTTTTCTCCAGCTGGGCGTTGTCGCGTTCGACGCGCAGGTAGCGCTCGGCCTCACGCATCCGGTCCTCGAGGCCGGGGCTGTTGTGGGCGGGATGCCGACGCAATTCCGCGCGCAACGACGCCAGCTCCGGGTCGTGAAACGCGCCGTCCTCTACACCGCGACGGCGCGCGGGCGCCACAGCCAGCCCGGCGACGGCGGATCGCAGCGCCGAGGCCAGATCGCGCCGGACCCTCGGCTGGCGGTGTTCGACCCGCTTGGGCAATGACATCGATCCGACCGGCGCCGAGGCACCCGAATAGTCTCCCGACGAAATGCGCCCCGCCCAGCGGTGTTCGGTCAGCACCAACGGCCGCGGATCGGAGCTGTCGCGGGCCGACTCCAGCACCACCGCCAGTCCCCCGCGCCGACCGTGGGTGATGGTGATGATGTCACCTCGCCGCAGCGCGGCCAGCGCGTCGCTGGCCGCCTGCCGTCGTTGCAACCGGGACGCGCGCGACTGCGCGCGCTCCATCTCCGAAACCCGGGCGCGCAGCCGGGCGTATTCGAAGATCGGTGCATCCGCGCCGCCCAGTTCGGCAGCGATCTCGTCGAGCAGCTGCCGCCCGCGTTCGATACCACGCACCAGGCCGACGACGGACCGGTCGGCCTGATATTGGGCGAACGACTGCTCCAGCAACTGATGCGCCTGCTCAGGGCCCATCCGCTGGACCAGGTTGATCGTCATGTTGTACGACGGCGCGAACGAGCTGCGCAGCGGAAACGTGCGGGTGGAGGCCAGACCGGCCACCGCGGACGGTTCGGTGGTTTCTTCGGCGGGATGCCACAGCACCACCGCGTGACCCTCGACATCGATGCCGCGTCTGCCGGCGCGCCCGGTCAACTGGGTGTACTCCCCCGCCGTCAGCGGAACGTGCTGCTCGCCGTTGAACTTCACCAGCCGCTCGAGAACCACCGTGCGGGCGGGCATATTGATGCCGAGCGCCAATGTTTCGGTGGCGAACACGGCTTTGACCAAGCCGGCGGTGAACAGCTCCTCGACGGTGTGCCGGAACGCCGGCAACATCCCGGCGTGATGGGCCGCCAACCCGCGCAGCAGCCCCTCCCGCCACTCGTAGTAGCCCAGCACCGCCAGGTCGGAGTCCGCGAGATCACCACACCGATGCTCGATCACCTCAGCGATCTGCGCACGCTCCTCCTCGGTGGTCAGCCGCAGCGGCGAACGCAGGCACTGCTGCACCGCGGCGTCACAACCCGCCCGGGAGAACACGAACGTGATCGCCGGCAACAGCCCCTCGGAATCCAGGGTCGCAATCACGTCCGGCCGCGACGGCGGCCGGTAGAACCGCGGCCGGCCCGGCCGCCCTCCCCGTCCAGACCGGCCAGACTGCCGCCGCGGCTGCCAGTCCGACATCCGGTCGGCCTCGCGGCGATGTGCGATGTGCCGCAGCAGTTCCGGGTCGACCCGAAACTGGCGTGTGGTGGAGGGCGGGCCGCCGGCCTCGTGGGCTTCGGCGTCGGCGTCTGCATCGGGGTAATCGAACAGATCGAACAGGCGCTTACCCACCAACACGTGTTGCCACAGCGGAACGGGCCGATGCTCGTCGACGACGACGGTCGTGTCGCCGCGCACCGTCTGGATCCAGCCACCGAACTCCTCGGCGTTGCTCACCGTCGCCGACAGGCTGACCACCCGTACCTCGTCGGGCAGATGCAGGATCACCTCCTCCCACACCGGACCCCGCATCCGGTCGGCGAGGAAATGCACCTCGTCCATCACCACGTAGGAAAGTCCTTGCAGTGCATGGGAATCGGCGTAGAGCATGTTGCGCAGCACTTCGGTGGTCATCACGACCACGGGCGCGTCGCCGTTCACCGACATATCGCCGGTGAGCAGCCCGATCCGGTCGCGGCCGTAGCGCAGCGTCAGGTCGGTGTGCTTTTGGTTGCTCAGGGCCTTCAGCGGCGTGGTGTAGAAGCACTTGCCGCCGGACGCCAGCGCCAGGTGCACGGCGAATTCGCCGACCACCGTCTTGCCGGCGCCGGTCGGCGCGCAGACCAATACACCGTGGCCCCGTTCCAGCGCCGCACAGGCCCGCTGCTGAAAGTCGTCGAGCGGAAAGGGCAGCTCCGCGGTGAACCGGGCCAGCTCGGTCAGCTCGGTCACGCTGCCGCCATGCGACGCCGACTTCTAGGTGACGTCGTCATGTTGCCCGGCGGTGAACGACGGCTCCGGTATCGGCTCGGGCGGCTCGACGACCGACGCTTCGTCGTCGGGGATCGTGGCTTGGGCTCCCCGCTTGGCCTTCCGCTTGTCGTGCAGCCGAGCGATCTGAATAGCGAACTCGAGGAGCAGCGACAGCGCTACCCCGAGCGCCGTCATCGAAAACGGATCGGATCCGGGTGTGAACACCGCCGCGAACACGAACGTCGCGAAGATCAAGCCGCGCCGCCACGACTTGAGCCGCTGATAGGTCAGCAGCCCTGCCAGATTGAGCACGACGATCAGCAACGGGAACTCGAAGCTGACACCGAATACCACCAGCAGGTTGATCAGGAAGCCGAAATAGCGGTCTCCGGACAACGCGGTCACCTGCACGTCGCTGCCCACGGTCAACAGGAAGCCCAGCGCCTTGGACAGCACGACGTAGGCCAGCACCGCACCGCCGATGAACAGCACCGCGGCCGGGATCACGAACGCGATCGCGAAGCGGCGCTCCCTCTGATAGAGCCCCGGCGTGATGAACGCCCAGAGCTCGTACAACCACACCGGACAGGCCAGCACAATCCCGGCCGTCATCCCGACCTTGAGCCGCAGCATGAATTGGTCGAACGGCGCTGTCGCCAGCAACCGGCACTGCCCGTTGGCGCTGATCTCCGCGCGCGCCGACTGCGGCAGCGAACAGTACGGATGGCGCAACCACTCGCCGAGGCTCTCCAGCCCGAAGATCGAATGTGAGTACCAGACGAACCCGAAAATCGTGGTGACCAGGATCGCGGCCAGGGCGATCAACAACCGGGCGCGCAGCTCGGTCAGGTGATCGACCAGCGACATGGTCGCATCGGGGTTGGTGTGGCTGCGCCGGTAGCGAGGGTTGAGCCGCTTCAGCAAGGCAGCAGTGCGCGCTGAAGTCTTGAAAATTTTCACGACGCTCGGTCAGTGGCGCTCGGGCACCGCGACGGCTAACCGGGACTAGGCCGGGCTACGCGGGGCGTGCTTCGGTGTGCCCCTGCTCGCTCGCCGCCGGCGGGTCGACCCGCTGGGACTGCACGGGCTGAGGGTTCACCGCCGGGGTTGCGGGGGTGGTGGGGGTTGCCGACGGTGTTTCCAGCGAAGGCGCTTGCGCTTTGTTCTCCGTCTTGTTCTCCGTCTGCATTTCCCGGAGCTCAGACTTGAAGATGCGCATCGACTTACCCAGCGAGCGCGCCGCATCGGGGAGCTTCTTGGCACCGAAGAGCAGGACCACTACGACAGCGAGGATCGCCCAATGCCACGGACTAAGACTGCCCACTTTGATTACCTCCAGACGTCCACCCGATGCTACCGCAGCAGAGCCAACTGCCGGTGCGCCCGCGCCGCCGTGCGGTGGCGGCTATGTGGCGTCGCGACCGGACTTTTATGAGTTCAGGGCCTGATAACACTCCAACGCCGCCGTCGCGGAATCCCGTACTCGCTGTGCAAGCGACGCGGGCGCGAGCACCTGAACAGCCGACCCGAACCCCAGCACCAGGCGTGTCATCCAATCCTGCGAGGCGTAACTCATGACCGCCTCACACGATCCGTCCGGCAACTCCCGCACCTCGCGCATCGGGTAGTACTCGAGCATCCACGACGCCGAGGGCGCCACCCGCAGCTTGGCCGACGGCAGTGACGGGTCGCCGTCGAACAGCGACGTGTCCGGCGGCGCGTGCAGGGCCGACTCGGGCGCAGCGGCCGGCTCGCCCAGCTCGGTGGCCTCCACGATCCGGTCGAAGCGGAACAGCCGAACCCCTTCGGCTTCGCGCGACCAGGCCTCCAAGTAGCTTTGGCCGCCGATCAGCAGCACCCGGATGGGATCGACGATCCGGCTGGTCAACGTGTCGTGTGACGCGGCGTAGTAGTCGATGGCCAGCGCATGTTTGTACTGCACCGCGGTGCGGACCGCGGCCGCGGCCCGGCTCTCGACGGGGGCCTGCTCATCGACGGCTGCCGCCGAACCGGTGGCGTCCTGCCCGGCGGCGCCGGCGGCGGCTTCGATCTTGGCGATCGCGCTGCGCGCGGCCTGCGGGTCGACCACGCCCGGAATGTCCGCCAGCGCGCGCAGCGCCACCAGCAGGCCGGTGGCCTCCGGCGAGGTGAGCTTCAGCGGCCGGTCGATGCCCGCAGAGAACGTCACCTCGATGGTGTCGCCGGAGAACTCGAAATCGATGAGATCACCGGCGTAGTAGCCGGGCAGCCCGCACATCCACAGCTGGTTGAGGTCCTCTTCCAGCTGCTTGGCGGACACGCCCAGCTTGGCGGCGGCCTCGGCGCGGGTGATCCGCGGGTTGGCCTGGAAATACGGCACCATGTTGAGCAACCGGACCAGACGGGTGGACACGGGAGTCATGAGCGCCGCTCCTCCACCAGCTCGGCGCCGGCCTGGGCGCGCAATCGGGCCAGCACATCGTCGCGCAGCGACTGCGGCTCGAGCAGCACGGCATCGGCTCCGTAGCCGGCGACGTCACGCGCCAGCCGGTCGCTCGAGACGATGTCGAATTCGATCAACTCGCCGTCGCGGCCGCCGAGTTGCCGCGCACCGGTGGATCTTCCGGCGCGGCGCAGCGCGGTGGCCCGCCCGTCGGCGACCCATACCCGCGCCTGCCCGCCCGTCGGCGTTTCAGAGACCGTCTGGGCCACGATCTTGCGCAGGTCGACGTCGTCGGGCACGGTTACCGCGCCGGCCGGACCGATCGGAACGACCCCAGCACCGATCCGCGAGAGCCGGAACGTGCGGGTGGCATCACGGTCGCGGTCGTGTCCCACGAGATACCAGCGGCCCTTTTCGGTGACCACGCCCCACGGCTCGACGGTGCGCGTGGTGTAGGGCTCGGCCCGCGACGGCCGGTGCGGGAACTGCACCGCCTGCCGGGAATCGATGGCCGACAACAGGATTCCGAGAACATCCTCCGACCCGCGCAGCCCCGGCACCCCCGCCGGGGACGCAATGGCCACTGGGGCGTCGGGATCGACGTCCACCCCGGCGGCGCGCAGCTTGAGCAACGCGCCCTGGGTGGCGGTGATCAGTTCAGGCGACTCCCACAGCTGGGTGGCGACGGCCACCGCAGCCGCTTCGTCCGGGGTGAGCTCGACGGGAGGCAGTGAGTAGGCGTCGCGGTTGATCCGGTAGCCCTCGGCGGGGTCCAGCGCCGACACCCTGCCGACTTCGAGGGGGATGCCGAGGTCACGCAACTCGTTCTTGTCGCGCTCGAACATCCGGGAGAACGCCTCCGCGCTGGGGCTATCCGAGTAACCCGCCACGCTGGACCTGATCTTTTCAGCGGTGATGTAGCCGCGGGTGGACAGCAGGGCGATAACGAGGTTTACCAGCCGTTCGACTTTCGAGGTCGCCATTTGCACCAGGTTATTAGATGGCCCTTGCCCAGCGCTTCCGCGGCCGGCCGCGCCGCCATTCAGCCCGACGGTGCCGATGTGACTCTTGTGACCAGTGGTGAATCGACAGCGCCTACATGCTGGCGATCAACCGTTTGACCCGCTCGTCCACGGCCCGGAATGGGTCTTTGCACAGCACAGTGCGCTGCGCCTGGTCGTTGAGTTTCAGGTGTACCCAGTCGACGGTGAAGTCGCGGCCCGCGGCCTGCGCGGCGCTGATGAATTCGCCGCGCAGCCGGGCGCGGGTGGTCTGCGGCGGTTGGTCGACGGCTTCCGAGATCTCCTCGTCGGTGGTGACGCGCGCGGCCAGGCCCTTGCGCTGCAACAGGTCGAAGACGCCGCGCCCCCGCTTGATGTCGTGGTAGGCAAGATCCAGCTGGGCGATCTTCGGGTCGGACAGTTCCATCTCGTAGCGGTCCTGATAACGCTGGAACAGCTTGCGCTTGATCACCCAGTCGATCTCGGTATCCACCTTGGCGAAATCCTGGCTCTCGACCGCGTCGAGCTGACGACCCCACAGGTCCACGACCTGCTCGATCTGCGCGTTGGGCTCCCGGACCTGCAGATGCTCGACGGCGCGGCTGTAGTACTCCCGCTGGATGTCCAGCGCGCTGGCCTGACGTCCGCCCGCCAGCCGCACCGGCCGACGGCCGGTAACGTCGTGGCTGACCTCGCGGATGGCGCGGATGGGGTTGTCCAGCGAGAAATCGCGAAACGGGACACCGGCTTCGATCATCTCCAGCACCAGCGCGGCGGTGCCCACCTTGAGCATGGTGCTGGTCTCGCACATGTTGGAGTCGCCGACGATGACGTGCAGCCGCCGGTACTTCTCGGCATCGGCGTGCGGTTCGTCGCGGGTGTTGATGATCGGGCGGCTGCGGGTGGTGGCCGAGGAGACGCCCTCCCAGATGTGCTCGGCGCGTTGGGAAAGGCAGAACGTCGCGGCCTTGGGGGTCTGCAGCACCTTGCCTGCCCCGCAGATCAGCTGGCGGGTGACCAGGAAGGGCAGCAGCACATCGGAGATCCGGGAGAACTCGCCGGCCCGCACGATCAGGTAGTTCTCGTGGCAGCCGTAGGAGTTGCCCGCCGAATCGGTGTTGTTCTTGAACAGGTAGATGTCGCCGCCGATGCCCTCATCGGCCAGGCGCTGCTCGGCGTCGACCAGCAGGTCTTCCAGCACCCATTCGCCGGCCCGGTCGTGTGTGACCAGCTGGACCAGGCTGTCGCATTCGGCGGTGGCGTACTCGGGATGGCTGCCCACATCGAGGTACAGACGGGCGCCGTTCCGCAAGAAAACGTTCGAGCTGCGGCCCCACGACACCACCCGGCGGAAGAGATAGCGGGCCACCTCGTCCGGGGACAGCCGGCGATGGCCGTGGAATGTGCAGGTGACACCGAACTCGGTCTCGATGCCCATAATTCGCCGCTGCACACAATTGAGGGTACTGGTTGTCAGACCGCAACCGTGAGCATGCCGCGCCTAGGGATGTTTACCGGGGAACGGCGCTAGGAATCGCCGTTGGAATCCGACGCTTCGTCGTCGGATTCCGAGCCCTTCGAACCGGCTTCGCCGAGCAGGCGTTCCAGCGTGGAGCGGCCAAGCCGGCGAAACGCGCGCCGCGGCCGGTTGGCATCCAGGATGGCCACCTCCAGGCTGGACACTTCGAGGGAGGGCTGGTCGCCATTCGAGTCGGCACTGCCGGCCCGCAGCGCATTCACCGCCATGTGCAAAGCATCGTGCAGGTCGGCGTTCTCGGCGTAGGACTCCTTGAGCGCGTTGGCGATCGGCTCGGTGGTGCCACCCATCACCACAAAATGCGGCTCGTCGGCAATCGACCCATCGTAGGTAATCCGATACAGCTCAGGTGGTTTCGTCTCGCCGTAGTGCGCGACCTCGGCGACGCACAACTCGACCTCATACGGTTTGGCCTGCTCGGTGAAGATGGTGCCCAGCGTCTGCGCGTAAACGTTGGCCAGCTGCCGGCCGGTGACATCGCGGCGGTCGTAGGCGTAACCCCGGGTGTCGGCGAACTGGATCCCGCCGCGACGCAGGTTGTCGAATTCGTTGAACTTGCCCGCGGCCGCAAAGCCGACGCGATCGTAGAGTTCGCTGATTTTCTGCAGTAACCGCGACGGGTTCTCCGCGACGAACAGCACACCACCGGCGTAGGCCAGCGCGACCACGCTGCGGCCCCGTGCGATGCCCTTGCGCGCGAGCTCGCTGCGCTCGCGCATCGCCTGCTCAGGCGAGATGAAGTACGGAAAACTCACTTGTCACCCCGCGGTTCGGCATCGGGGCCGAAAGTGTCGGCACGCGAACGGCTTTCGATGACTTCCCGAGCCAATTCGGAGATGCGGCTCTCTGGGACGTCGACCGCCCCTTCGGCGCCGATGGTGATCGCCGTCGGGTAGATGCCGCGGACCAGGTCCGGGCCGCCGGTGGCCGAATCGTCGTCGGCGGCGTCGTAGAGGGCCTCGATGGCCACCCGCAGCCCGGAATCGACCCCGGTGACCTGCGAGTACAACTTCTTCATCGACGACTTGGCGAAGATCGACCCCGACCCCACGGCCTGATAACCCTCTTCTTCGATGTTCCACCCGCCCGCGGCGTCGAACGAGACGATGCGGCCGGCACTTTCCGGATCGGCCGCGTGGATGTCGTAGCCCGCCAGCAGCGGTACGGCCACCAGCCCCTGCATGGCGGCCGCCAGGTTGCCGCGCACCATGATCGCGAGCCGGTTGACCTTGCCGGCAAACGTGAGCGGTACGCCTTCGAGCTTCTCGTAGTGCTCGAGTTCCACCGCGTAAAGGCGGGCGAACTCGACGGCGATCGCGGCGGTGCCGGCGATGCCGGTGGCGGTGTAGTCGTCGGTGATGTATACCTTCCGGACGTCGCGGCCCGCGATCATGTTGCCCTGCGTGGAGCGCCGGTCGCCGGCGATGAGGACGCCGCCGGGATACTTGAGCGCGACGATGGTGGTGCCATGCGGAAGTTGCCCACCGCCACCCCCTGGTTGACCGCCGCCGCCGAGGGTTGCCGGTAGCAATTCGGGCGCCTGGCGACGCAGGAAATCGGCGAACGAAGACTGATTTACCGCAGAGGTTCCGGAAAATGCCGAGTTGGTGGGCAGACGATCAGAGAACGGCCAGGTCACTGTCCGCCCTTTTGGACGTACGCACGGACGAAGTCCTCCGCGTTCTCCTCAAGGACGTCGTCAATCTCGTCGAGCAGATCGTCGGTCTCCTCGGTCAGCTTCTCGCGGCGCTCTTGGCCCGCGGCCGTGGTACCGGTGACGTCGTCGTCGTCACCGCCGCCACCACCACGCTTGGTCTGCTCCTGAGCCATCGCCGCCTCCTGCTTTGTTATCGGCCGCGTCACACGCCCGCTGGTCTTTCTCTACAGTACCGGTCAACACCGACGTTGCCCGGACTAACGGGCCTAGCTCGTTAGTTGTTCCACCAGTTCGACCGCGCTATTCACGGAGTCCAGCAGCGCCCCGACGTGTGCCTTACTGCCCCGTAGCGGCTCCAGTGTCGGGATGCGCACCAGCGAATCGCCGCCCAGGTCGAAAATCACCGAGTCCCAGCTGGCCGCGGCGATGTCGGCGCCGAACCTGCGCAGGCATTCACCACGGAAATACGCGCGCGTGTCCGTCGGCGGGTTGTCCACCGCTTCGATCACCTGAGGTTCGGTTACCAGACGCTTCATCGAGCCGCGCGCCACCAGCCGGTTGTACAGGCCCTTGTCCAGCCGGACATCGGAATATTGCAGATCGACCAGGTGCAGCCGCGGCGCCGACCAGCTCAAGTTTTCCCGCTGCCGGAAACCTTCGAGCAAGCGCAGCTTTGCCGGCCAGTCCAGCAACTCAGCGCATTCCATCGGGTCACGCTCGAGTTGGTCGAGCACATGCGCCCAGGTTTCCACCACGTCGGCCGCGCGAGGGTCGGGGTCGCGGCTATCGACCAGCTTTGCCACCCGATCAAGGTAAATCCGTTGCAGCGCAAGCGCAGTCAGTTCTCGACCGTCGGCCAGGGCCACGGCGGTCCGCAGCGAGGGGTCGCGGCTGATCGCATGGACGGCATGCACCGGCCGGGCCAGCGCCAGGTCGCTCAGGTCAATCCCGTGCGCCGGGCCTTCTTCGATCAAGTCCAGCACCAGCGCCGTCGTGCCCAGTTTCAGATAGGTCGACGTCTCGGCCAGGTTGGCGTCGCCGATGATGACGTGCAGCCGCCGGTACCGGTCGGCGTCGGCATGTGGTTCGTCGCGGGTGTTGATGATGCCGCGTTTGAGCGTGGTCTCCAGGCCGACCTCGACCTCGATGTAGTCGGAGCGCTGGGACAGTTGAAAGCCGGGCTCGTCACCGGAGGGCCCGATGCCGACCCGCCCGGAGCCGGTGACCACCTGCCGGGAGACCAGAAAAGGGGTCAGCCCGGCGATGATCGCCGAAAACGGCGTCTGCCGGCTCATCAGATAGTTCTCGTGCGACCCGTACGAGGCGCCTTTGCCGTCCACATTGTTCTTGTAGAGCTGCAATTTCGCGGCTCCGGGCACGCTGGCGACGTGTCTGGCCGCGGCCTCCATCACGCGCTCGCCGGCCTTGTCCCAGATCACCGCGTCGAGCGGGTCGGTGCACTCGGGCGCCGAGTATTCGGGGTGCGCATGGTCGACGTAGAGCCGCGCCCCGTTGGTCAGGATCATGTTGGCGGCACCGACCTCGTCGGCGTCGACCACCGGCGGCGGGCCGGCCGAGCGGCTCAGGTCGAAGCCGCGGGCGTCCCGCAGCGGCGATTCCACTTCGTAGTCCCAGCGGGTGCGCTTGGCGCGCTGAATACCGGCGGCGGCGGCGTAGGCCAGCACCGCCTGAGTCGAGGTGAGGATGGGGTTGGCAGTCGGGTCCGATGGCGATGAAATGCCGTATTCGACCTCCGTCCCGATAATCCGTTGCATGACTTCAGCGTAGGCCCGGCGACGATGCGGCCCGCGAAGCGGGGCGTTGTGGGGGTACCGCCCAGCCGCGTGAGCGGCGAGCGGGCGAGGCGGGCAATCCGGCCTGGTAAGGCCAGCGCGGGCGACTTACCCGCCGTAGGGTGAGCCGGCATGGGGCTTCTTCGCGGCCGCACGCCCGGCCGTCGAGCGTCGGCGAATGCCGCGGCTGAAAGCTGGTTCTTGGAGCGGGGTTTGCCGTCCGTGCTGACCAGGCGGGCACGGTGGCGGCGGCTGTGGACACGGTCGGCGCCCATGCTGGCGGCCTACGCGACGCTGCAGGCCTGCATCCTGTCGATCGCTGTGATCACCGGTGGCCGCGATGTCGAGATCACGGGCGAACCAACCACTTCCGAATTCGTCGTGTTGGTGATTGTGGCCCTGGCCCTGCCCTTGATGGCCCTCGTCGGCTGGCTGGTGTCCCGGTCGCGACGCCGCAAGATCCGAGCGGGCGTGGCGACGCTATCGGTTTCGGTGGTGGCATGTGCCGGAGTCGCCGTGGCGGGCGTCTCGCAGCTTTCGCAGGATGCCATCGTTGTGGCCGCTGTGCTGATCCTGACCGGCAGCGGGGTCGGCTCGGTGGTCGGATGGGCAATACGCATGATGCTGTCGCATCTTGCGACGGCGGGCGCCTTGGCAGTGCGGGCCCTGCCGGTCGTGCTGCTGACCGCATTGGTGTTCTTCAACACCTACGTCTGGCTGATGG
>DASZLQ010000229.1:0-3057 GCA_035552295.1 Mycobacterium sp. | reverse complement strand
ATCGTGTCCACCCCGGATCAGGACAATAAGTACATTCAGGCCCTCAACGACCGGGGCATCTCACTCGCCAATCCCGACGCCGCCATCGCGAACGGCAAGTTGGTATGCGACGACATCCGTCGAGGGGTCTCGGTGCCGCAGATAACCGCCTCGTTTCGTGCGAGTAATCCCGCGCTCGCCGACAATGCCGATACCTACGTGACCATCTCGGTCCACACCTACTGCCCGCAAAACAACAACCTGGTCGGCGGAGAGCCCTGAGACGGCGGGCGGGCCGCCGTCTTGAAACTACTGCTCGCCAAGGTATTTCGGATTGGCAGCCGCCTATGCGGCCGGTGGCGCCGGCCATGGAAACTCGGGCCAGATCACCGGTGACGGCGGAGCTGGCGGTGGCTGCGCAGTCGGTTCCCCTAGGTGTTGGGGGCAGTAAGTGCTCGTCGCGATTGCCGTGAACTTAGTGGCGCTGTCCATCGTGAATCCTGGATTACTCGCCGACACGCTCTTGATGACATCGCTTGCTGGATGACCCTGATCCATCAGTTGGCACGCCCTTTTGGCTACTGCAATGGCGTCAGCACGGTTGTAGGTGATGTCGGCGTTGTCGAGCGCGGCCAGAAAGCTTGCATCAGGACCCGAATCATTGCTATTCGGATCGGCCTGTGCGGGCGTGGCGACGCCGATTGCGGCGGCGAAACTTGCAAGCACCACAAGCATTCGCATCGCTTCATCCTCGTACAGATCGGGGCCGTTGTCGTGCCGAGCCTGCGGCTACCCCCCCATTCAACGCCTGAGTCCAGCTATGAACCGTTGCACGCTTCGGGTTAGCGACCGGGGGACATGGTCGGGGTCCATCAGGTCGGTCTCCGCCAGCGGGCTCGCCTCACCGGCCACCGTGTGCTCGGTTACTGGCCGCAAGGTCTTGCCCTGTCCCAGCAGTGCCTCGATGGCTTTGACGAACGACTGGCACTCAAGCGTCGCCCTTTCAAACTCGCCGACGGACACGCCCAGGTGTTCTGACACCAATTGATGTCGCACTGAAGTGATTTGGCGGCGGATGTCATCGTGTTCCGAATTGTCCGATTCCGCCTCGATGGCGACATCGCACTCACTGTCGAACCCCATCGACCGATTATTGAGATTCGATGAGCCGATGCGCAGGAGCCGATCGTCGACTATCAGCACCTTCGAGTGGACATAGATCGGCGCACCGCCGTCGGTCACCGGCCAGTAGACACCCAATCGGCGATGCTCGTCTGCGGCCCACAGCACTTGAATGAGCCGGTGCCGCGCGCTGTCCATCGTTCCCCGCTCGAGGGGGTTGTTGCCTCGACGGGGAATGACGATGACGATCTCCGGACCGTCGACTTCCCTGAGTCGAGCGGCCAGTGCATCGACGAGGCGTCGGGCCGCCAGATATTGGTTCTCCAGATAGATGATGCCGCGCGCCGCCGCGATCGCCGCAAGGTTGAGCGCCTCCACCTCCCGAACCTCACGGCGATCCTCGAGTTCCGGCAAGGTCCGCGCGATTCCGACGTCGACGTTGCGCAGAGTCGGTTCCAGTCTGCGGGGCCAGGCCCTGTGCTTAGCGTCAACCGGCGCCAACGATTGGTCGGTCGCGGTCCGCCACCGAGCTCGAGCTTGCTCGCCGAGTGCGCGCGCTGCCGCACCGTCAACTGCTGCGGCGACCTCGTGTCGCGGCCCATAGCGGCGCCCCATCGTCCGACGGCTGCGACTGTGGTGCTGATGCGCACGGGTATCCCATCGGTCGATAGTGAGGTCGATGCCACCGCAGAACGCAACCGCATCGTCGATAACCACGATCTTCTGGTGGTGGACGGCGCCGATCGGGCGGGCGCCGTCGATGGCGAAGTGCATCCGCTTGCTGCTGAACTGATTTAGCAGCGCCACCGGGGTAAGCCCGAACCAGATGCCGTCAAAGGCTGGCAGCAGGCGCAGATTGGACTTCAGTAAGTAGATCTCGAGAGCTGGTCGCTTCCGCAGCATCCAATAAAGGAAGGCGCCTAGCTGGTTCGGGCCGGGGAGCGTCTTGGCACCTCGCTCGAATGTCATCCTGGTGTCGAAATCCCATCCGGCCAGCAATATTCGGTGCTGGGCGCGCAGCATCGCCGCCTTGACGTGCTTGAAGTAATCGGTCCCATCGATGATGCAGGCGAACTGATCGGCACGCACAATTCGCCAGCAGGTCTGGCCGGGAGTTAGCAGTCGATCGTCGCCCAACGCGGACATAGCGCGATATCTACCACACTCAGGCCGTGCGCGACGTGGTCGTGTTACACCCGAGAGTGGCCAAAGCCAGGTCCCGCCGTTTGTCTTCCTCGGTGGTTGCTAAGCCGTCACTGCATCGAGTCGAGCATCGCTTGGGCGTCGCCGTCAGCTCGAACTGGCGCGGCGCCGTTTTGCGAGAGCACCACGAAGGCCGACTGGTGCGTCGACGGGTTCAGCAGCTCGGTAAACCAGCCCGTGACGGGAAGTGGCCCGCTCACCGATGTACCGTCAGCGTTGTAGCTGACGGTGGCTTGCTGCTGAAAGTTTCCGGGCCCCAACGGTATAGCGGTGGGTGCGCTCACGTCTCTGACGTTGGTCAGGCCTGTCGTCGACACATTGCTCAAGTGACTGACATCGTTTTGCAGGACGGCGGCCGGGTCCGTCCCGTTGGCAGGTTTGACCTTGATTTCCATTTCCGCGGTGGAGAAGGCGTTGTGGAGCGTCACCCAGCCTGGACCCTGGTTTCCGACTGTCCAGCCCGGCGGCGGGGTGACCGAGACGCCCGACCCTAGCTCGATCCCGTCAGCCGCAGTCAGCGTCACCGCCGGTCGGTTGACGGCGGTGGTCAGGGCGATCGCCGCCGTCGCAGCGGCCGCGATGGCGACCGGCCGCACTGATGCGGTCGTGGCTCTTGGTTTTGAGAAGGCATGCATGGCCGAGCTCCTCTGCTGGGTCGGGCGGTTGGGGGGATTCGCTGGTACTCATTTCACCCGGTGGCGGTCAAGCTGTCCATGGCCAGCTTGCCGTGGCCTGATTGATCCCGCTTTTCGA
>DASZLQ010000228.1:0-9518 GCA_035552295.1 Mycobacterium sp. | reverse complement strand
GGTGGCCAGGTCGCCGTGGCCATCTTGAGCGCAGATGCCGATGACGCCGATGGGCGCCATAAACACCGGCGCTGGAAGTTTTATCCCGAACATTTCCACGGACAGGTCACGTTCTTTGGCTCCGACGAACATCCGTGGAATGAGTCCCCAGCGCTCGAACGCGGTGACGTTGGCCCGTTGGGTGCGTTCATCACCGGCGCCACCGGCGACATACGACCACACCGATGGTGGCATCGCCGCAGACGCCTTAGCCTCCAGGGCGGCGTAGGCCATCGGCAGCGTCGGCACAACTCCGGCCAGGCCCCGCAGGTAGATCTCGGACTGGTAGTCCCCAAATGCCATGCGCCCTAGCCTGGCAGGCAGTGTGCTCATTCTTCCACTGCTTTTCGGCCGCCGCCGCGTGGCCGGACCAACCGAGACAAAGAGTGAGCCGTCTCGATTCTCTGGATTCGAGACCGAGATGGTCGCATGGGGCGGCCCCAGCCTGGTCTCGGAGTGACTGCCCCAGTGGCGTTCTGGAATTAGGACACTCCGGCAAAATCGGGGCAGGTGTGCCTGCGGCTCGTGGTTGATCAATCGCGATCAGACAAATGTCGTTGCATCACCAGTATGCATTTTATAGGCTTATAGCCTAAGGTTTGCATACTAAAGGAGCTGGTCGCAGTGGCTCAACGTAGGAATCCGTCGCTCCCGACAGTCCTTGCTAGCGTGCCGTTGCGAACCATACGCGCCAAGGATGCCGGCACTGCCTACGCCTTTCCTGGCCCCGAGCTGGCGCGGCTGGCAGAAAGGGGGCTTTTGCTGCGGGTGGCCAATGGCTACTACATAGTCGTCCCGCAGGACATGATTGGTCGCGAATGGGTGCCGAGCCTTGAGGCCGCGGCGGCCGGGATTGCCTCTGCCATGTACGGAGCGACCCACGCAATTCTGATGGGTATCAGCGCCGCGCGCTTGCTTGGCGCCATCCCGCGAGCCCTAGCAACGGCCGTCATCGCTGTGCCCGACCAACACCGCCCGATTCGGCTCAAGGACCGTCAAGCGGTGGTGCGGTTCGTCAAGCGGGATACCGACACGTTGGACGCTGAACGTATCGAGACGCCCCTGGGACCGGCCGTCGTCACGACGCCAGAGCAGACAGTTCTCGACCTCGCGCACCGACCCCAACTCGGAGACGCGCCAGACGAGGTGCCCGCGGCGATCACCATGTTGTATCAGCGCAGCGACCACCAGCGCCTCACGGCTCTCGCCGCCGAACAACGCCTCACGGCGTCGCTGCGCCGCGCTGAATCATGGGCTGAAACACAGCATGAACGCTGACGAACGCGCCGAAATCGCGCAGCGGTTTGGTGTCGCACCCGAACAAGTCGAGCGCGACCATCTCATCTCTCATCTGCTGGCATTTCTCGGTCAGAACCTCAACGACCGTATCCAGTTCATCGGGGGCACCGCCCTGGCGCGTACACATCTGCCGGATGGCCGGCTCAGCGAGGACATCGACCTCATCGCCATCGACGATCGCAAGACCGTGGCCGCCGATCTGGATGCGGCGCTGCCACGTGCCCTGGCCCGAACACACGGAAGGCTCATCCTAGATCCGCCGCTTAGCGCTGTGGCGAATACCGTCGCGGCAATACTGCGATCCGCCACCGGCATGGTGGTCAGGATCCAGCTGCTCTCAGCTCGCGGCAGGGTGTCGTGGCCCACCGAGTGCCGCACCCTCGAGCAGCGCTATCGCGATGCGCCGGCAGCCGAACTTCTCGTTCCCACCCTGCCCGCGTTCGCGGCGTCCAAGACGGGGACGTGGGCGGACCGTCGCGCGCCGCGAGATCTCTGGGACCTTTGGGCACTCAGCAGAATTGGGGCCATCGATGCTGCGGCCCTAGAGCTGTACCGACGATTCGGTCCCACCAATCAGCCTCCTGGCGACTATGTGTTCGAGACGCCGCCGTCCGAGGACGAATGGCGGTCGCAACTCGCCGGCCAGACGCGGCTCACTGTGGACGCCGCCCACGCCCTGGCGGTCGTTCGCGACGCGTGGGCTCGCGTCGTTGCTGCCGACCGCGGCAACTAAAGCCAATCGCCAGCCCACCAAATACCGTGTTTTCCAACACTTCTCAACATTGCCTAGGCTCTCCCAACCCCATCACTTACGACTCTATCCCCTCTTCGCTATTCCCGAAACACAGTCCACCACATACGATTACAGCTAAGACACTCTCTAGATACTGCTGGCACATTGGCACAAGTGGTGCAATACTGATTTGGGGCGCGTGAACGCGCCCCAAATCCCAGCCGCTACAGCTGGTTTCGCCTATCAAGGTCGTGAGGTGGTCACCGGTGTTGACAATTTCCCGGCTATCGCGTGGAGCATCAATTACTACAACAGCACCGCGAGTCAGGCCCAGGCCGCGGCGATGGATCGCCAGTCGGCCGGCGGCGGGCTGGGGGAGTATTACTCCGAAAGCGATACTCGGATCCCGACCTGGATCGTGGTCGGGGACGCCGGAGCCGTGGGTGAGCTGACCGGATTAGACGACGCTGCGGTGCATGGCGGGTTTGTTGACACCGCTGTGGCGGCCCGGTGGCTCGATGACGGGATCGCCCCCAACGGGGCCACCGGGCCAATCCTCTTTGAGTTCAGCCCACGCCTTCGATTCCGGCTTGGCCATCAACCGAAGACAAAATGTCAAGCATCAACCGAGGTCATACAGTTCATTGGTGCCCCCGGCACGACTCGAACGTGCGACCTAGGGATTAGAAGGCCCTTGCTCTATCCACCTGAGCTACGGAGGCAATGTGCAGGTCAGTCTATCTAACTGGGCCGCCGATCCGATTCGCCGCCCGCCACGCGGACGAAAAGTGTTCCGGCGCCGCGGTTATCGGTTATGGTGTGAGCCTCGACACACGCACGACATCGGTTGGTAAACAGCCGTTAACCGCAATGAGGCGTGTGCATAACGTCGGGGGGTGGCGTTGCTGTGAGCGTGACCATGAACTTGACCTCGCGGTGCTCGTGGGCTGGTGCCCAGGCACTGCGCTTGGCGGCCGATGCCAGAGATACCTACCGGGCCGGCGCGCTGTTGCTGCGCGGCTCACCATTCGCGGTTGGCTGGTTTGCCGGCTGGCTGTCCGCGGAGTTTCCCCCGCACGTTTTGACCGGGCATGCCTTGTCGCGGGTATCGCGCCCATCCATCGGACGCGTTGGCACCACCTGGGCCGCGCAGCGAGCGGATCAAACCCTCACCGCCGCGCTCGAGGAGTCCTTCGGACCGGACTTCCCCGAGCTGGTGTGCCATCCGACCTGCGAACAGTCCGAGTGTGCGCCCCGCGACGGGCTGTTGCGCGTGCCGGGGCCACACCGCAAGTACGCGAGGCACACTTCTGACATCTCCTACGGCCCGGGTGGTCGCGACAATCTGCTCGACATCTGGCGACGTCATGACCTGGCGCCGGGCCGTCGCGCCCCGGTACTGATCCAGGTTCCCGGCGGGGCATGGGCCGTCAACGGCAAACGCGGTCAGGCGTACACACTGATGAGCCGGATGGTGGAACTCGGCTGGATCTGCATCTCGATCGACTACAGCAGGAGCCCGCGTTCCACATTCCCGGCGCACATCATCGACGTGAAGAGGGCGATCGCGTGGGTCCGGGAAAACATCACCGACTACGGCGGCGACCCCGATTTCATCGCGATCACCGGCGGGTCCGCGGGCGCGCACCTGGCCTCCTTGGCCGCACTTACCCCCAACGACCCAGCGTTTCAGCCCGGGTTCGAAAACGCTGACACGACCGTGCAGGCGGTGGCGCCCTATTACGGCGTCTACGACTTCACCGATGTCGAGAACATGAACGAGCTGATGATGCCGTTCCTCGAGCAGTTCGTGATGCGTGCTCGCTACGCCGACGCTCCCGAGCGGTTCAAGGCGGCTTCGCCGATTTCGTACGCAAACGCCGAGGCGCCACCGTTCTTCGTGCTGCACGGCGAGAAGGATGAACTGGTTCCCTGCGGCCAGGCCCGGGAGTTCTGCGCAGCCCTGCGGGCGGCCGGAGCCCCCACGGTGGCCTATGCCGAGCTCGCCAATGCGCACCACGCGTTCGACATCACCCCGACAGTCCGATCACGCCTGGCCGCCGACGCCGTCTCCGACTTCCTGGGTGTCGTGTACGGGCGGCGCGCCAGCTCGCTACTGGATTCGTCGCCGCTGCCGGCGACTTCGGCCAGCTGAGCCAGGCCACCTGCACGCGATCCCCGTGACCGGATCGCGCCTTTCACCAGCGCGTCAAGCCGACTAGCGTTGTCTTGGCAACTGGGTTGGCAAGTCTGAGGCAGGAGGCTTGATCGGCGGTGACAAGCTTGATGCGTCGAGTTAACGATCATGACTGAGTCCGTCGAGGCCGTTGGATTGTCCGACGAACTTGGGCCGGTCGACTATCTAATGCACCGGGGTGAAGGGAACCCCCGGACCCGGTCGGGGATCATGGCGCTGGAGCTCCTCGACACAACGCCGGACTGGGAGCGGTTCCTGAACCGGTTCGAAAACGCCTCCCGACGGGTGTTGCGATTGCGGCAGAAGGTTGTGGTGCCGACGCTGCCGACGGCGGCACCGCGCTGGGTGGTCGATCCCGATTTCAATCTCGACTTCCATGTGCGCCGGGTACGCGTGTCAGAACCCGGCACCCTGCGTGAGGTATTCGATCTCGCCGAGGTGATCCTGCAGTCGCCGATGGACATATCGCGGCCGCTGTGGACCGCCACCCTGGTCGAGGGTCTGGCCGACGGCAAGGCCGCGACCCTGCTGCACGTCAGCCATGCCGTCACCGACGGTGTCGGCGGCGTCGAGATGTTCGCGCAAATCTATGACCTCGAGCGCGATCCGCCCGCCAGGCCGACGGCCCCGCAACCCATTCCGCAAGATCTAACACCCAATGACTTGATGCGGCAGGGCATCAACCACATTCCCTTAGCCATCGTCAACGGTGTCCTGGGTGCGCTGTCGGGAGCCGTATCCGCGACCGGGCGAGCGGTTTTGGACCCGGTGTCCACAGTTTCGGGGATCGTGGGCTACGCCATGTCGGGCATGCGGGTGATCAATCGGGCCGCCGAGCCATCGCCGCTGCTGCGTCGGCGCAGCCTGGCCACCCGTACCGAGGCCATCGACATCCCGCTCGCCGATCTGCACAAGGCCGCAAAGGCCGGCGGCGGATCGATCAACGACGCCTACCTCGCCGGTCTGTCTGGTGCGCTGCGCCGCTACCACGAGGCCCTCGGCGTCCCGATCGGCACGCTGCCGATGGCGGTGCCGGTCAACGTGCGGGCCGAGGCCGATACCGCCGGCGGCAACCGGTTCACCGGCGTCAACCTGGCAGCGCCGCTGGGTACCGCCGATCCGGTCGCCCGGATGAAGAAGATCCGCGCGCAGATGACGCAGCGCCGCGAGGAGCCGGCGATGAACATCATCGGCTCCATCGCGCCGGTGTTGAGCGTCTTGCCGACAGCGGTCCTGGAGGGGATTACCGGCTCGGTCATCGGCTCCGATGTGCAGGCCAGCAATATCCCGGTCTATCCGGGAGACACTTACATCGCCGGTGCAAAGATATTGCGGCAGTACGGAATCGGTCCGCTACCCGGGGTGGCGATGATGGTTGTGCTGATTTCCCGGGGTGGATGGTGCACCATCACCGTGCGCTACGACAGGGCGTCGGTGCGAAACGAGGCGTTATTCGCCCGGTGCCTGCTCGGCGGTTTCGACGAGATCCTGGCGCTGGCCGGCGACCCGGCACCGCGCGCGGTCCCGGCGTCGTTCGCTGAGCCGGCCGGCTCGGCGGCGCGATCGGTGGCCGGCTCATGAGCGCCGCCGAAGAGCAGAGGACCGAGGGCCGCACGCCGAAGTCGGCAGGGGACATGCGGTTGCCCGGCTCGGTCGCCGAGATCCTCGCCAGTGCTCCCGGTCCCAAGATCGGTGCGTTTTTCGACCTCGACGGCACATTGGTCGCCGGTTTTACCGCCGTCATCCTCACCCAGGAGCGGCTTCGCCGCCGCGACATGGGCGTCGGTGAGCTGCTCAGCATGGTTCAGGCGGGTCTGAGCCATACGCTCGGGCGCATCGAGTTCGAAGACCTCATCGGCAAGGCCGGCTCTGCACTGGCCGGACGGCTGATAGACGACTTGGAGGAGATCGGCGAGCGCCTTTTCGCCCAGCGAATCGAGTCGCGGATCTATCCGGAGATGCGCGAGCTGGTGCGGGCTCACGTGGCTCGCGGCCACACCGTGGTGCTCAGTTCGTCGGCGCTGACCATCCAGGTCAATCCGGTGGCCCGCTTCCTCGGGATCACCGACATGCTCACCAACAAGTTCGAGACCAACGAAGACGGGTTGCTCACCGGCGGGATAGTGAAGCCGATCCTGTGGGGGCCGGGCAAAGCCGCTGCGGTGCAGCGGTTTGCGGCCGAGCACGACATCGACCTCAAGGACAGCTACTTTTACGCCGACGGTGACGAGGACGTCGCCCTGATGTACTTGGTCGGGAATCCGCGGCCGACGAACCCCGAGGGCAAGATGGCCGCCGTCGCCAGGCGCCGAGGCTGGCCGATCCTGAGATTCAACAGCCGCGGTGGCGTGGGCCTCCGGCGGCAGGTGCGCACGCTTGCCGGACTCGGCTCGATTGTCCCCGTCGGGGCCGGCGCAGTGGCGATGGGTGTGCTGACCGGCAGCCGGCGCCGTGGCGCCAATTTCTTTACCTCCAACTTTTCCCAGACGGTGCTCGCGACCACTGGAGTGCACCTCAATGTCGTCGGGAAAGAGAATCTGACGGCGCAGCGTCCGGCCGTCTTTATCTATAACCACCGCAACCAGGTTGACCCGGTCATCGCCGGTGCGCTGGTGAGCGACAACTGGGTTGCCGTGGCCAAGAAGGAACTGCAAAAGAACCCAATCATGGCCCTGCTCGGTAAGGCGTTGGACGGTGTTTTTATCGACCGCGACGATCCGGCTGCAGCGCTGGAGACGATGCGCACGGTCGAAGAGAGAGCCAAGAACGGACTCTCGATTCTGATGGCTCCGGAAGGCACCCGGCTAGACACCACCGAGGTCGGTCCCTTCAAAAAGGGGCCGTTCCGTCTCGCGATGGCGGCGGGGATCCCGATCGTCCCCATCGTTATTCGTAATGCGGAGATCGTCGCCGCCCGAAATTCCGCCACGATCAACCCGGGCACGGTTGACGTCGCGGTGTTCCCGCCAATTCCGGTGCAGGACTGGACACTTGAAACGTTGCCGGAGCACATCGCCGAGGTGCGCCAACTCTATCTGGACACCCTGGCCAACTGGCCGGTCGACGAGCTGCCCGAGGTCGATCTGTACGCCGAGAAAAAGGCGGCGAAAAAGGCCAGGGCTAAGCCGGCTGCCAAAGCCGCCGCGAGCGAGGCGCCGGCGAAGAAAACCACCCCGAAGAAAGCCACCGCGAAGAAGACGGCGACTAAGACAAAGCCCGCCATCGCGGATCCGAATGCGTCGAAGGTCGCCCTCAAAGACGGTGAGGTACAACAGCCTGCTCGTCCCAGAGGGCGGCCGTGACCCAACCGGCCGCAGATACCAGCGCGGTGTTGGCCGCGCAAGACTCGCTGGTATTGGCGCCCATGAACACCAGCGTTGAAATGGAGCTGGTCATGGATTGGCTGGGCAAGCAGCGTGCCCGGCATCCGGGGACCACGTTCGACGTATTGAAGTTGCCCTCCCGTGATGCGCCGCCGACTGCGCTGACCGCGCTTGTTGAGCAGCTCGAGTCCGGCCCCGAATCCGGAGACGACCGGTTGGTCGTGCCGGTGCGTGTGTTCTGGCTGCCGCCAGTGGATCGCGGCAGAATCGCCAAGGTCGCCGGGCTGCTCCCCGGCCGAGATCCCTACCACCCCAACCAACGTCAGCAACGACACATCCTGCGCGCCGCTCCCCACCGGGCGCGGGTGGTGGCCGGCGAGCCTGCCAAAGTGTCCGAACTCCGCCAGCAGTGGCGCGACACCACCGTCGGAGAGGACAAGCGCGACTTCGCCCAGTTCGTCACTCGCCGCGCCATCTTGGCGATGGAACGCGCCGAGTACCGGATCCTCGGACCACAGTACAAGTCTCCGCGGCTGGTGAAGCCAGAAATCTTGGCGTCCACGCGTTTTCGCGCCGGCCTGGAAAAGATCCCGGGGGCCACCGTCGAAGAGGCCGGGACGATGCTCGACGAACTCGCCACCGGGTGGAGCAGGATGTCCGTCGACCTTGTTGGCGTCCTCGGCAGGATGCTCAGCCGCGGATTCGATCCGGACCTCGACTACGACGAGTATCAGGTTGCGGCGATGCGTACCGGGCTGGAAGCACATCCGGCGGTGCTGCTCTTCTCGCACCGGTCCTACATCGACGGCGCGGTGATGCCGGTGGCCATGCAGGAGAACCGGCTGCCGCCAGTGCATGTGTTCGCCGGCATCAACCTGTCGTTCGGGTTGATGGGCCCGCTGTTTCGCCGCTCCGGCGTCATCTTCATCCGACGCAACATCGGCGCTAACCCGCTCTACAAGTACGTCCTGCGCGAATACGTCGGCTATATCGTCGAGAAGCGGTTCAACCTGAGCTGGTCCATCGAAGGAACCAGGTCGCGCACCGGAAAGATGTTGCCGCCCAAGCTCGGTCTCATGGCCTATGTGGCCGACGCTTACCTGGACGGCCGCAGCGAAGATATCCTGCTGCAGCCGGTGTCGATCAGCTTCGATCAGCTACACGAGACCGCCGAGTACGCCGCCTACGCTCGCGGCGGCGAAAAAACACCCGAGGGCGTTCTGTGGTTGTACAACTTCATCAGGGCGCAGGGTGAACGCAACTACGGCAAGATCTACGTGCGCTTTCCCGCAGCGGTCTCGATGCGTGAGCACCTCGGCCCACCGTACGGTTCGCTGGCCCAGGACCCGGATGCCAAACGGCTTGCACTGCAGAAGATGTCGTTCGAAGTCGCGTGGCGGATTTTGCAAGCGACGCCGGTAACGGCGACGGCTTTGGTGTGTGCGTTGCTGCTGACCACTCGCGGAGCGGCGTTGACGCTCGATCAGCTACACCACACCTTGCAGGATTCACTGGACTACCTCGAGCGCAAGCAAACCCCGATGTCGACCAGCCTATTGCGGCTGCGCTCACGCGACGGGGTGCGTGCGGCAGTCGACACGCTGTCCAATGGTCACCCGATCACCCGGGTCGACAGCGGCCGGGAACCGGTGTGGCGCATCGCACCCGAGGAGCAACACGCCGCGGCGTTCTACCGGAACTCGGTGATACACGCGTTCTTGGAGACCTCGATCGTCGAACTCGCGTTGGCGCACGCCAAGCACGTCGACGGCGACCGCATGGAGGCTTTCTGGACCCAGGCGATGCGGTTGCGCGATCTGCTGAAATTCGATTTCTACTTCGCCGACTCAGCGGCGTTCCGCGACAACATCGCCGAAGAGATGGCGTGGCACGATGATTGGGAAGCCCACGTCACCGCCGGCGGCGA
>DASZLQ010000227.1:0-9867 GCA_035552295.1 Mycobacterium sp. | reverse complement strand
GTTGTGGAGCACGGGTTTACCCATGTGGAACTGCTCCCGGTAGCCGAGCACCCGTTCGCCGGATCATGGGGATATCAGGTCACCTCGTACTACGCCCCCACATCGCGATTCGGAACGCCCGACGATTTTCGGGCGCTGGTCGACGCCCTACACCAAGCCGGTATCGGTGTCATTGTGGACTGGGTACCGGCGCACTTTCCCAAGGATGCATGGGCTCTGGGACGTTTTGACGGCACCCCGCTGTACGAGCATTCCGATCCCAAGCGCGGAGAGCAACTCGACTGGGGCACTTACGTATTCGACTTCGGCCGTCGAGAGGTACGTAACTTCCTGGTCGCCAACGCATTGTATTGGCTCGAAGAATTCCACATTGACGGCTTACGCGTGGACGCGGTGGCGTCGATGCTGTACCTGGACTACTCGCGCCCGGAGGGCGGCTGGACCCCGAACATCTACGGCGGGCGGGAGAACCTGGAAGCGGTGCAGTTCCTGCAGGAGATGAACGCCACGGCACACAAAGCCGCCCCCGGCATCGTCACGATCGCAGAGGAATCGACATCGTGGCCAGGGGTGACGCGGCCCACCAGCCTTGGTGGCCTGGGCTTTTCGATGAAGTGGAACATGGGCTGGATGCACGACACGCTGGACTACATCAGCCGCGATCCCATTTACCGCAGCTACCACCACCACGAGATGACCTTCTCGATGCTGTACGCGTTCAGCGAGAACTACGTGCTGCCGCTCAGCCACGACGAGGTGGTCCATGGCAAGGGCACGTTGTGGGGACGGATGCCTGGCAACAACCACGTCAAAGCCGCCGGGCTGCGCAGCCTGCTGGCCTACCAGTGGGCGCATCCCGGCAAGCAGCTGCTGTTCATGGGCCAGGAATTCGGCCAGCGTGCCGAGTGGTCCGAGCAGCGCGGTTTGGACTGGTGGCAGCTGGACGAGTTGGGTTTCTCCAACGGGATTCTGCGTCTCGTGGGTGACATCAACGACATTTACCGCAGTCATCCGGCGCTGTGGAGCCAGGACACCACCCCCGAAGGTTATTCCTGGATCGATGCGAACGATTCGGCCAACAACGTTTTGAGCTTCCTGCGTTACGGCAATGACGGCTCGGTCATGGCCTGCGTGTTCAACTTCGCGGGCTCCGAGCGCAGCGGCTACCGACTGGGGTTGCCCAGCGCGGGCCGCTGGCGAGAGGTGCTCAACACCGACGCGACGATCTACAACGGCTCTGGGATCGGCAACCTCGGTGGTGTCGACGCTACCGAGGACCCTTGGCATGGTCGACCGGCCTCGGCGGTGCTGGTGTTGCCGCCGACGTCGACGTTATGGCTAGAACCCGCATAAACGTGCAGGATCCCAACGAGTCTCAGTAGAGGGCGTTGGCGAGGTTGCGCCGACCGACGACCACCTCAGGATCAGCCGGATCGAAGAGTTCAAAAAGCTCGATCAGCCGGATACGTACTGAGGTGCGCTCGTCACCAGATGTGTTGCGCACCAACGCGATCAGCCGCTCGAAGGCCGCGCTCACATCTTGGTTGAGGATTTGCACGTCGGCGGCCGCGAATGCGGCGTCAATGTCGCCCGGCGCCGCATCGGCGACGGCGACGGCGTCCGGGCGTTGCGCCGTTGCGCGAGTTAGGAAGTCGATCTGCCGGATCGCGGCCTTCGCCTCGACGCTGCCGGGATCTGCCTCCAGTAGCGCTTGATACGACGTCTTCGCGGCCTCGAAGTCGCCGGCCTCGAGATGCTGTCGGGCTTGTGCCAGCTCCGGATCGACCTCCGCGGGTTGTTCGGAACCGGTTGGGCCCTTTAGCTTGCCGGCTGTCGCCGAAAGTAACGAGTCCAGCCAGCGACGCAATTGATCGGTGGGCTGCACGCCTTGGAAGCTGGACATCGGTTGCCCGGCGGCCAAAGCCACCACGGTGGGGACCGCCTCGACACCGAATATCTGGGCCACCCTGGGTGCCACGTCGACGTTGACCGTCGCGAACGACCACTTGCCGCCGTCCTCGGAGGCAAGGCCGGCCAGCGTCTCAACAAGCTGGACGCAGGCGTCGCTGCGGGGTGACCACAGCAGTACGACCACGGGAACTTCGTCGGACCGGATCAGGACTTCGTTTTCGAAGTTGGCCTCGGTGACCTCGGTGGCGCCCGGCACCGCCGAAGTTGTCTGCCCAGCAGGCCCGCTCGCCGAGGCGTCCTGTTGAGCTTGCTGCTTGAGACCGGACAGATCGACTGCACCGGTCAAAGCAGGTCCGATCGAGGATCGCGGACGAGTCACGCCGTCAAGTCTGTCATGCGGCCCGGTTACCGATCCACCCGGTGGCTGCGGCGCTCGGGTGTTGGCAAAACCTGCCGAAATCCTCGCCCAAAAGGCCCTCGATCGGCCCATATGACGAAAATCACAAACGCACCCGCCCAGCGCGCCTCAGCAACGCCGTCGGGGTCCAGCTAACCGGCCCGCAGAATCAGCGCGTCGCCCTGGCCGCCGGCCCCACATAGCGCTGCGACGCCGTAACCGGGGCCGCGGCGCGCCAATTCCAGGGCCGCATGCAGGGTGATCCGGGCCCCCGACATGCCGATCGGGTGCCCGACAGCGATCGCGCCGCCGTTGACGTTGACGATCTCGGGATTCACGCCGAGTTCACGCGTCGAGGCCAGCGCGACCGCCGAGAACGCCTCGTTGATCTCCACCACATCGAGCTGGTCAACGGAGATGCCCTCGCGGGCGAGCGCCTTCTTGATCGCGTTGGCCGGCTGCGACTGCAGCGTCGAATCGGGCCCGGCCACAACACCGTGCGCACCGATCTCGACCAGCCAGGTGAGCCCGAGCTGCTGCGCTTTGTCCTTGTTCATCACCACGACCGCGGCCGCGCCATCGGAGATCTGCGACGCCGAACCCGCGGTGATGGTGCCATCGCGGCGAAATGCCGGTTTGAGCCCGCCCAGGGACTCGGCGGTGGTGTTTGCGCGGATCCCCTCGTCCTCGGTGAACTGCAGCGGATCACCCTTGCGCTGCGGGATGTTCACCGGCACCACCTCGTCGGTGAAGACGCCGTCCTTCCACGCCGCGGCCGCCTTTTGGTGGGACCGGGCAGCGAACTCGTCCTGTTCGGCGCGGGTGAACTTGTCGACGTCATTGCGCTGCTCGGTGAGCGCACCCATCGGCTGGTTGGTGAACACGTCGTGCAAGCCGTCGTAGGCCAGGTGGTCCAAAACCGTCACATCGCCGTATTTGTAGCCGGAGCGGCTATCCATCAGCAGGTGGGGGGCCTTCGTCATGGACTCCTGGCCGCCGGCCACCACCACATCGAACTCGCCGGCACGAATGAGCTGGTCAGCGAGCGCGATGGCGTCGATACCGGATAGGCACATCTTGTTGATGGTCAGCGCTGGAACGTCCCAGCCGATGCCGGCCGCCACCGCTGCCTGCCTGGCGGGCATCTGGCCGGCCCCGGCCGTCAACACCTGGCCCATGATCACGTATTCGACGGCCGACGCTGCTACGTTGGCCTTCTCCAGCGCGCCGGCGATCGCGATGGCGCCCAGATCACTGGCCGAAAAATCCTTCAGCGAACCCATCAACTTGCCGATGGGTGTCCGCGCTCCAGCAACTATCACCGACGTCGTCATGGCTACCTCCTATGCGTGCGCGGACGGCCGATTCGGCCTCCCCGAAAATGCGCAATCTTTGCCGCCACGTTACCGTTATGTGATGACGACCGATCAAGTCGACGCCCGTCAGCTCCTGTCCACCGCTGTGGTGACGGCGATTGATCACATCGGCATCGCAGTCGCCGACCTGGACGCCGCAATCACCTGGTACCACGACCACCTCGGCATGATCCTGGTGCACGAGGAAGTCAACGACGACCAGGGAATCCGTGAAGCGATGCTCTCGGTGCCCGACGCCCCGGACGGTACCGCGCAGATCCAGTTGATGGCCCCGGTCGACGACTCGTCTGCGATCGCGAAGTTCTTGGACAAGCGCGGCCCAGGCATCCAGCAGATGGCCGTCCGCGTGCGCGATCTCGACAGCCTCAGCAAGCGACTCCGCTCGCAGGGCGTGCGGCTGGTCTACGAAGGGCCCAGGCGTGGCACAGCGAACTCGCGGATCAACTTCATCCATCCCAAGGATGCCGGCGGGGTGCTGATCGAGTTGGTCGAGCAGGATTCCTGAAGCCAGGAAAATCAAGACCCCAATTTATTAAGACCATCGTCGGGTAGGAGCGCGAGTCGCGCGGTTGGCCCAGCACGACGAGTGCCAATGTCGTCGGTCCTCGACGCCCGCGTGCGGTGAATCAGTCGGCCATACCACTAGATGTGCTGTGCCAGAACGTATTTCGTGATCGCATCCGGGGCATCGGTAGGTCTTAACGGCCCTGGCCGCCGCGACCGGGCGGACTTCGTATTCATGGCCGTCGGGCCCGGCTTCGACTCGGCGAAAGACCGCCGATATGGACGCCGGACGCTGCCCACGTGGCGGTGTGCGGCGTCGAGCCATACCGTCAGTCTAATCCGGCAAGTCAGAACAGCCGATACTCGTCGTTGTCCATCCCGCGCATCTTGTCGTAATCCAGTGTTAAGCAACGCATCCCGCGATCAATGGCCAGGGTGCGCGCCTGCGGCTTGATCTGCTGAGCGGCGAACACCCCTTTCACCGGCGCCAGCAGGCTGTCACGATTGAGCAACTCGAGATAGCGGGTGAGCTGCTCCACCCCGTCAATCTCGCCACGCCGCTTGATTTCCACCGCGACCGAGCCACCGAGTTCATCGCGGCACAGCAGATCGACGGGCCCGATCGCGGTCATGTACTCGCGGCGGACCAACGTATATCCCTCGCCCAGCAGTTGAACATGCTCGGCGAGCAACGCCTGTAGGTGAGCCTCGACGCCGTCCTTGACCAGCCCGGGGTCCACACCCAGATCGTGGCTGGAATCGTGCTCGATCTGCTCAACGGTGATGCGCAGCTGTTCGCCCGCCTTGTTCTCCACCACCCAGACCGGCCCCTCGGCGCTGAGATCTTCGCTTAACCAGCACGGCGGACTCATCCAGTTCAACGGCTTGTAGGCGCGGTCATCAGCATGCACACTGACCGATCCGTCGGCCTTGAACAGCAGCAACCTGCGCGCGGACGGCAGATGCGCAGTGAGCCGGCCGATGTAGTCGACGGTGCACTGGGCGATCACTAGACGCACCCGACTCACCTTAGGGCGTGACCTCAAATTAGGCTGACGCCACCATGTCGGCCAACAAGACCATGGCGCAACGCTTGGGCCGGGTGCTCGAGACGGTGACTCGTCAGAGCGGCCGGCTGCCGGAAACGGCCGAATTCGGCTCCTTCCTCCTCGGCAGAGTGTCGGAAAGCCCACGGCGTCGCCGGATACGCATCCAGGTCATTCTGACGGTCCTCGTCGCGGCCGTGAACCTGATCGGGATCGGCGTCGCCGTGCTTTTGGTTACGATCGCCATTCCCGAGCCGAGCATCTTTGACGACGCGCCCGTGTGGCTGACCTTCATGGTCGGCCCCGCTTACATCGCACTGGCCGCAACGGTGGGGACCTATTGGATCACCCGGCGGACGGTACTGGCGCTGCGCTGGGCGACCGAGGGGCGCAAACCCAGCCGCGTCGACGAGCGCAATACATTCCTGGCCCCGTGGCGACTCGCGATGGTCGACCTCATCCTGTGGGGACTTGGGACGGCTTTGTTGACCACCCTCTACGGCCTGGTCAACACCATATTCATCCCGCGGTTTCTGTTCGTGGTGGGCATTTCCGGCCTCCTGGTCGCCACCGGCGCCTACCTGATCACCGAGTTCGCGCTGCGCCCGGTGGCCGCTCAGGCGCTCGAGGCGGGACGACCGCCCCCGCGGTTGGCGTCGGGCATCATGGGCCGAATCATGATGGTCTGGTTCCTCGGTTCGGGCGTACCGGTTATCGGCATCGCCTTGGTGGCTTTCTTCCAGCTATTGATGCGCAATCTGACCGAGGACCAGTTCGCCATCGGAGTGTTCATCGTTGCGGCTGCGGCATTGGTTTTCGGGTTCATCCTGATGTGGATCCTGTCCTGGCTGACAGCGACACCGGTAAGGGTGGTGCGTGCGGCGCTCAAGCGCGTCGAGCAGGGCGATTTGCGCGGCGACCTGGTGGTGTTCGACGGCACCGAACTCGGTGAGCTGCAGCGTGGTTTCAACGCGATGGTCGACGGTCTACGTGAGCGCGAACGCGTCCGCGACCTTTTCGGCCGGCACGTCGGGCGCGAAGTCGCCCTGGCCGCCGAACGCGAGCGACCGAAACTGGGTGGCGAAGAACGCCATGTTGCAGTCGTTTTCATCGACATCGTCGGCTCCACGCAACTGGTGACCAGCCAACCACCGGCCGAAGTCGTTCAAGTGCTCAACCGCTTTTTCTCGATCGTCGTCGAGGAAGTGGACCGTTGTTGTGGGCTGGTCAACAAATTCGAAGGCGACGCGTCACTGGCCATCTTCGGTGCCCCGAATCGCCTCGAACGTCCCGAAGACGAAGCGCTGGCGGCCGCGCGCTGCATTGCCGAGCGGCTTACCAGCGAAATGCCCGAGCTCGAGGCCGGCATCGGTGTGGCGGCGGGCCAGGTCGTGGCGGGCAATGTCGGCGCCAAAGAGCGGTTCGAATACACCGTGATCGGCGAACCGGTCAACGAGGCCGCCCGACTCTGCGAACTGGCCAAGTCACATCCGGGCCGATTGTTGGCGACGGCCGACGCACTTGAGGGCGCGAGCGAAAACGAAAGTGCCCGTTGGTCTTTGGGTGACACCGTGACACTCCGCGGGCACGACAATCCCGTCCGGCTGGCCTCGCCCGCCTGAGGCCTAAGGTCGCCAAAGCTCCAACGTGGTGTGCACGCCTGCGGGCAGCTCGAGCATTTCGATTGGCGTGTCATCGGGGTCGTAGACGAAGAACATTCGCACACCACCAATGTCAACCGCTGCGTCGGTACGCACCTCGGGATGCTGGTGCCGAAGGGTTTCGTATGCGTCGTCCAGGTTGGCAACGCGAAACGACATATTGGTATAGCCGATCCGCGGTCCGGCAGGGCCGGCGGGCACGTCGCCAAGAAAAAGCAGCTCGACCATTGCACCACCGATCAGCCCGCCGATCATGCGGCCATTTTGCGCGGCGCCGCCGGTCACGGCATCGAGTCCGGCTCCCGCGAGTTCGACATCGAAAACGACGTCCATGCCCAGCACTGCGGTGTAGAACGCCAACGACTTCTCCATGTCGGAGACGCCGATACATACGTGGGAGAAATTCTCAACGGTGACGGGTTGCGGCTCGCTCATACGGACTCCTCGCGGACATACGGGGTTACTACCATGTCGGTTTTCCGCCAGTTTTGTCGGTGGGCAGGTGTAACTGTTGAAGCGTGCACGAAGATTTCGAGCGCTGCTACCGGGCGGTCCAGTCGAAGGACGCCCGGTTCGACGGCTGGTTTGTCATCGCGGTGCTGACGACGCGGATCTACTGCCGGCCCAGCTGCCCGGTGCGGCCCCCCCTCGCTCGTAACGTCCGGTTCCTGCCGACCGCGGCGGCCGCGCAACGGGCGGGGTTCCGGGCATGCAAGCGGTGCCGTCCTGACGCATCTCCGGGCTCTCCCGAATGGAATGTGCGCGGTGACGTCGTTGCGCGGACGATGCGGCTCATCGCCGACGGCACCGTGGACCGCGAGGGCGTCGGCGGCCTCGCCGCCCACCTCGGTTACACCGCCCGCCAGCTGGAGCGGCTTTTGCAGGCGGAGGTCGGCGCAGGTCCGCTTGCGCTGGCCCGCGCGCAACGGGCACAGACCGCTCGGGTGCTGATCGAGACCACACAGCTGCCGTTCGGCGATGTCGCGTTCGCCGCGGGGTTTTCCAGTATCCGTCAGTTCAACGACACGGTGCGGCTGGTGTTCGAAAGCACACCGACGGCGCTACGTAAACACGCTGCGGTCCGGTCCGGATCCGACGCCGCATCGCCGGGGACAGTGTGCCTTCGACTTCCGGTACGCACACCGTTCGCCTATGAGGGCGCTTTCGGTCATCTGGCCGCCGGCGCCGTCCCCGGTTGCGAGGAAGTCCGCGACGGTGCGTACCGACGCAGCCTGCGGCTTCCCTCGGGCAGTGCCGTGGCCACCCTGACACCGGCTGTCGATCACGTCCGCTGCCTACTCGTGCTCGACGACTTCCGCGACCTCAGCACCGCGATCGCCCGCTGCCGGCGGCTGCTGGACCTCGACGCCGATCCCGAAGCCGTCGTGGACGCGCTCAGCCGTGACCCGGACCTGTGCCCGGTAGTGGCCAAGGCGCCAGGCCAACGGATTCCCCGCACGGTCGACGAGGCCGAACTCGCCGTGCGCGCCGTACTGGGTCAACAGGTATCGACCAAGGCCGCGCGCACCCATGCCGCGCGGCTGGCTACCGCGTATGGCCGGCCCGTCAACGATCCGGCGGGCGCACTGACTCATACCTTCCCGTCCGTCGAAGAGCTCGCCGAGATCGATTCCGTCCATCTGGCTGTCCCCAAGGCACGACAGCGGACGCTGAGCGTCCTGATAGCCGGCCTCGCCGACGGAACCGTGGTCCTGGACAGCGGAAGTGACTGGGAAAGTGCACGAAAGCAATTGCTCGCCCTGCCGGGGATCGGCCCCTGGACCGCAGAAGTGATTGCGATGCGCGGCCTTGGAGACCCGGATGCTTTTCCCGCCAGCGACCTGGGCCTTCGAATGGCCGCCAAGCAGCTGGGCTTACCCGCGAAGGAACGGACTCTGCTCGAGCACAGCACGCGTTGGCGTCCGTGGCGGTCCTATGCCGTTCAGCATCTGTGGACCACGCTCGAGCATCCGGTGAACCAGTGGCCACCTCAGGAGGTTGCATGATCCACTACCGAACCATCAGCAGCCCGATCGGTCTGTTGACCTTGGCCGGGCACGACTCGGCATTGACGAATCTACGGATGGTCGATCAGACCTACGAGCCCAGCCGAGCCGACTGGTCAGCCGATCCCGGGGCATTCAATGACGCCGTCGATCAACTGGCCGCCTATTTCGCCGGCGAACTCACCGACTTCGATATCGAACTCGATCTGCGGGGTACAGAATTCCAGCAGCGGGTCTGGAAGGCGCTGCTGACAATTCCGTACGGGGAAACCCGGTCGTATGGCGAAATCGCCGAACAGATCGGTGCTCCCGGCGCCGCACGCGCCGTCGGATTGGCCAACGGCCACAATCCCATCGCGATCGTCGTTCCCTGCCATCGCGTCATTGGTGCCAGCGGCAGCCTCACCGGATACGGCGGCGGGCTCGATCGAAAGCGAACCCTGCTCGAATTGGAGAAAAAGCGTGCATCGGTGTATTTGACGTTATTCGACTAGACCACGCAAATACCTGGACGCAAAAACACCCCCGTCGCCGGGGGTGTTTTTGTGTATGTTCGGCGGTGTCCTACTTTTCCACCCTAACGGGGCAGTATCATCGGCGCTGACAGGCTTAGCTTCCGGGTTCGGGATGGGACCGGGCGTTTCCCTGTCGCTGTGGCCGCCGTAACTCTATTTAAATTTGTTCTGGTGGGGGGTGTGGTGCTCCACGGCAATTGCCGCGGGGCTGGAATGTGGTTGCGATTTGTGTTGGTAAGTTTTCGGCCGGTTAGTGCCAGTTCCCTGCACCCATTGCTGGGCTTCCAGGTCTGGCCTATCGATCCCGTGTTCTGCGGGGGGCCTTATCCCTCTAAAAGGGTGAGAAACCTGATCTTGGAGAAGGTTTCCCGCTTAGATGCTTTCAGCGGTTATCCTGTCCGAACGTGGCTATCCAGCGGTGCCCCTGGTGGGACAACTGGTGTACCAGAGG
>DASZLQ010000226.1:0-4588 GCA_035552295.1 Mycobacterium sp. | reverse complement strand
GCGCCAGTTGACGACGGTGGTCACGGCGCCGATCGACGCGGCGGCGAAGAGGACTTCCAGGCAGGCGGGGTGATTCTTGTCGAGAAACGCCACACCCTGGCCGCGCTGCACACCGGCGGCTCGCAATGCCCCGGCCGCGCGACGAATCCGCGATGCCCAGTCAGCCCACGACCACTGCAGGTCCCGGTAGCGAATCGCGATGCCGTCGGGCCTGCGCTGCGCGTGTTGCTCGACGAATCCGGCGAGCGTCTCCACGGTACTGGTCGTGGTGTCGGCTGGTGGCATAACTCCTCCGATGGTCTGCGTTCGTTGCCTCCGAGTGTGCACTGAGGGATTCGCGTGTGCGGTGAGGGTGGAAAGTAGGCGCATTTTCCGCCATGAGCGCACTGCGGACCCCTTGGACGCATACTCGGTTCGGCTAGGCACCGTGTGTCAACATGACTGGCATGGTGAGTAGTGATCGCGCCCGTTCTCGCACGTTCGTCGTGACCGGCGCGGCGTCGGGGATCGGCCTGGCCACCGCTCGGCGTCTGCTGGCTGAAGGCGGCACCGTCGTCGGCGCCGACCTGGCGTCCCCGCCCGACCTCGGCCCTGAGTTCAGGTTCGTGACGGCCGACGTGACCGACGAAGCCGCGATCGCGGCTGTGCTGGCCGCGGTGCCCGATCGCCTGGACGGGGTCTTCCACGCCGCCGGTGTTGCCGGGGGCGGGCCTGTCCATCTGCTCGACCGTGCCGAATGGGACCGTGTCATCGGAATCAATCTCACGGGCACATTTCTGATGGCCAAGGCTGCGCTGGCTCGTATGATCGACCAAGATCGGGTCGACGGCGAGCGGGGCTCGATCGTGACCGTCGCCAGCATCGAGGGCTTGGAAGGCACGGCAGGAGGCAGCTCGTACAACGCGGCCAAGGGCGGCGTCGTGTTGCTCACCAAGAACATCGCGCTCGACTACGGACCGAGCGGCATCCGGGCAAACGCCATCTGTCCCGGCTTCATCGAAACGCCAATGGCCCAAGGTGTTTTCGGTCTGCCGGGGATGGAAGGTCCGCTGGCCTCCATCACCAACGAGCATGCCCTGCAACGGCTCGGCCGGCCGGAGGAGGTCGCGGCCATGGCGGCCTTCCTGCTGTCGCCCGATGCCTCCTTCGTCAGCGGCCAGGCGATTGCCGTCGACGGCGGCTACACGGCGGGTCGCGATCATGGCGTCGTGAAACTCTTCGGTTTTCCCCAGTGATGCCTTTAGGATTCGCACATGGGCGGATCGCTTTCTCCTGACGACGCCATCGAGGCGATTCGAGGCACCGGGGGAGCGCAGCCGGGCTCTCGAGCGCTGCACGCGAAAGGCACGCTGTACCGCGGCACGTTCACCGCGACGCCCGAGGGGGCCTTGCTTTCCCGCGCGAAGCACCTCGATGGCTCGACGGTCCCGGCATTGATCCGCTTCTCCAACGGATCGGGAAACCCGACGCAGCGTGACAACGCGCCGGGCGTGCGCGGGATGGCGGTGAAGTTCACGTTGCCCGACGGCTCTACCACCGACGTGTCGACGCAGACCGCCCGGCTCTTCGTCTCGAGCACGCCGGACGGATTCGTCGATCTGCTCAAGGCGATGCGGCCCGGCCTGACGACGCCGCTGCGCATGGCCGCATACTTCGTCACTCATCCGCGGCTGTTCGGCGCCTTGCCGGTGCTGCGCGACGCCAGCAGGGTCCCGGCAAGCTACGGCACCATCGAATACCACGGGCTGCACGCCTTCCGCTGGGTCGGCACCGACGGCAGCACCAGATTCGTTCGCTACCACCTGGTCCCGGCGGCGGGTGAGGAATACCTCACGGGATCCGCTGCCCGAGGCAAAGGCCCTGACTTTCTCACCGACGAACTGGGTACTCGCCTGGCCAGCGGACCGGTGCGGTTTGACTTTCGCGTCCAGATCGCCGGGCCGAACGACTCGACGGTGGATCCCTCGGCTCCCTGGCAGAGCACCGACACGGTCACCGTCGGCACGCTTGAGATCACCGGCCTGGACACCGAGCGTGAGCACGGCGACGACATCGTGGTGTTCGACCCGATGCGCGTCACCGACGGCATCGAACCCTCCGAGGACCCGGTGCTTCGGTTCCGCACGCATGCG
Organism: Mycobacterium sp.; assembly: GCA_035552295.1. Classification (GTDB taxonomy): domain Bacteria; phylum Actinomycetota; class Actinomycetes; order Mycobacteriales; family Mycobacteriaceae; genus Mycobacterium. Next base: position 2,456 of record DASZLQ010000226.1, on the reverse strand, counting down.
TATTCGGCATCGGTCAAGCTACGCACCGGCGTCGATCGGGGTGCCGAAGCGCCGCGCACCTAACGGAGGCTAAGCTCTTCGGAAGTGCTGCTCTCCCATATGATTTTGATCGCCCTGGCCGGGTTTGCCGCCGGTGCAATCAATGCGCTCGTCGGATCGGGCACGCTGATCACCTTCCCGACGCTCGTCGCGCTCGGTTATCCGCCGGTCACGTCCACCATGTCGAACGCGGTGGGTCTGGTGGCGGGCAGCGTGTCGGGCACCTGGGGTTATCGCGCGGAGCTGCGCGGTCAGTGGGATCGGTTGCGCTGGCAGATCCCGGCATCGCTGGCCGGCGCGGTGCTGGGGGCCTTCCTGCTGCTGCATCTGCCCCCGACGGTGTTCGCTCGGGTCGTGCCGGGGCTGTTGGTGCTGGCCTTGGTGCTGGTGGTGATCGGGCCGCGGATCCAGTCGTGGGCGCGCCGGCGCGCTGAGGCGGCGGGTCGCTCACCCGAGCACATCACGCCGGCACGAAAGGCTGTGCTGGTGCTCGGTACGTATGGTGTCGGCGTCTACGGCGGCTACTTCACCGCGGCGCAGGGCATCCTGCTGGTCGGCGTGATGGGCGCATTGCTGCCGGAGTCGGTGCAACGGATGAATGCGGCCAAGAACCTCCTGACACTGGTAGTGAACGTTGTTGCGGCGGTGAGCTATACGCTGGTGGCCTTCGATCGGATCAGCTGGCCGGTTGCCGGCATCATCGCGGCTAGCTCGTTGGCCGGGGGATGGGTCGGCGCGCGTTATGGCCGTCGGTTGTCGCCAAATGCATTGCGCTCCACCATCGTTGTGGTGGGCCTAATCGGGCTGTATCGCCTGCTCACGGTATAGCCGGCCCAGGACGCTTAGTTCAGTTCAGCGTGGCAGCGGCGGCTTCCTCGATGACGTCCATCACCTCTCCGCGTTTTCGCCAAGCCCGAAGCTGCCGCATCGCCCCGTTGCCCTGTGCGGCGATGCGGTCGAGTTCCGCTGTGACGCGGTCGTATTCGCCGAGCGACTCAAGCGCCGGGCGCACCCGCTGCGCCAGCGCGCCCAGCTGCTGGCGGGCCGGCACCGCTCCGCGGCCAGCTATCAGATCGAGCGCGCGCCCCGATAGCCCGTCGTGGGCGGCCTTCCAGTACGCCGCCCGCAGCGCCGCGGGGGCCAGCCGCCCGGGCTCGTCGCCGCGCCCGCGCGCCTCGAGTGCAGTCATCACCGCGGCCCTGATCAGGGTGGCGAGCACCACGGTCTCGGCGACCGTCGCCGGCACGTCGGCCACCCGGACCTCGATCGTCGGGAAGTTCTCCGACGCGCGCACGTCCCAATAGATCATTTTTCGGTCGAGGATCACCTCGCTGTCGATTAGCATTTGCACTGTGCGGTCGTACTCGTCGGGCGAGGGGAAGAACGGCGGCGGACCGGCGGCCGGCCAGCGTCGCCACAGGACGCTGCGCCAGCTCGCATAGCCGGTGTCCGCGTTGCGATACAGCGCCGAATTGGCAGACAACGCAAGCAGCGACGGCAGCCACGGCCGCAGCCAATTGCTGACGTGGATGGCGGCCGCACGGTCGGGCACCCGCACGTGCACGTGACATCCGCAGATGCCCTGCTCGTGGGCGACCATGCCGAACTGCGCCCCGATCCGCCGGTACCGCTCAGTGTCTGTGACCGGGAACTCGTGCGGCGCGGCCGGCGGAAGCCCCAGGGCCAGCAGCCGAACCCCAGTGGCCTCGGCGGCCTGCGCTGCGGTGTGCCGCAGCGCGATGAGTTCCTCACCGAGTTGCGCACTGGTGCTCGCCACGCTGGAGGTCGTTTCTACCTGGCAACTGCTCAGTTCCAGCTGCAGTGTGACGCCGCGGCGCTCGGCTTCCTGCGCGACCGCCGCGTTACGCGGGGCGGGTTCGCCGGTGCGCTGGTCAACGAGGAGGAACTCCTCCTCCGCACCAAAGGTGGGCCCCAAACTGGAAAAGCCGCTCATCCAGCCTCCGGGCTGCTAGGGAAAGCGACTCTGGCCCAACGTATCTGACAGCCGTCAACTCACCAGCGAGCGGGCATCGCGAGCGCGGAGTCCGTAGTCGGGTAGATGGGCAGCACGCCGTTGAGCCCGCACGCTTCGACAATTCGGGCGACGAGGGGGTGGCGGCTGACCAGGCGCAGTTCGATGCCGCGGCGGTCACATCGTTGCGCCTGCTCGGCCAGCACCGCGAATGCGCAGCAGCCGATGAAGTCCAGGCCGGTGAGGTCGACCACGAGGGGGCCGGGCGGAGTCACCACACTGGCCGCCTCGGTGACCAGATGGCGCCAGGTGTGCTCGTTGCAGGCGTCGATCTCGCCCCCCGCGTTGATGAGCACTGCCGCGTCGCACCTATCGGTGGTCGCCCGCAGCGTGCTGTGTGGATCGCCCAGCTCGTAGACCAGCCGCGTGCTGAGCATCAGGTGGG
>DASZLQ010000225.1:0-5858 GCA_035552295.1 Mycobacterium sp. | reverse complement strand
AGCGGTCAGACTCCGCCCAGCCAGCTGTGGAATCGACCATCCGGGTCGTAGGCCGAGCGCACCTTATCGAGGCGTGCCATGTTCGATTCGGCGATGAATCGCGCCGGACGCCGGCACAGGTTCTCGTCGGCGAGCGAGATGCCGGTCGCCAAATGCGACATCGCTGCCATGTTGGACTTGGCCCAGTCGCGGTACCGTTCGTCGTCGGCCGGATCCTGCCAGATGGTGTAGAGCGCCATGTAGACCTCGTCTTCCAAGCCGTACACCATGTCCGCGCGCTCCGGGGCCGTCTTCCAACCCGTGAAAATGAAGTGCGAGGGGTGCGGCGGCATGGTTTCGATGATCTTGCGGATACCCGGCAGTAGTTCTTCGGCGGAAGCCGCCGTGAACATGTTGTCGGCGATATAGCGATACCCCTTCGGGTAGCTGGTCATCACGGCGGTATACCAATTGGCCAAAGTTGTCGGCGCATAAGGAAGGTTGACGATCGCCTTATCGATGACCGGGCAAGTGCCCAGCGGGGCAAGTGCTTTCGCCGCCTCGTCCTCCGAGTCGGCGAATACCGGCGAGGCGATCGTGATGCCGGGTTGGTTGAGTCCGGCTCCCGGAAAGCTGCGCGCGGTATGGATCTGCAATTCGACCCGGTCGTCGATCTCGGGAATGATCGAGCGTCCCCAGGTGAACACCTCGTCGGCGACCTCGATCGGATACATATACAGGCAGGTGCCCCAGACCGCGGGACGTGCGTAAACCCGCAGTTTGAACGAGGTGACCACGCCGAAGAAGCCCGGTCCAGATCCGCGAGCCGCCCAATACATGTCTGGATGGTTTTCGGGGTCGCAGTAGATCTGTTCACCGTCGGCGGTGACGACTTCCAGTCCAAGCACGCTCTCGCATGCCGGCCCGACCACCGGACTGTTCCAGCCGTATCCGCCCTGCAAAAGGTAGCCACCGAGGCAAATGCCTTCGCAATGGCCTGCGGGAAAGAACAGCCCTTGTCCATCCAGTTCTGCCGCGAAGACGCTGGCGACCTTGCCCGGGCCGACGTCTGCAATCATCCGATCCGGTTCGACAGTGCAGTGATCTAGGCGGCTGACATCGAGCAGCAACCCGCCGTCGCGCAGGTGACTGGCCACCCAGCTGTGCCCGCCCGAACGTACGCCAACCTGATGTCCGTTGGCCCGCGCATGACGGATCGCTGCGACCACGTCGTCGGTGTCGTGCGCCTGCACGATCACGTCGGGAAAACGGTCCGGCAGCAGGCCATTCCATACGGTTTCCCGGCGGGCCGTTTCGTATCCTTCTGCGCCGCGGAAGAAGGTCTTTTGGGTGGAAAGTAAAATCATTGTGTGCCTTTGCTTTTCACGCACGCCATCTCAGCGTGCATCGCTAAGGAGACCCGCCGGCACACAGCCACGTGGCGCCCGGACGGATGGACCAATCCGCTCAAGGTAGACCGCGACTTCCCGGGCCAACGGCGTCGCGTTGAGGCGGATCGCCCGTAGTGGGCCATTGGGGGGAATGCCGTATCCGATCGCGAACATCCCGTCCCCGACGTGCGAGGCAAAGCCGCCGCAAGGGTTGCCATGCTCGTCGAGGATGCCAAGATGTCCGACCAAACCGTCGAGATCCGTGCCAAACCCGGTGGCGGCGATGATCACCTGCGGCGCTACGGACGTGCCGTCGGCCAGGATCACGCCGTCGGATTCGACCGCCGTGACGGCGCCGACGACCTCGACGCGCCCGATCCTCACGATGTCGATGAGCTCGTCGGCCAGCGTCGGTATACGACCTCGTTGCTCCACGGTCGCCTTGAGCCCGAGCGTGGGCCGGCCGAAGCCGTAGGCCGACAGGTCACCCCACATCAGGCGGTTCATGCGCGCGATCAGCGGATCGATCATGCGCGCGGGAACCCTCGAGAACAGCTCGAGGAAGATATCTGATGGAAACGGCCCGATGGCCCGCCGCACGAGGTGCGGCGGTGTGCGCACCGCAAGCCAGATCCGTCGCGCGCCGTCGTTAGCGAGCTGAACAGCGATGTCGGCGGCCGAATTGCCTGCGCCAACGACGAGGACGTCGCGGCCACGGTAGGGCCAAGCGTTGGTGAAGTCCCCGGAGTGAACGATCTGGCCGTTGAAGCGACTGAGTCCAGGCCACGCAGGGATGGCCGGTGCGCTGTAGTTGCCCGTGGCGAGGACGATTGCCGGGGTTCGGATTTCGCCCGACGACGTGTCGAGTTGCCAAACTCCCCCGGCACGGTCGACGCGGTGGACTTCACATCCGAGCAGGAGCGCGATGTGCTGCCGCGCAACGTAACGATCGAAATAGCGGACCATGTCCTCCTTCGTCGGCCACCGGCCGGCGTTCAAGGGAATGCGTTGTCCGGGAAGGTGCGACAAGAACCCGGTTGTGTTGAGGCGGAAGTTGTCATAGCGCGTGCGCCACGAAATCGCCGGGGCCGCCGCGCGGTCGAGAACGAGCGCTTTGATGCCATGCTGATGATCGAGTTCGCGTGCGACGGCCAGACCAGCCGGCCCCGCGCCGATCACAACGGCGTCGGGGCCGTCTTGGGTCTCTGTACTCATGATCTCCGGTCGTGTTTTTCGGTGGCGAGGACCTCGGGTCCGATCGGTAACACGATCCAGAACCGCATACGGTTCAGTCGGGCAGAACGGGACCGCTGCACCGCCAACCGGCCCGAGCGCCCAGCCGGCGACCGAGTTGCCGTGAATCCCGTCCTAGGCGTTTACCGCCCAAAGCTGCGTTGACGAGGCTGTTGGGTGTCGAGCTCAATCTCGGAATTCCAGCTTGGGGGTTGCCGCCATACTGACCGTGGATTTGCTCCCTCACCAAAATGTCGCCGGGTTGCAGATTCCAAGTCGGCGCAGTCATTGGGTTGTGAAGCATTACGATTCCCTCGGCTCTGGCCTCGACGGTCTGGGCTACCGCCCGGTTTGACCATCGGCTTGCTACTGGGTGAGGAACTGCTCGATGAGATCGGCGATCATCGCGGCGCCCCGGGTGTTTTGGTGCATGAAATCGGTGGTCAGTTGCAGCCCGCGGCGGCCGGAGATGCTGTCGAATGAGCGGCGTAGCACGAAATGTTGTGTTGCGGCGGTGGCCAAGAGGATAAGGCCGTCGCGGAACCGGATTCCCGGTGTGAAGCTCCCGGCCGTCAAGTAAGCGAGCTGGCATTCATGCAGCGGCAGATACGTCACACCCTGTGCATCGGCGATCTCCTTGATCACGGTGCTGTAGCCGGCTGACCGTTGCACGGAATCCGATCCGAGTTCTTCACCGAGTACCGGAATGGACAGCAGAGCCAGGCGCGCGGAGGTCTCGTTGCTGAGTCGGTCCACAATTGCGGTCAGGTTCTCGTGGAACCACTCGATGGTCGGCCGTCGGGGCAGCTTCTTCATCCGCGTCATCATCCGGATGTTCTTCTCCGACAAGCTGGCGTTGGCGTCGTTGGTGCCGATAAGCACCGTTATCGCATCGGGTTGCAGGTCGATCACCGAATCGAGGCGCCGCAGCACGTTGAAAGCCAGATCGCCGTTCACCCCGGCGTTGGTGAACCTCACGGAGCGGCCGAGGTCACGTGCTGCCAGCATCTGGACGTAGTCGACGCTGACCTGTCCGGCGGTGAGGCTGTCGCCCACACAGGCAACATGTCGCTGCAGGCTCGAAGGCATATCGCAATTCCTGTCCGTCAACGACCGCGTCATCTATGGCGAGTGTGCGGCAGCCGTCTGTGGCCTGTGCACGCCTACTTTCCACTGCCCACCGCATGTGATGATCGGCCGGTGGTTGGAGGCCCGCGAGGACAGGTCGATCGCCGAGCGGCGGCGGGCTGAGGAGATACGCGCGCGGGCTGACCGGCAGCATGCGCGACATCGAGGCCATCGACGGCGAATTTCGGCTACTGGCCCGTGCCTAGCGGGTAGCTCACCACATGCTGGCTGCGCACCCAGCACTGCGCTGATAGACCAACTGCTTGACGAGCGAGCGGCCAACGCCGCAATGCCGTCAATCGGAGCCATTTGATCACCTGGCCGCGCGAGACGATAGAGCCGCCCCCGAGTGTCCTCCCGGGCCTGCTTCGGGGTCGCGGTCGCGAAGCGCACGTGGGCCAGCGTCTCCGAACGCGACACGTGTGGCGGCTGCCCGATGCCGGCCCGCCGCCACGGTCCGCGCCGGATGCAGGTCCGGTTGCGGTTCCCGGGGGTCCGGCTCGGCCGGGTGGGCGACGACCATCCCACCTTCATCGATCCCGAATCGTCCGTGCAGCCGGGCCAGCGGTTTGGGCGCCCACCAGTTCCACCTGCCCAACACCCGCATGAAGGCCGGTACCAGCACCAACCGCACCAGTGTGGCGTCGACCACCACCGCCAGCGTCATACCAACGCCGAACATCCGCATGAACTGCACGTGAGCGGCGATCAGTGCCGCGAATGAAATCGACATCACCAGTGCGGCAGCGGTGATCACCCGCGCAGTGCGAGCCACACCCAGTGCGACACTCTCGTCATTGTTGGCACCCGCATCTGCTGTCGCCGGCCGCGCGGCTCCCGAACGCACCCAGTACTCGCGAATCCGCGACATCAGGAAGACCTCGTAGTCCATCGACAGCCCAAAGGCGATGCAGAACAACAACACCGGCAAATTCGCCACTAGCGTCCCGGTCGGCGTGGTTCCGAGCGCGCCAAGATGGCCATCCTGGAAGATCCACACCAACGCGCCGAAAGCGGCGGTCAGGGACAACACGTTGAGCACCAACGCCTTCAGGGGCAGCACGACGCTGCCGGTGAGCAGGAACAGCAGCACGAAGGTGATGACGGCGATCAGACCAAGCACCAACGGCAGTCGCGACGTGATGGCCTGCACGCTGTCGCGGTTGATCTGCGCAGTACCGGTCATTTCGACCGACCGGTCGGCCGGCCCGGGCACTGCGTGCAGCCGATCGAGCTGAGTCGCCGAGCTACCGGAGAACAGCGGCGCGGTACTGCTGACGGTGAGAAACGCACTACCGTGTGCGACCCCGGTGGCAGCCGAGGGCGGCCCCACCTGGTTCCCGCCGACGAACGTGCCGCTGGGGGCGGTCACCGCCGACACGTCCGCTACACGGGACAGATCGGCGGCATAGCGGTTCAGGTCATAGGGGGTGAGGCCGTGGGCATCGGGGACTACGACCGTCACAGCGTTCGCGGAGTTGTCGCCGAAGTCGTTGCGCAACTGGTCGCCGAGCTGATGTGCCGAGGCCGAGTGAGGCAACACACGGTCATCGGGCATGCCCCACCTGACGCCGAGGAACGGGGCGCCCAACAGCACCAGCAGCGTAACGACGGCCAGTCCGATCGGAACCGCGCGGCGCATCACGAACTTGGCTGAGCGGTACCAAAACAGTTGCTCGACGGGGCGCGGGACGGGTTCGGGCCGACGCGACAGCCGGCGAACCAGCCGGCGCACGTCCAGCGAATCGAGCCGGGAGCCTAATAGGACGATGACCGCCGGCGTCACCACGACCGCGGCCACCGCTGCGAACGCGACCGTGGCGATACCGCCATAGGCGACCGACTTCAGGAAGTACATCGGGAACAGGACCATCACGGCCATCGACAGCGCGACAGTGGTCGCGGAGAACAACACTGTGCGTCCGGCGGTGGCCATGGTTCGGATCAACGCCTCGTCGCGGCCGGCGCCAGTGGCCAACTCGTCGCGGTAGCGACTGATGATCAATAGCGTGTAGTCGATCGCCAGTGCCAGGCCCATCGCAGTACTCAGGTTGAGCGCGAAGATCGACACGTCGGTGCTGAAGGTGATGGCGCGCAGCACCGCCATCGAGCCCGCGATCGCCAGGA
>DASZLQ010000224.1:0-7280 GCA_035552295.1 Mycobacterium sp. | reverse complement strand
AACGCGACGGAACTCGGCATCGATGCGGCACGCCTGGCCGTCGCCGGCAGCAGCGCCGGTGCCACCCTGGCCGCATGCCTGGCGCGCGGCGTCGCCGGCGAAACGCCAGTCGTATTCCAGCTGCTGCACCAGCCGGTGCTGGACGATCGAGCCACCGCGTCGAAAGCGGACTTTCGTACCAGCCCGGCTTTTGACAGCGAGGCAGCGGACCTGATGTGGCGCTACTACCTGGGCGACGAAGCCGCCTCAGGAGATGGCGTGCCCGCACGCCGAGATCGATGGAACGCTCTGCCACCCGCGTTGATCACCTGCGCAGAGATCGACCCCTTCCGCGACGAAGCGGTCGACTATGCCCTACGGCTACTTCGCGCCGGGGTCTCCACCGAGCTGCAAGTGTTTGCGCGCACCTGCCACGGATTCGATTCACTGTTGCCCGACTGGGATGCGTCCCAACGGCTTTTCGCGCTCCAGGGTGATGCCCTGGCGAGGGCGTTCCACCCGGCGAAGGATTGATGTCGCCTGAAGATTGATATCGCATGCGCTATCACATTTCAGACGAGGGTCATGGTCGCCTTGGCGGTGCAGGTGTGACGACTGTGATTCAACCGAACGTGATGAGCTGGCGCACGGCGGTGCCGTCGGCCAGGTGATCCATCGCCTCGTTGATGTCATCCAGCCGGATCGTCGACGACACCAACGACTCCACCGGCAGCCGGCCCGACTGCCACAGCGAAACGAACTTCGGAATGTCGCGGCTGGGCACCGCCGAGCCCAGATAGCTGCCGATCAGCGACCGGCCTTCAGCGACAAAACCCAACGGCGCCACGCTGATCCGGGCGTCGGGCGGCGGTAACCCGACGGTGATGGTGCGACCGCCCGGGGCGGTCAGCCCGATGGCGGTCTCCAACGCGGCGGGATGGCCGACAGCCTCGACCACCACGGCGGACTTCACGCGGGCATCGACGGCTTGCTGCGGTGTATAGGCCTCGTGCGCGCCCAGCTCCCGCGCCGCCGCCAGCTTCTCCGGTAACTGATCGACGGCGACAACGCGAACGTCGTCGAAGGTCAGGGCGGTGAGCACCGCCGCCATGCCGACACCCCCCAGCCCGACGACGGCGACCGACTGGCCGCGGCGTGGATTGCCGACATTGAGCACCGCGCCACCACCGGTCAGCACCGCACATCCGAGGAGAGCGGCGACCTCGGGTGGCACGTCGCGCGGCACCGGAACCGCGCTGGCCCGGTTGACGACCGCGTGCGTCGCGAAGCCCGAGACGCCGAGATGGTGGTAGACCGGGTGACCGGCGCGGCCGAGGCGGATGTCGCCGCCCAGCAATGTCCCGGCAGTGTTGGCCGCGCTGCCGGGTTCACACGGTGTGAGGCCTTCGGTCGCGCACGCCGCGCAAAGGCCGCAACGCGGCAAAAACACCAGCACCACCCGCTGGCCGATGGCCAGGTCATCAACGCTGTCTCCGACCGCTTCGACGATTCCGGCCGCTTCGTGACCGAGCAACATCGGCACCGGCCGCACTCTGTTGCCGTCCACTACCGACAGGTCGGAGTGGCACACGCCGGCGGCTTCGATGCGGACCATGACCTCATCGCGCTGTGGGGGCGCAAGGTCAAGCTCGGCGACGCTAATGGGCCGGGACTCGGCATAGGGCCGTGGTGACCCGATGTGCTCCAGCACAGCGCCCCGGATTTGAAACATGTTGGAATACAACCATGGCTTCAGATCTGGCGGTTCCGCCGGCGCCGGACGGGCTCACCAGCCGCGATTTCCCGGTGCTCTGGCCTGTGCTCACCCGATGGGCCGACAACGACATGTTCGGCCACCTCAACAACGCCGTGTATTACCAGCTCTTCGACACCGCGATCAACGGCTGGATCAACACGAACATCGGCGTCGACCCGCTGGCCATATCGTCGCTGGGCATTGTCGCCGAGTCAGGCTGTCGCTACTTCTCCGAACTGCATTTCCCGGAGAGGCTTGTCATCGGGCTGGCGGTTACCCGGCTCGGCCGCAGCAGCGTCACGTATCGGCTCGGCGTTTTCCGGGCCGCTGAGGAGCTGGCCGCCGATGAGGCGCAAGCGGTCACCGCTGTCGGGCACTGGGTGCACGTCTACGTTGACCGGACGAGCCGCAAGCCGGTCCCGATTCCCGACGCCATCCGCGCTCTGCTGTCGACGGCCCGGGTTGCACCGCTAGATCCCCAATAGATAGAAGCCTGAAGCCTCACCGAGATAGCGCCTGCGGCTGGCACTTTCGTGCGCCCATACGGCGCCCGCGGCGCCGGCGTGCGCCCGGTTATGCTTCGCCAATGCCAGTCTTGAGCAAGACCGTCGAGGTCAGTGCGGACGCTGCATCGATCATGGGCATCGTCGCCGATTTCGAGGCGTATCCGCAGTGGAACGATGAGATCAAGGGGCTGTGGGTGCTCGCCCGCTACGACGACGGGCGTCCCAGCCAGCTGCGGCTCGACACCGAGGTTCAAGGCGTTGCGGGTACCTATATTCAGGCCGTGTACTACCCGGCTGCGAACCAGATTCAGACCGTCATGCAGCAAGGTGACCTGTTCGCCAAGCAGGAGCAACTGTTCAGTGTGGTCGAGATCGGCGCATCGAGCCTGCTGACGGTCGATATCGATGTCGAGCCCTCCATGCCGGTGCCCGCGCCGATGGTGAAGTCCATGCTCAATAGCGTGCTCGACCACCTGGCCGAAAACCTCAAGCAGCGCGCCGAGCAGCTGGCCGCGAATTAGCCAGCCCGGCGGCTCAGTCGAAGATTCCCGTTCGGTCCAGCATCTCGGTCAGCCGTTGTGCCGCGTCGGTGAACTGCCAAACGGTGTGCTCGATCACCGCGGCAGCGTCGCGCCGACGCAGCGCGGCGGTCAACTGTCGATGATTGTCGACCGCGGCCGCCCCCCATTCCGGGTCGGCGGCATACACCAGCACCGGCATATAGCGCACGGCGTTCAGCAGGAACCAGGCCAATTTGATCCGGCCGGTGGCTTGATTGAAGACACGGTGAAACGCGAACTCGATTCCCGCGATGGTGTCGGCGTCGCTGGACCCGACGGCCGCCTGAAGGACGTTGTTGATGCGGTCGAGCTCGTCGATCTCGCCGTCGGTGATGTGGTCGGTGGCCGCGGCGGCCAGCTTCTTGGCGATCGTCGCCTGCAGCCAGAAGATGTCCTGGATGTCTTGGCGGGTCAGCGGCAATACGAAGTGACCGCGGTGCGGTTCCAGCTGCACCATGCCCTCGCCGCGCAGTTTCAGCAGGGCCTCGCGCACCGGGGTGACGCTGACCCCGAGTTCGGCCGCGGTCTCGTCGAGGCGTATGAAGGTTCCCGGACGCAATGTCCCGGACATGATCGCCGCCCGCAAGTGACCCGCGACTTCGTCGGACAACTGTGCCCTGCGCAGTGGCCGCCGGCTCCGCGGCTTCGTGGAAATCGGTGCGTTCACGGGAGCTGCCAGGGCTTTCATGGGCTCGGCGGGGCTTGTCTTTGGGGCACTAAAGCCATAGTGTGACCCACACAACACCATGTTTTATCAAATATCAACCTGGCGCAAGCGGTGCGCGAGTGTAAGGGGAGGTACTAGTTGACCGCTCAGTTGGCCAGCCACCTAACACAGACATCAGAAGTCACCGAGCAGCCTTACCGTGCCCGGCGGCAGAACTGGGTGAACCAGCTCGAGCGGCACGCGATGATGCAGCCGAACGCGACGGCGCTGCGATTCCTGGGCACCACCCTGACGTGGGGTGGACTGCAGCATCGGGTTTCGGCGCTGGCCGATGGGTTGAGCCGACGGGGAGTCGGCGTCGGCGACCGGGTCATGATCCTGATGCTCAACCGCACCGAATTCATCGAGTCGGTGCTGGCGGTCAACATGCTCGGGGCCATCGCGGTCCCGCTGAACTTCCGGCTCACCCCGGCCGAAATCACGTTCCTGGTCGAGGACTGCGAAGCCCAGGTGATGATCACCGAACCCGTCCTTGCCCCGGTGGCCACCGGGGTCCGTGACATCCAGCCGCTGCTGAACACGATCATCGTGGCCGCCGGCTCAGCCGACGACGGTGTGTTTGGCTACGAGGACCTCGTCAACGAGACCGGTGATCCGCACGAACCGGTGGACATCCCGAACGACTCGCCGGCTCTGATCATGTACACCTCGGGCACCACCGGCCGTCCCAAAGGCGCCGTGCTGACCCACACCAACCTGACCGGCCAGACGATGACCGGGCTTTACACCAACGGTGCCGACATCAACAGCGATGTCGGTTTCGTCGGTGTCCCGTTTTTCCACATCGCCGGAATCGGCAACATGTTGACTTCGCTGTTGCTCGGCATCCCCACGGTGATCTACCCGCTCGGTGCGTTCGACCCGGGCCAGCTGCTCGACGTGCTCGCCGCGGAGAAGGTCACCGGCATCTTTCTGGTGCCCGCGCAGTGGCAGGCGGTATGCGCCGAGCAGCAAGCACGACCCCGTGATCTGCGGCTGCGGGTGATGTCGTGGGGAGCCGCTCCAGCCCCGGATGCGCTGCTGCGCGAGATGTCGGCAACGTTCCCCGGTACCCAAATATTGGCCGCATTCGGCCAGACCGAGATGTCGCCGGTCACCTGCATGCTGCTCGGCGACGACGCGATCCGTAAGCGTGGATCCGTCGGGAAGGTGATCCCCACCGTCGCCGCACGCGTCGTCGACGAGAACATGAACGACGTGCCCATCGGTGAGGTCGGCGAAATCGTCTACCGGGCATCAACACTGATGAGCGGCTACTGGAACAACCCGGCAGCTACCGCGGAGGCGTTCGCCGGCGGCTGGTTCCATTCCGGGGACCTCGTCCGGATGGACGACGAGGGCTACGTCTGGGTGGTCGACCGCAAGAAGGACATGATCATCTCCGGCGGAGAGAACATCTACTGCGCGGAGGTGGAAAACGTCCTCGCGAGCCATCCGGGCATCGTGGAAGTCGCCGTCATCGGCCGCGCCCACGACAAGTGGGGCGAGGTGCCGATCGCGGTCGCGGCCGTCACCGGCGACCAGCTTCGGCTCGATGACCTGGACGGGTTCCTGACCGAGCGGCTCGCGCGCTACAAGCACCCCAAGGCGCTCGAGATCGTCGACGCGCTGCCTCGCAACCCTGCTGGCAAGGTGCTCAAGACTGAGCTACGGCTGCGCTACGGCGCGACAAATGTGGCTGAAAGCAGTTCTGCGTCAAGGGATTCCACAGCCAGAGAGGAGGGTTGACGGAAACTGTAAAGTTTGCCCGTTATTGACGAAGGGTTAATTGTGAGATGTCGGTTCACACGTGCTCGGCCATCGGGTACATTCCTGTGGTCTCCGTTACTACTTGCGAGTAGGGAGCCGATGGTCACACACGGAGGTTCGCGGCAAGGTGGGGGCACCCCCGGCCGCGTAGCGGCGAGGGGGCAAGGCGTGCGACACGAATCGCCGCGGCGCTGCGAGGCGCGCGGTGCCTGTGGGAGGGGGCAGCGGTGACGACGACGGCTACCGGGCCACGGGTGACCGATTACGCCCGCGACCGAGTGAAGCCCTTCCTGACGCTCGTCGGCGGCTTCTTCCGGATGTGCGTGCTGACGGGCAAGGCGCTATTCCGGTGGCCATTCCAGTGGCGCGAGTTCATCTTGCAGTGCTGGTTCATCATGCGGGTCGCGCTGCTGCCGACCATGGCTGTCTCGGTGCCGGTGACGGTGCTTTTCATCTTCACGTTCAATATCCTGCTGCTCCAGGTCGGCGCCGCCGACATCTCGGGGGCGGGCGCGGGGGTCGCTGTGGTCACCCAGATCGGCCCGATCGTGACTGTGCTTGTGGTCGCTGGCGCGGCGGCCACGGCCATTTGCGCCGACCTGGGCGCTCGCACCATCCGCGAGGAGATCGACGCGATGGAGGTGCTCGGTATCGACCCCATCCACCGATTGGTGGTGCCCCGGGTTCTGGCCTGTGCCACCATCGCGATGATGCTGAATGGCCTGGTGAGCATGGTCGGCCTGGTCGGAGGCTTCCTCTTCGGCGTCTACCTCCAAAACGTGTCTGGCGGCGCCTACCTGGCCACGCTGACCCTGATCACCGGACTGCCCGAAGTGGTCATCTCGACCGTCAAAGCGGCCACGTTCGGAATGATCGCGGGCCTGATCGGCTGCTACCGGGGCCTAACCGTGCGCGGCGGTGCCAAGGGCTTGGGCACCGCCGTCAACGAGACCGTGGTGATGGCCGTGGTCGCGCTGTACGCGGTCAACGTGGTGCTGACCACCATCGGTGTGAAATTCGGAACGAGCGCAGTGTCATGACGTCGACCGAAGTAATGCGCGCCCGCTTCCCGCGGTTAGCCGCGAACCTTAGCCGCTTCGGTGGCGCCGCGACCCGATCACTCGACGAAGCCGGGAAGCTGGGCTGGTTCGCGGTGACCGGCGGTCGCGGCATGGGGTGGGCGCTGACCCGTTACCGCACGGAAATCTTGCGGCTGGTCGCCCAGGTCGGCATGGGCACCGGCGCCATGGCCGTCGTCGGCGGCACCGCGGTGATCATCTCATTCGTGACGCTGTCCGCCGGCTCGCTGGTCGCCCTTCAGGGTTTCGCGTCGCTGAGCCAGATCGGTATCCAGGCGCTCCTCGGTTTCGTCGCCGCACTGATCAACGTGCGTCTTGTTGCCCCCGTCGTCTCCGGCGTCGTGCTAGCGGCCACGGTCGGCGCCGGCGCCACCGCCGAACTGGGCGCCATGCGGATCAGCGAGGAGATCGACGCGCTGGAGGTCATGGGCATCAACTCGGTGGCGTACCTGGTGTCCACCCGGGCGCTGGCCGGCCTGGTGGTGATCATCCCGCTGTACTCGCTGGGGCTGATCATGTCGTTCCTGTCTCCGGCGGTCGTCACCACGGTGCTGTATGGACAGGCCACCGGCACTTACGAGCACTACTTCCGGACATTCCTGCGCCCGAATGACGTGTTCTGGTCGTTCGGGGAGGTGATCATCATGGCGGGGGTTGTGATGCTCACCCACTGCTACTACGGGTACAGCGCCAGCGGCGGCCCGGTCGGTGTCGGTGAGGCTGTCGGCCGCTCCATGCGTTTCTCGCTGGTGTCGGTGAATGTCATCGTCCTATTGGCCGAAATGGCGCTGTACGGCGTCAACCCGAACTTCGCTTTCACGGTGTAGCCGCCATGACGACTCCGCGAGTGAAGGTAAACAAGCCCCCGACCCGCCCTTACAAGTTGGTCGGTGTGGCGGTCTTTTTGATCGCCGCGCTGGTGCT
>DASZLQ010000223.1:0-4244 GCA_035552295.1 Mycobacterium sp. | reverse complement strand
GGAACCAGTCCAGCGACACCGTCGATCACGCTAACGACTGCCCGGCTCCCACGATCAAAGTTCAGGGTGCCGTGTTGGAAATTCTGGACGACCCACCCGGGCTCCTGGATTTCGGCGCTGGTCGGCAGCCCCAGCGCACTGTGTTCGTAGCCGAGGGTGCCCCACGCGGCGTAGATAACGCCGGTGACGGGCTGGGCCCCGCTGGCCGGTGACCAGTACATCGCTCCTTTCTCGAAAATGACGTATCGCGTGGCTCCCGCTCCTTGCGATTCCGGCGACGTCGGTGCGCCCAGTTCGCTGTTCATGCCGCCCATCGCCTGCCACCGGTCATAGATAGAACTGCCTTGTAACGACTGCGCCAGATCCTGGGCGCTGAGGTGTTTATTGAACCTCGCGGCAATGTCGCGAATCTGGTTCATCAAGGCATATCCGAGGTTGCCAGGGCAATCAGTGTCGCTGACGTCGCGGTGGGCAAAAATGCACGGCAGGCTCACGGCGGCGCCTTGGGGGAAACGGGTGTAGGGACCCCCGTCCGATGTCAACGCGATACTGCCCTGCGGGTCGATGCCATCCATGGCCAGCCGCCATCCGAGCAAGCGCCCGACGGTACGCACCTGAATCGGCGTGGGGCCCACTGCGTCGAACTCGCCGATCATGCACACCGCCCACGTGTTGCGGTTGAACCCGCCAGTGTGGGTGCCCTGAACCGATCTGGTCATCCCGCCGAATCGGCCCTCGAATACCTGACCGTACTCGTCGACCAGGGCGTTATAGGCGATGTCCGACCAGCCCAGGGTCCGGGTGTGGTAGTCGTAGATGGACCGCACAATTGGCGCCGAATCCTGCTGGGCGTAATCATTCACGCCGGCGCTGTGGTGCACAACGCCTGCCTTGATCCCGTTGTCGTACATCGGTGCTCGGCTGCGAATCGACTCGTCGGCGCCCCACTGGGCGCGACTGATGATATTGGGCGCCTGCCCGGGCGCTTCGACCGCCGCAACCAAGGCCGGATCCGCCCCCGCGCTCGGGGGTTGGACCAGCCCTGATGCGGCGGTGCCCAAACCCAGCATAATTGGCGCGGCCGCAACGTATTTGAGGACATCACGGCGCGAAACACCGGGTGACGCTGAGCACCCGCACCAATCAGGCACGGCAACACGGTAACCCGCGGTAACAATATTCATAACGCGACCCGCCGCAGCCGAATACGGTTGAAAGCGACGGGTTCGCAGTGCTGCCAATAGGGGTCCATCACAGACAAACCAACGCGCGTCCGTGGCCGGGCAGCCGGAACCGAGATTACCCGCGTCGACCCAATCGTTGCGCGTCCATCGCTTCGAACGCGGTGGTTGCCAATAAATCCCGTATTTATTTGTCCACCAACCGATTACGTTGCTCGTTAGCCACTCATGGTCGCCGTTAATTCTCGTTGTCTCTCGGCCATAAAAGACGAATAAAAGGCGAGCTGGGTCTGACGCACCTGTTCCCGGTACCTTCCGACCACAGTGCGGTATATCTCTCCGGCGCGATGCGGATAGACAGTGCCATCGAATACTGCGGCGACATCCCACCCGCCGATCTGGAGACGGCCTATTACGCTCGACACCGGAGACCAGCTGCTTGCTGAGTTCTCAGATCAAGGAAGTCTCCGGACTCCGGACGGTTCTTGGTTGGGGGGCGTTCCCGCCGGAGCTGCGCGAGCGGTTCATCCGACAAGGAGGTTGGGCTATGGCCACGATCAGCGTCCGCTACATCGTCGACGATGTCGATGCCGCAATGTCGTTCTACTGTCAGCATTTGGGGTTCCACGAAGTGATGCACCCGGCACCCAGCTTCGCCATGCTGACGCGGGGTGATCTACGGCTTGTGCTTACTGCACCCGGAGGTGGCCCCGGAGGCGGGCAAGCCATGCCTGACGGGCGAGTACCGCAGCCCGGCGGCTGGAATCGCTTCCAGCTCGAGATCTCCGACATCGACGCGGTCGTGGAGCGCTTGCGTGAAGCCGGAGTTCACTTTCGCAATGACATCGTCGCTGGTGTGGGCGGCAAGCAGATCTTGCTCGACGATCCATCGGGCAATCCCGTCGAGCTGTTCGAGCCGACTCGACCAGATGCGGCACTAGCGCGCCCGTCCTGACGCCGGCCGCCCGCCGACCCAGACACCTGCAATGATTCGGTGCTCCGGCGACGGAGAGGCCCAGCCCGTTACGCTCACAAACTGAGGCCAGCAATCCAGCAGGCTCTCAGACCAATATGTCTCCGGACTCACCGGGGCGGTTCAACCACCTGAGGACCGTCGCCGAGGTTGTTATCGATGTAGCTACTTGTATCGAGAGTCTTCAATCTTGCCCAGTAACAACCGGTTCCACCCGCCGAGCGATAATTGCCCGGCGCAATGTCGATGCCGACTTGATAGTCACCGTCGCCGCTTCCGGCGCTAGGGCGTTAGGGTGCTCCGAGGGGCACTGCTCGGGGCACTACTCGGGGCGCTGCTCGGGGCGCTGACAGGGGCACTGACAGGGGCACTGCTCGGGGCGCTGCTCGGGGCGCTGACAGGGGCACTGCTCGGGGCGCTGCTCGGGACACTGGTGCTCGAGATCGCATCTGGGCAGTACGCGTTGGCGGCGATTGCCGCGAACTTGCTGGCTTTGGCCGGGTTCAGTGAGGTGTTCTTGGTTGTCAGCGTCTTGACGACATCCGACATGTCCGTGCCGCCATTGACCTTGTCGCACACCCATTTGCCTGCCCCTACCGCGGCATCCGGGTCGGAGAAGGTGATACCGGCCGCGTTCAGTGCGGAAATGAATGCGTCGTCGGTGCTGTCGGCGTGCGCGGGCATGGCCATGCCGATGATGGCGGCAAGGCTCGTCAGGGTCAGCAGTAGCTTCATGGCTCTACTGATCGTCGCAGAATGGCGATCGGCCCGCATCTCGTGGCTACCCGGTCAGCCTTGCCGAGCTTCTCAACAGGCGCACACCGGTGTGCTGTCTGTATGATTCGCGCATGCGCAGGGGGCGCCGGATCCTTCTCGGGGCGGTCAACGTGGCAGCGGTAGCCGCGCTCACCGTCATGCTCGCCGTCCTCGGCTACAACATTGTCGACCAGAAGACCTCCGCCCCGGCGACCGGCACCCCGGCGACCAGCACCCCGGCGACCGGCACCCAAGCCCCTACGGCTGCGGGTCCGGTACTCGACGGCACCTATCGCGTGGACTACGACCTTGTAAAGCAGACGCAGAACGGTGCGCACACCCAGCCCAGTTGGGCCTTTCTTTCATCCTCTTGGTGGGGCTTTCGTTCAATGTGCACACCCACTGGATGCGTAGCCACCGGGACCCAGGCAGACGACAACAACCATCAAGTGGCGCGCACGCCAGCGTATCCACACGTTCTCCACTTCGTCGACGGTCACTGGCAAGCCGCGCCTGTTCAGGGCCAAATCCAGCAACCGCGGTGCCTCGAAGCAAACGGAAAAGTCGTAGCCGGTGCAGAAACCGAAGCGTTTACGTGGTCATTGGAGCCACAGCCCGACGGCACGCTCCGAGGCGTTGCGACCGAAACCGTCCTCACCAATGAATGCGCCGGTCAAGGAACGGTGGTCCAGACCCCCTTTGTGTTGACACGGACAGGCGATGTGCCCTCGGGCGTCGCTGTGGCCGACCCAGCGACAGTAACCGGGGCCCCGGCGACCAGCACCCCTGCCCCAGCCGCTGCGGGTCCGGTACTCAACGGCACCTATCGCATGGACTACGACTGGGCAAAGCAAACGGCCAACGGCGACCCAACAACCGGCGACCTCACCACCACCCAGACCACTAATTGGTGGGCGTTTAGTTCGTTGTGCACAGCCACGGGATGCGTGGCAACAGGATCCCGGCTGGCCGACACGAACCACAACGAGGCCAAAGGTGTTGCACACGTTCTCCACTTCGCCGACGGTCACTGGCAGGACACGCCCTATCTTCATCCACCAGAACAGTGCCGCGGAACAAGCGGAGCAGTCACCGACACCTCGACACTTACGTGGTCATTGGAGCCACAGCCCGACGGCACGCTCCGAGGCGTTGCGACCGAAACCGTTCTCACCAATGAATGCGCCAATCAAGGAACGGTGTACCGGACTCCCATTTCAGCGACACGTGTAGGCGATGTGGCGCCCACCGTCATTTTGGCCGATCCGACCTTGTTCGAGGCCCCGGCTGCGCCGCCCACCAACGGGCCTCACTAAATCCGGCCACGCTCCCAG
>DASZLQ010000222.1:0-3228 GCA_035552295.1 Mycobacterium sp. | reverse complement strand
TGTTCCAGCCCGGTATCCTGCCGGGGTTTGACGCCCCAGTTCAGCCGCGGCAGCACGAACGCCGCCGCCAGCAGGGCAACACCGAAGGCGACGGCCAACCACTCCCGGCGAGCAACTCTCACGATCGCCCAGCCTATTGATCGCCCGCGTCGGCGAACCGGCGCACCAATGCCACCCTGTCCACCTTGCCGATGCCGCGTCGCGGCAGCGCCGCGACGACGTGCAGCTCGCGCGGCGCGGCGGTGGCGTCCAGCGTGCGCGACACATGCGCCCGCAGCGCGTCCAGCGTCGGGGGTTCACAACCGTCGCTCACCACGACCGCGGCGACCACCCGCTGGCCCAACGTCGGGTCGGCAAGTCCGAAGACCGCGCAGTCGCCGACGGCGGGATGGGTGCACAGCGCCGCCTCGACCGGCTGCGGCAGCACGGTCAACCCCCCGGTGCTGATCGCATCGTCGGCGCGGCCCAGCACGGTCAGTACGCCCGCATCGTCGACGGCGCCCAGGTCGTCGGTGCGAAACCAGCCCGGCTCGGCGAACGGGTCGGGATCGACCGGGTTGCGATAGCCCTTGGCCAGCGTCGCCCCGCCGATCACGATGCGCCCGTCGGTGAGCACCCGCAGCCGGACCCCGTGCAGCGGGACGCCGTCATACACGCAGCCTCCGGCCGTCTCGCTCATCCCGTAGGTACGCACCACCGCAATGCCCGCCGCCGCGGCAGCGTCGAGGACCGGCCGTGGAGCGGGTCCGCCGCCGATCAGTACGGCGTCCAGGTCGGCCAGCGCGGCCGTCGCCGCGGGATCGGTCAGCGCCTTGGCCAGCTGGGTGGCTACCAGCGACGTGTACCGTCGACCAGAGCCCAATCGGCTTACGGCGCTGGGTAATTGGGCGACGTCAAAGCCGGCGGAGACATCCAGCTCGACGGGCGCGGAACCGGCGAGCACGCTGCGCACCAACACCTGCACCCCGGCGATGTGATGCGGCGGCAGCGCCAGCAGCCAGCTTCCCGGGCCACCGAGGCGGTCGTGGGTCGCCGATGCGCTGGCAACCAAGGCGGCCGCGGTCAGCAAGGCCCCCTTGGGTGCGCCGGTGGTTCCCGACGTCGTCGCCACCAGGGCGATGTCGTCGTCTATGGCTTCGCCCACGCGCAAAGCACGCAGCTCGGATTCGCTATCACGCCCCGCCGGGACCACGACCAGGCCGGCATCCCGGCCGTCCAGCACCTGCGTCAGGGCGGGCAACAGCAACGCGGCCGCGGAGCCCGGTGTGACGCGCAGCGCACGCAGAACGGCTATGCGGGGTCCCCAGCGCCGCTGGGCTCATCGAACGGCCAGCCCTTGGCCGCCAATCGCCCCCGCACCCGCTCGACGTCTTCCGGCGACGGCAGCTCGTCGGTGATCTGGGTGATCGCCACACCGATGTCGATGTGGTCGAATTCGCCGCGCTCCATCAGATCGCGTGCCACGGCGATGGCCTCGTCGTTGGTCAATCGGCGGGTTAGCAGGGCAAGCACGGCGAAGGTGTCGGTCGGCGGAATACCCTCCGGATACCCCGCGCGCAACCACGAGACAATCGAACTCAGGAATCCGTTCACGTTGCTATCACTCCGCGCGGGGATGGGCTGGTGGACGATTCGATGCTACTTGTGCGGTGGTTTTGCGCCCAGGAAGGGCTGGCCTATCTGGTGCGCGATGAAGTCGCGGGAGATGTACAGCAGAGCGAAGGCAATCACCGCAAGTACCACCGCATAGATCGCCCAGGCGATCGCGAGCTGCACCGGATTCTTGTGCGGCGCGCCGCCCTCAGTGCTGACCAGGCCGGCCCCGACGGCGTGGAACCGCAGCCCGAGGGCGAACAGCCCCGGCAGGGCGGCACCGGCCAGCATGGCGAAGAGCAGGATCTTCAGGGAGGCCTGGTAGTTGAACCATTCGCTGAAGTGGCTCATGAGGGGTTCCCCGCGATCACGGTGTCACCATCCGAATGGTGCGAGGCCCCGGTGCCTACCTTGGGTCCCGTATCGGAGGGCGGTTTATCGTCTTCCGAGCTTTCGAGACCGGCGGTGAGGCTGCCTTCCCACTCGGCATTGACGTTCTTGTGGTCGACCTTGACCCTGCGTGACCGCATGTAGATGGCGGCGGAAACCGCGACCAACAGCCCGAAGCCGATGATCGCGCCCGGGAATCCCCCGATGAGGTGCACGATCCAGTAGGTGATCGCCCCGACCAGCCCGGCCAGCGGAAGCGTCACCAGCCACGCGACCAGCATCCGCCCGGCCACGCCCCAGCGCACCTCGCCGCCCGGCTTACCCAGCCCGCTGCCCAGCACCGAACCGGTGCATACCTGCGTCGTCGACAGCGCGTAGCCGAAGTGGGTGGACAACAGAATGACTGCGGCCGACGACGATTCGGCGGCCATGCCCTGCGGCGACTTGATCTCGACCAGTCCCTTGCCCAGGGTGCGGATGATCCGCCAGCCGCCCAGGTAGGTGCCCATCGCCATCGCCAGGGCGCAACAGACGATGACCCATAACGGCGGTGCCGCGTCGGTCTTGCTGACCGCGCCATATGACATCAGGCCCAGGAAGATGATGCCCATCGTCTTCTGCGCGTCGCCGGTGCCGTGCGCCAGGGAGACCAGCGACGCCGAGCCCCACTGGCCGTACCGGAACCCGGCCTCGGTGCGCTCGTTCGGGACACCGCGGGTGATCCGGTAGACCAGCCAGGTCGCTATCGCCCCGACAACGATGGCCAGGATCGCGGCGACGACGGCCGGGATCAGCACCTTGGACACCAGGCCCTTCCAGATCACACCGTGCGCGCCGACGGCGGCGATCGTCGCGCCGACGATGCCGCCGATTAGCGCGTGCGAGGAGCTGGAGGGGATACCGAGGAGCCAGGTCAGCAGGTTCCAGACGATACCGCCGACCAGGCCGGCGAACACCAGTTGCAGCGTCACGATGTGCCCGTCGATCAGACCCCTGGCGATGGTGGCGGCGACGGCAGTGGACATGAATGCGCCCACCAGGTTGAGGACCGCGGACAGTGCGACGGCGGCCTTGGGCGCCAGTGCGCCACTGGCGATGGAGGTTGCCATCGCGTTGCCCGTGTCGTGGAAGCCGTTGGTGAAATCGAATGCGAGTGCTGTGATTACGACGATGATGAGGAGGAACAAATCGATGTTCACAGCGCCTGATTCTGGTAGTTGGGGGATTAAATTGTCGAACGCTGGG
>DASZLQ010000221.1:0-8923 GCA_035552295.1 Mycobacterium sp. | reverse complement strand
GGCCGACTCACTCGTTGCCGTCTTCGACGACACGCCTCTTGCCGTCGCGGCGGTCAGCGCCCCGGAGGTCATGGGGAAGATCAGGTCGTTGGTGCTGTGGCGACTCGACGAACTGCCTGCCGAGGAACGCACCATCCTGCTCGATACCTTCCGCGCTTGGGTAGCGGCGGGCGGCTCTGCCAACGACACCGCGGCGAAGATCTATTGCCATCCCAATACGGTGCGGCACCGTTTGCATCGCATCGAGGAGTTGACCGGCCGATCACTTTCACGACCAAAGGATCTCGCCGAGTTGTGTCTCGCGTTCGAGGTCGAGCGGCGACTGCCCTAAACGGCCCCGAGAGACTCGGCCACATGTTTCGTCCGGCTGCGAACCTGGAACGCGCTGATGACGTCCATGATGCCGATGGCGATCAGCCAGCAGCCGGCGACCAGGGTCAGGATCGCGATCGAATCGATCGGAGAGATGATCAGCACTCCGCCGCCGATAACGATGATCACGCCGGAGAACGCCTGCCAGCCGCGTCCGGGCAGGTGGTCGAAGGATAGCGCCGAGGCGAGCAGGGTCATCCCGCGAAACACCCAACTGATGCCGATCCACAGGGCCAAAAGCGCGACCGCCTCGAATTTGTCGCGAAAGCAGAAGAACCCCAGCACTAGCGACACGACGCCGGTGAGGAACGAAAGCACTCTCATTGCAGCACCGGCATGGGTGCCGAAAGCGGCGAACATGTACCCGATCCCGGATACCACCAAGTAGATACCGAACAGCACGCCCGCCACCAGCAGTGTTTTGCCCGGCCAGGCCAGCACGATGACACCGAGTGCCACCGCTGTGATGCCGATGAGGAGGAGCAACTGCCATGTGTTGCGCGCGAGCTGGTGCAGTGGACGTTCGAAAACGGTCTTTTCGCTGGTTGTCATGGGAAAACGATAGTCACAAGCCGCCGCGCAGACATTGTATTTCGTGACAGTGTTAAGCGCCTTCTACAGGTGTCGCGAACACCACTGCCCGGTGCGCCCACAGCCGCGGCCGCTTTGTCGCCGGAAGACAAAGGCAGGCTGCAAGTTGGTTGGTTCAAGACATGACCGCACCGCGGTGGCGCCGGTACTTTTTGCGATGAACCCAATGATTCGATCCAGCCGGTTCGAATTATCAAGTACCACAACCTATTCCAACTGTACCGCTTCGCGGAGAAATCTAGGTGAAACCATGTTGCTGCCCGCCCTCATCATGCTGCTGGTCCTGTCCCCCGTGCTGCTGCCGGCGCTCATCACCGCTGTCCACGTTCTCACCGGCCAGGCGCGTACCAGCACCCAAGACCGCGTTGCGGCCAACTTCCCACGGCGCACGGCATCCCCGCGTCTCGCCATTCCCGCCATGGCGTGACGTCTGCTCCACACACCCCAACCGGGCCCGCACCAGCAGGTGCGGGCCTGCTCATTTGGGCTGCAGAACGGCGGGGCCGTACCAGTGGCACGCGAGCAGCGCGAGTTCCACTTCGAGCCGGTCACTGCCGATCTCGCGGCCGCGCCGCGTGACGGCGCGGCCCACGCGATACTTCACCGAGTTGAAGTGCATGTTGAGTTCCTCGGCGGCCACCTTGTAGCTGGAACCGCAAGCCAGATACATCCGCAACGTCTCGCGCAGCCGCGCGTCGTTCTCGTTGTCGCCGGCAAGGTCGCCCAGCACGGCGGCCACCCACTCGCGGGTGTCGACCACGTCGCCACCGAGACGCGCCACCACGGACAACCCCGGATCCGTGGCGGCGATAACCGTCGGCGTGGATGAATTGGGCCGCTCCCTGACGATCGCGACGCCGCGGGCCTCCGCCGCCTCCCGGTGTGAGCGGCGAAAGCCTTCGATGCCGCCCGCCATCGTCCCGATTGCCAGACTCGGCGAATCCGGGCGGGTCAGCGCGAACCGGCGGACCTTCGCAACGACGTCCGCGGCGTCGGTCAGCGCGGCGCGATACGGCAGCCACCCCCACCCACAGCTTCGATCGGCGGCAACGAAGAGCGGGCCGGCACCGGCACCGGCGGCTTCGCCCATTTCGCGAACAAACCGTTGCAGCCTGGCAAGGTCGTCGCCTTCGGAGCCCAGGTCCGGGTACCACATGATGAGCCCGAGATGGTGCCACCGCAGCGGATATCGGATCGACGTGGTTGCGGCGTCGACATCGATGGCCTTGTTCGCGGCCAGGACCTCGCGCACCCGGAGGGCGCGAAGGCTGTTCTGGTTCTCCAGCCAGCGTTCGCGTTCGTCTTCGTAGACTGCGACGACTTGCTGCGACATCCAGTCGATGTACCCGAACATCGTGGCGGTGATCGCCTCGATTACCTCTACTCTCATCGGTTCCGGGATATCGATCGTGCGCAATTCGGCGAAAACCGCCTCATTCATCCAGCGCTGACCGAGCCGATAGGCGCGCACCAGCGCATTGACCGGCACCCCGTGCTGTGCCAATCGGCGGGCGTACTCCAGCGCTACGGTGGGGGCCTCAACGCGCTCGACTGCGATGTCGTAGCGCAACGCGTGTAAGAGCGTGTCCACGTTGCCCTCGACACTGATGCCGAGCAACTCGACTAGTGCTGGATCGCCGCGCAGCTCGGGGATCTGCTCCTCGAGGGAGCGATGAAGCTCCGAGGACACGTCGTCCACCCGTCCGTGCAATCGGCCGGCGACCTCGGCGACGTAACTATTCACCTCGATACCGCTGTCAAGAGGTGGTTTCTTCACATCCATGACGTTAGACCCGGTTGTCGCCCAGCGATAACACCGCCGCGTGGTTTTGTTGGTGACTGACTGTGTCACACCGCGCATAATTCCTAATGTTGGCGCCACTCTCAGCAAACAAAGGTCGAAGGAGCCACGACAATGGGATTCACCAAGCCCTATCTTCCGGATGTTGATCCGGACACCTTCCTGGAGAAGCCGCTGATGGAGCGGATGCGGATCCTCGCCACCGACTGGGCCGAACATGGCTTCGGCTCACCGAAGATGATCCACACCATGTACATCCTGAAGCTGGTCGTGTTCTTCGCGATCGGTGGCATCACAATCGCGACGTTGACGTCGGGGCTGCCGGCCTTCTGGCACGTAAGTGAATGGTGGAACCAACCGATCGTCTACCAGAAGGTCATCGTGTGGACCGTGCTGCTCGAGGCCATTGGCGTGGCCGGCTCCTGGGGGCCGTTGGCCGGCAAGGTCAAGCCGATGACGGGCGGCATCCTGTTCTGGGCCCGACCGGGAACCATCCGGCTGCGCCCGTGGAAGTGGGTGCCGTTCACCAACGGCGACCGGCGCACCTGGTTCGACATCGCGCTCTACCTGGCACTGCTGGTGAGCCTGGCCGTCCCGCTGCTGTCACCAGGCGTGCACAGCGACTCGCTCTCGAAGGCGGTGCCGGACAACACATCCGGTCTGGTGAACCCGGGCCTGCTGATCGCGCCGATCGCGCTCCTGGTGCTGATCGGTCTGCGGGACAAGACCATCTTCCTGGCCTCCCGCGGCGAGCAGTACCTGCCGGTCCTGCTCATCTTCGCCGTGTTCCCGTTCGTCAACATGATCATCGCGCTGAAGATGGTGATCGTGGTGGTTTGGGTCGGTGCCGGCTGGTCGAAGTTCGGTAAGCACTTCTCCAACGTCATTCCGCCGATGGTGAGCAACACGATATTCGCGCCCAAATTTTTGCGACGGGCCCACTACCGCGAATTCGGGAGCGACATGCGGCCGTCGCGGCTGGCGGACTTCATGGCACACGTCAATGGCACCACGGTCGAGATCATTGCTCCGCTGGTCCTGTTCTTCTCCACCAACAAGTGGGTGACGCTGGTTGCGGCGTTGTTGATGGTGGGCTTCCATCTGTTCATCATCACGACCTTCCCGCTTGCGGTGCCGCTGGAATGGAACGTGGTCTTCGCCTACACCACGATTTTTCTGTTCCTCGGCTTCCCGAACTGGAACGGATACGCCCCCTGGGACATGACGCCGCCCTGGCTGGCCCTCATCGTCGCGGCCGCGCTGCTGTTCTACCCGATCCTGGGCAATCTGCGGCCGGACAAGGTGTCCTTCCTGCCTTCGATGCGGCAGTACGCGGGCAACTGGGCCTCGGCGTTATGGACCTTCGCGCCCGGTACCGAGCAGAAACTGAACAAGGTCACCCGCTCTGCGTCCAACCAGATCGACCAGTTCATCGCGGCCGGCTACGAGCCGAAGTGGGCGGAGATCACCCTGCAGAAGACGACCGCGTGGCGAAGCATGCACAGCCAGGCCCGCGGTCTGTACTCGCTGCTGTTGAGCCACCTACCCGACATCGACGTCCGGACGGTCCGGGAGGGCGAGTTCACCTGCAACTCACTGATCGGCTTCAACTTCGGCGACGGCCACCTGCATGACGCAGACATGATCCGGGCCGTGCAGAGCGAAGCCGGATTCGAGCCGGGCGAGTGCGTCATAGCCTGGGTGGAGTCGGAAGCGTTTGGCAGCGGCGTCCAGCACTACCAGTTGATCGACGCCGCACTCGGGGTGGTCGAGCGTGGCACCTGGAAGGTCGCCGATGCGGTCGAGGAGCAGCCCTGGCTGCCTAACGGCCCCATCCCGACTCAGGTGAGCTGGTCGCTGCGCGGCACGACTCCTACGGCGGCCGCCGAAGATCAGGAGCACGGTCACGGAGCGCTGGCATGAGTACCGCACTGGTGGTCGGCGGCGGGCCCAACGGGCTTGCCGCCGCCCTCGCCCTGGCCGCCGAAGGCGTGCAGGTCACCGTGCTCGAGGCCGCCGATGAGGTCGGCGGTGGCGCCCGCAGCGGCGAGGCGATCGTCCCCGGCCTGCTGCACGACCACTGCTCGGCGATCCACCCGATGGCCGTAGGCTCGCAGTTCCTGGGCCGCTTCGACCTGCAGCGGTACGGCCTGACGTGGCGCTGGCCGGAGGTCGATTGCGTGCACCCCCTCGACGGCGGCGGCGCCGGCGTGCTGCACCGCTCGGTGGAAGAGACCGCGGCCGGTCTGGGTCGCGACGGGTCGCGGTGGCGGCTCGCGTTCGGCTACCCGGCCGCCCGGTTCGACGCGCTGAGCGAGGACATCATGCGGCCCCTGCTCCGGTTCCCGCACCATCCGCTGATGCTGGCCCGGTTCGGCGCGCCCACCGTGCTTCCCGGGTCGACGTTCGCCCGTCTGTTCCGCACGGACGAAGGCCGGGCGTTATTCGGAGGCGTTGCGGCCCACGCCTTCCGGCCGCTGCACTACCCGATGACTTCTGCGATCGGGATGGGCATCATCGCGGCCGGCCACCGGCACGGCTGGGCGGTGGCCGAAGGCGGATCGCAGGCGATCACCAACGCGATGGTCGCGCTGCTGGGCGATTTGGGCGGCAAGATCGAGACCGGTGTCCGGGTCCGGTCGGCGTCGCAGCTGCCGCCCGCGGACGTCACGATGTTCGATCTGGCACCGAGCGCGGTCGCCGGGATCCTCGGTGACCGTCTGCCGCGCCGAATTTCCCGTGCCTTCACCAGCTTCCGGCGTGGTCCCGGCGCGTTCAAGGTCGACTTCGCGGTCGAGGGCGGCGTGCCCTGGACGAATCCGGACGCCCACCGGGCCGGCACGGTGCACCTGGCCGGGACCTACTCCGAACTCGCCGCGACCGAGCGCGACATCCACGCCGGCCGCATGCCCGAGCGGCCGTTCGTGCTGGTCGGTCAGCAGTATCTGGCCGATCCGCAACGCTCAGTGGGCGATACACATCCGGTGTGGAGCTACGCGCATGTCCCGAACGGCTATGCCGGCGACGCGACCGAGGCGATCATCACCCAGATCGAGCGGTTCGCCCCCGGTTTCCGGGAACGCATCGTCGGCTTGACGGTTCGATCGACCACGCAGATGGACGCCTACAACCCCAACTATGTAGGCGGCGACATCATGACCGGCGCCAAGGACATCCGCCAATTGGCGTTTGGACCCCGCATCACGCTGTGGCCATACAAGATCGGGGTGCCCGGCATGTACATCTGCTCCGCGGCCGCACCACCCGGGCCCGGTGCGCACGGCATGTGCGGGGCCAACGCGGCAAGCTCCGCGCTCGCCTACCTGCAGCTCAGGCGTTGAGCCGCAGGCCGGTCGGTCATACCGAATTCTTCGGAGCGTCGACGAAGGCATCGTGGCCAGAACGTCGATGACGCGCGGTTCAGGACTTCGGATACGTGTAGAAGCCACTGTCACCTCATTTCCTGTCGGTGGTGATCCCAGCCGAACCGGACAGTCGCTCTTCGAGCTTGACGAGCGGTGGGCCATTCAGCGTTCGAGGCGCCATCTCCCGCATCGGGCAGGGTGGATTCGTGGCCTTCATCGCGATGCGTCGATTTATACGCCGCGTCAAACGATGGCTCGTGACTCGGCGGCTAGCACTCGTTCACGAATCTCTGCCGGGTAGAGACTGTCGAACGTGGCTGGGCGCGCTCCCCCGTCCTCGGGGCTCAGTTGCTGACGCGAGATAGCGCAGTAACTTGGTCTGCCAGGTCGGAGAATGCCCGCGCTGTCGCCAGCTCCTGACTGGTTTCGCGCACCAAATAATCGGACGGGTGACGATAAGCCACGCCTAGTCCGGCTGGATGTGCACTACCCCACTGCAACTCAACCCTCGGATATGTCCTTCCATGGTGCTCATCAATCGCTAAAGTGACCATCGGATGTGTAGCGGAGTTCAACCGGCTGGTGTCATGCATGCGATCCATATTTCGGATCATGCTGCGGGACAATGCCACTGTCGAGCTTATGAACGCGTGTGGCGCGACTTGGGGCCTTTGGTCCCTACCGGTGATGCCATAAGACACCGACTACAGAATCCCGCCGTTGGCCCGCCCGAGCGGGATGGCCTCAGCCGATTCCCATCGAGATCCCCAACCAGCGCACCTGCGCTGGCTCTCACCGCCTAAATGACTTTGGGGGACTTGCACTTACGTGCGCGCAAGGATTTGACTGCCACCACGACCTACCACGCATCTCAACGATTCGCTGACTGCCTGGCTCCTCGGTCTTGCCAGAAGTCCCTCGACAATTCGCGCCGCCGCGCACGCGCGTCCCGGTCGGTGAAGTCGGCGATGCCCGTCGTACCCGAAAACGGCGTGATCGGGACTTCGAACGCAAGCGCGCCTGAAATGTGCAGGTCGGCTCCCTTGTTCATGATGAACTTGGTGCGCCGCACCGTGAGAGGGTGCTTCCTCAGCATCACTTTGCACAGCGCCTCGACCTCGGTATTGAGTTCCTCGGGCGCGACGATCCGGTTGACGAGGTCGTGGCGCTCCGCGGTCGCGGCATCGAACAACGCACCAATCAGGTTCCACTCCTTGGCTTTACGTCGCCCGGCGAATCGCGGCAGCCGCGATGTGCCGCCCCAGCCCGGGGTGATGTCCCAGTCGATCTCGGGCATGCCCCACCTGGACCGGTCGGTGGCGATGACGAAATCGCACACTAGCGTCAGTTCCAGCCCACCGCCAGTGCACACCCCATCAACCGCGGCGACCGTGATCGGAGTCAGATCCTCGATGACCTGCACGGTCTCCTGGTAGAGGCGCACCTGCCAGTACGGGTCCTCGGGTCCCCAGGTGCTGAACTCGGCGATGTCGTCGCCTGCGCAGAACGTATCGCCGGCGCCACGCAGGATGAGGATGCGGCAGTCGCGGTCGTCGCGCACCTGCCGAACGGCCCGGTTCAGTTCATCGGACAGCACCCGATCGAGCGCGTTGTGCTTGTGCGGCCGGTTCAATGTGATCGTCGTGATCGGGCCCGATCGGTCGAACAGCAAGTTCTGGTAGTCGGGCATCGTCGCTCCCTTCGTCGGGCAGTTACTTGCGTAACGAGACTTTAACCATGGTGGTCTCGTTATGCAAGTAACATCGGATATCGTTGGGGCTATGCATGCAACCTCCGGCCCGGCAGTTCTGGACTGCTCGGTGTTCGGTGCGGTAGAGACCATTGGCGACGCCTGGTCATGGATGGTGTTGAGCGAGGCGATCGTTGATGACATCAGCCGGTTCGACGGATTCCAGCGTCGGCTGGGCATCGCGCGGTCGACGCTCAGCGCGCGGCTATCCCGCCTCTGCACGAACGGGCTGATTGAGCGCCACGAGCAGGAGTACCGACTTAGCGAAATGGGCGACGACTTCGTCGCCTGCATCATGACCGCGATGGCCTGGGGCGAGCGGTGGTGCGACGACGCCGGCGAGGCCCCGGTGCGAGCATCCCACCGCGGGTGTGCCGATCGGATCCACGGCGAACTGCGCTGTGGGGAGTGCCACGCGTCGGTGCACGCCCGCGACGTGAGCTTTGACCGACGGCCCCGCCCGATGACCGAGCTGCTGCTGCGACGTCAGCGGACACCAGATCTGCAGCGGTTGCAGCGCTTGTGCCCGAGTCCGGTCGCAGCGACCCTGCAAGTTACGGGTGACCGTTGGAGCGCACTGCTGATTCGCGAATCATTTTACGGATCAACACGATTCGACGACTTCCAGCAACGATTGAGCATCGCCACAAACATCCTCACCCAGCGCCTGCGGCGTCTTGTCGAACTTGGCATCTTCACCAGGACTGCCTACCGGCAGCGGCCCGCCCGCCACGAATACCGGCTGACCGAGAAGGGTCTGGATCTTTATCCGGTGCCGTTGTCGGTGTTGGCATGGGGCGACCGCTGGGTATTCGCTGGCCGACCTCCGGTGCGACTCACCCACGAGAAATGCCGCCGCCGGCTCACACCGATTCTGACCTGCAGCGCGTGCGCCGAACCAATCTCGCGCGCCGACATTGCGTTCTCGGTATCAGCAGCGCGTTCGAGGCACTAGTACTCACTCCCGGCGGCTCATGCCAACGAGTAGCGAACCGGCAAGTGTTTGAGGCCACCGACGAAGGTCGTGGCAACCAGTTCCGGATC
>DASZLQ010000220.1:0-2135 GCA_035552295.1 Mycobacterium sp. | reverse complement strand
ATGACGCTGCCGCCGGCGAGGTCATACATGGTGCGCACCACGTCGGCGGCGGTGCGCACCCCGTGGGTAGCGGCAAGGCGCAGCCGGGTACGCGCCTCCACCGGCACCGGCAGCTCGTCTTGGCTTGCCCGCCAAGCGTTTTCGATGGCTTGGTAATACAATGCTCGCGCGGCCTCTAATGCGGATTCGGCGGCGGCGACCGCTGACTGGATGGTAGGACGCTGGGCCAGCGTGCGAGTCGACGCGACACTCGTCTTGGTACGGGCCAGATCGGCGAAGTTGTCGATCGCCGCGCGGGCGTTGCCCATTGCGGCCGCAGTGATACAGGCTGCGAAGAACCCAAACGGGGGGAACCGGTACAACGGCCGGTTGACCAGCGGCCCGTCGAATATCGACACCACGTGCGTGTCCGGGACGAATACGTTGTCGGCTACCGCGTCGTGGCTGCCGGTGCCGCGCAGACCGAGGGTGCGCCAGGTGTCGAGGACCTGGAGCTGCTCGGTGGGCAGGGCGACCACGGCTGGCCGGTCGTCGAGCAGGCAGCCGGCGAACATCACCTCGGAGTGCGAGATGCCGCTGCAGAACGCCCACCGTCCCGACACGATCACGCCGCCGGCGGCTGGTCGGGCCTTGCCATGCGGGGCCCACACGCCCGCGGCCACGCCGCGCCCCGCACCGAACAGCTCGTCGCGGCTTACCGGCGGCAGATAGGCCACCAGCAAGCTACTGGTCATCGCGATCGACACACACCAGCCGGCCGACGCATCCCCGCGCGCCACCTCCTCAGCGCAGCGCAACGCCGTCCCGGGGGCCAACTCCAGACCTTCGACCTCCACCGGCGCACCCGCGCGCAGCAGACCCGAATCCCGCAGCGCCCCAACCAGTTCAGCGGGCAGTCTGTGGTCGGCCTCGATCTCATCTGCCATGTCGCGAGCCAAACCGGCGATCTGCCGCGCGCGCACCTCGATGTCCAGCTGCGCCCCTGCGGGCGGCGTCGTGAGGTCGCTGTCGTCCATCACTTCCTCGCATTTCACAACAAAGCTCCGGTGCCGTCGCTCAAAGCTACACTACTGTAGCTTTACTGGTGTAGCTTCTGTCAAGAGAGGCGATTGCGACCGAGAGGAGAACCCGCATGAGCGAGGCCACGGCGCGGCGCAACCGCCCGTACGCCCCCCGGCTCTTGCCCGATCAGCGGCGCGAACAACTCCTGGATGTCGTGCTCGACGTCATCGATAGCAACGGCGTCGGCGCGGTCAGCATGGACGCGGTCGCTCGCCGGGCCGGTGTCACCCGGCCAGTGGTCTACAGCCATTTCACCGACGCCAACGACATGCTGCGCGCCTCACTCGACCGTGAGGAGCAGCGAGCGCTGGCTCAGATCCTCGACGCCATGCCCGCCCCAGGAGACGACAACCTCGCCACCGCGTTCCACCACCTATTCGACATTTACCTGCACTCGGTCGCCGCGGCGCCGCAACGATGGCGGTCAATCTTCATGATCGCCGACAGCTTCACACCCACGCTCCACAAACACGTCGCCCGTGTCCGCGCCCGAATCGTGCGGGAATTCGACGCAGCACTGCGACAGTCCTGCCCCACCGGCCGGCACACCGATCCGGAACTGCTGGCCCATCACCTGCTGGCCGTGCTGTGGGAATCGGGTCGGCTACTGCTGGTATCTCCGAAAGACTTCCCCCACGAGCGCCTGCTGCGCTCGCTTGATGCGATGTTCACCGCGATTGCGGCACAACCGCGAAAGGATTCTTCATGAGCGGCCTCTTCCCGCGCATTTTGCGCGTCCATCAATGGATCTACCAACACACCGACGGGTTGCTGGGCCATCGGCTGCTGTTCGGCAACCCCACGCTGCTACTACGCACCGCGGGCCGGCGCACCGGTCTGCCCCGCACCACCGCGCTGACCTACGCCCGCGACGGGGACGACTACCTGATCGTCGCCTCCAACGGCGGCCGCCCCAAATCGCCGACCTGGCTGGCGAACCTGAAGGCCCATCCCGATTGCGAAATCCAGGTCGGGCGCCGCCGGCACCGCGTCATCGCCCGGCCCACCCTGCCCGACGACCCCGACTATGCGCGCCACTGGACCATCGTGGATACCAACAACAAAGACCGATA
>DASZLQ010000219.1:0-2772 GCA_035552295.1 Mycobacterium sp. | reverse complement strand
ACCCATCGGCCGAGCAGACCGAGGGCGCACGTCGGGCAGCCGCAGCATGCCCGGCGCAGGCCATCTATATCGAGGAATGAAATGTCGGAAACACTGACGAGCACCACCACGGCTTCGGAGATCCCTGAGTACCCGATGGCCAGGAATGCGCGCTGCCCCTTCGCCCCGCCCCCGGACGTGATGGCGCTGGCGGAAAGCAAGCCGCTGTCCAGGGTTCGGATCTGGGACGGCAGCACACCATGGCTCATCACGGGCTACGAGGAGGTGCGTGAGCTGTTCTCCGATTCGCGGGTCAGCGTCGACGATCGGGTGCCCGGGTTTCCGCACTGGAACGCGGGCATGTTGTCCACGGTGCACAAGCGTCCGCGATCGGTCTTCACCGCCGACGGTGAAGAGCACACCCGGTTCCGGCGGATGTTGTCGAAGCCGTTCACGTTCAAGCGGGTGGAAGGTCTACGCCCGAACATCCAGCAGATCACCGACGACCACATCGACGCGATGCTGGCAGGCCCGCAGCCGGCCGACATTGTCACCGCGCTGGCGCTGCCGGTCCCGTCGCTGGTGATCAGCCAGCTGCTCGGGGTGCCCTATGAGGACGCCGAGATGTTCCAGCACCACGCCAACGTGGGGCTGGCGCGCTACGCGACCGGTGAGGACACCGTGAAGGGCGCGATCAGCCTGCACAAATATTTAGCCCAGCTGGTCGAGGCCAAAATGGACAATCCGGCCGAAGATGCGGTCTCCGACCTTGCCGAACGGGTCAAGGCCGGCGAGCTCAGCGTCAAAGAAGCCGCGCAGCTGGGTACGGGACTGCTTATCGCCGGACACGAGACCACCTCGAACATGATCGGTGTCGGTGTGCTTGCCTTGCTGCAAAATCCCGAGCAGCTGGCCGTCATCCGCGATGCCGAAGACCCGAAAATCATCGCAAGCGCCGTCGAGGAGCTGCTGCGCTACCTCAGCATCATCCAGAACGGTCAGCGCCGTGTCGCGGTCGAAGACATCCATATCGCTGGCGAGGTCATCCGCGCCGGCGAAGGCATCATTATCGACTTGGCTCCGGCCAACTGGGATGCAAACGCCTTCCCCGAACCGGACCGACTGTATCTGCACCGCTCGGGGGCCGACCGCAACGTGGCATTCGGTTACGGCCGGCATCAGTGCGTGGGCCAGCAGCTCGCACGCGCAGAGTTGCAAATTGTCTTCCGCACGCTGTTCCGCCGCCTCCCGACGCTGGCGTTGGCGATCCCGATCGAGGACATCCCGTTCAAGGACGACCGGCTCGCCTACGGCGTCTACGAATTACCGGTGACCTGGTAACTCAAGCTGGCTACGCTCAAAATGCCGATCCGAATGGAGGGTCAATGATGACGACTCAAACAAGCCCCGTTTCGCTTTACCCGCCCGAAGGTTTTGGCGCACCGAAGGATCGCCGCGGGCACGCCCACGGCGCCAACGTGGGTCTGCCCGAAGGGACCGTAGTCTTCTCCGCGGACAACCACATTTCGTTGGCCGCCGACATCTTCTACGAACGGTTCCCGGACGACCTCAAGGACAAGGCGCCACGAATCTGGTACGAGGACGGCGCGTACCAAGTCGGGCGCAAAGGGCAGTCGTTCCTGCCGGGCGACTTCAGCGCGGTGCTGATGCAGTACGACGACCTGCCCGGAGCCGCGAGCACCAACATCGAGGCCCGGATCCAGGAGCTGCACGACGACGGCGTCGACAAGGAACTGGCGTTCCCCAACGCGGTACTCGCGCTCTTCCACTATCCGGACAAGCAACTTCGCGAGCTCGCCTTCCGCATCTACAACGAGTACATCGCGGAGCTACAAGAACGTTCGAACGGCCACTTCTACGGTGCCGGGCTGATCAACTGGTGGGATCCGCAAGG
Source organism: Mycobacterium sp. (assembly GCA_035552295.1). Taxonomy (GTDB): domain Bacteria; phylum Actinomycetota; class Actinomycetes; order Mycobacteriales; family Mycobacteriaceae; genus Mycobacterium. Next base: position 878 of record DASZLQ010000219.1, on the reverse strand, counting down.
CACAAAGAAGACGTTGGCCGAGCTGAAATCGTTGGGGCTCAAGACGTTCCTGATGCCGCTGAACCCTGGCAAGGACGACGACGGCAACCCGATCGACTACTCGAGCACTTCGATGAGCGCCGTCTGGGACGAGATCGAGGCCTCCGGCCTGCCGGTCGCGCACCACATTGGGGAGACCCCGCCGAAAAGCCCGTGCGAGTTCAACAGCGTCGTCGTCGGGATGATGATCAACATCGACGGATTCCGGGAGACCTTCTCCAAGTACATCTTCGGCGGCATCCTCGATCGGCACCCGGGGCTGCGGATCGGCTGGTTCGAGGGTGGGATCGCATGGGTGCCGTGGGCGCTGCAGGACGCCGAGCACCTGGTGGCGTCCTATCAGCACATGTTCAACCGGCCGCTGCAGCACGACGTGCGCTCCTACTGGGACAACCACATGAGCGCCTCGTTCATGGTCGACCCACTGGGTCTGCAGCTGATCGACAAGATCGGGGTGGACAAGGTGATGTGGTCGAGCGACTACCCGCATAACGAAAGCACATATGGCTATTCGGAGAAGTCGCTGGCGGCTGTTGTCGACGCTGTCGGGCCGGCCGACGCGGCGCGGATCGTCAGTGGAAACATCACGAATTTCTTGGGTTTGTAAGTGGCGGCACGATGACAACGTTCGCGCAAGCGGGCACCAGCACCGGTAACGGCCTGGTGATTCCCGAAACACCCGACCTTGCCCGCATGCGTCGCGAGACCGGGGCTCGGCTGCGGTCGGCGATGGCACAACGCGGCGTCGACGCGATGATCCTGCTGGGCAACAACGCCGTGGTCTACGCCACCGGGACCAGCTGGCCGCTGGGCGATGCCGGGCTGTCCTACGTCGAGCG